>JAAYEA010000574.1 GCA_012689325.1 Chloroflexota bacterium
CTACATGGAGAACCGGGAGAAAGGCGATTACCGGATCCTGCAGTGGGACCGGGGCTATGCCACCGATACCGTGGTCTGGCTCAATGCGCACCACAAGGACCCCATCCTCAACGCGCTGTACAACGACAAGCGGTTCCGCTTTGCGCTATCGCTGGGCATCGACCGCCAGGAGATCATCCAGGCCATCTTCCTGGGCGTCACCGAGCCGAGCCAGGTGAGCACCAGGCCCGAGTCGCCCTTCTACTGGGAGGAGTGGGCCAAGTTCATGACCGAGTACGACGTGGACAAAGCAAACGCCTACCTGGATGAGATCGGCACCATCAGCAAGCGGGACGCGGAGGGCTACCGCCTGCGTCCGGATGGCGCGCGACTCTCCATGCAGTGGCTGTACGCCACGGTGTTCGGCTCCTGGGCCGACACCGGCGAGCTCCTGACGGCGCACTGGAAAAAGCTCGGCATCGAGCTCACGACCAAGGAAGTCGACCGCCAGCTCCGCACGCAACTGGTGGATGCGGACGACTATGACGTGACGCCGTGGTCGGCGGATGCCGCCTGCAACCCCCTGCTGACCGCGGGCATGAACTGGCACAGCGGGCGCGAAGGCACCCGCACGAAGGAAGCGGAGTGGTGGGATACGGGCGGCGCGAAGGGCGTCGAGCCCACCGGCGACCTGGTCGAGCTCTACAAGCTCCGCGACGAGTTCAGGGCCTCCAGCAACATGGAGGACTGGACGCGGATCTTCCGCCAGATGCTCGAGATCAACATAAAGAACCTGTACTATATCGGCATCTGCACGGCCCCGCCCGAGGTGGTCCTGGTCAAGAACAACTTCCGCAACGTCCCTGAGCAGGCCATCAGCGATTACGCCTACTTTTCGCCGGCCAACACCAACACCGAGCAGTACTTCATCAGACAGAGCTAGCGCGCCGAAAGGCTCGCCGCGCCCTCACTGCGGATTCCCCCGAGGGCTTGCCCTTGGGGGAATCCCTTGTGGGCTACATGACCAGGCCACGCATCGCGGAGGAGGCCCGATGGCACCATTGCCAGGCACACGGCTGGATGGGTATCAGCGACGCTGCGCGCGCCTCCTCCGGCGATGGGCGGTCGCCGCGGAGCGCTCCTGGTATCCCATGCCCGACGAGCCCGAGCTCGGCTGTTACGGCACCGGCTACGACTCGTGGGGCGTGCAGACGAACCAAAAGTACGTCGGCGCCATGGCCGCCCTCGCGGCCCTCGGGCCGCGGATGGAGGGGGCGGACCCGGCGCTCTGCGATCAAGCGCGGGCGCGGGCGCTGGCCGCGCTGCGCTTCAGCCTGGCCAGCCACCTCTCCGGGGCGTACCACTGCACCGACAATCGCCAGTGGGGCCATACCTGGATCAGCGGGCTGGGCGTCGAGCGCATGATGTACGGCGTGTACCTTCTCGACTCCTACCTGCAAGAGCCGGACCGGGACGGCCTGCGGCGCGTCCTCACCAGCGAGGCCGACTGGATCTGCTACGAGTACGAGCTGCATCATCTCCAGGGCGTCCGGGCGGGGAGGTGGGCCGCCGAGGGGCAGAACCGGCCCGAGTCCAACCTGTGGAACGGCGCGGTCCTCTGGCGCGCCTCCATGATGTACCCGGAGCACGCGCACGCCAG
Organism: Chloroflexota bacterium; assembly: GCA_012689325.1. Taxonomy (GTDB): domain Bacteria; phylum Chloroflexota; class Anaerolineae; order JAAYEA01; family JAAYEA01; genus JAAYEA01. The sequence goes on from JAAYEA010000574.1 coordinate 1,640, forward strand.
GGAGTGGCAGGAGCAGGCGCACCGCTTTCTCCTCAACGCCATCAGCGTCTCGGCGGACGCCCAGGACGACCGCCTCGTCGCGGGCAAGCCGATCCGGGAGTGGCACGTCGGCGACAACTTTTTCCCGCACTACGCCCTGGATCATCACGGCTACCTGAACGTCGGCTACATGGCCATCTGCCTCTCCAACGCCGCGATCCTCCACTTTGACCTGCGAGCCCGCGGGTGGCCGATCCCCGAGTCGCTCTACCACCACAACATGGACCTCTGGCAGGTGCTGCGCCGCATGGTCTTCTCCGATGGTCGGCTCGCCCGCCTCGGCGGAGACAGCCGGGTCCGCTACGCCTACTGCCAGGAGTACCTGCTGCCTATCCTGCCCTACGTGGGCGTCCTGGGCGATGGCCAGGCGGAGGCGCTGATCGACGCGCAGCTCGCGCTCATCGAGGCGGAGGCGTCGTTCAACGGGGACGGCAGCTTCTACGGCAGGCGGCTGACCAGCCTGCTTCCCAACGAGCACTACTACTGCCGGCTCGAGTCCGATCGCGCCGCGGCCCTGGGCATGCTCTGGGCCTATCTCCACCAGATGGCCGAGCGTGACGAAGCGGGCGAGGCCTTGCGGCCCGCGACCCCGGGGGCGTTCGAGCGCTCCGCAGCCGGGTTCTGGTGCGAGCCCGAGCACGGCGCCGCGCTGCATCGCAGCCCCACGCGGCTGGCTTCCTTCGCCTGGCGCGCCCACGGCCTGGGGCAAGGGCTCTGCCAGCCGCCGGACGATGGGCGCCTGGCCGAGTGGTCGCAGAACCTGGGCGGCATGATCCGCTTCTATGGCGATCCCGGCGAGGCCCCGGGCGCGTCGGGCTCCCATCGCCGGCTCCTGGGGCAGCGCATCCACGCCTTCCCCGGCGGCTTTGCGACCTGCGGCGCCATCATGGAGGGCGTCGCGGTGCGCATCGAGGAGGGCTACACCGGCACGGAATCGGCGGTGCACCAGATCGCCTTCGTCGCGCTCCCCGACGATCACACGGTCGTGGGTTTGGAGCATGCCCGCACGACCGATCACCGCACCTACGTGGATCAGATCAAGGGCCTGCACCTCAACCTCCCCAACGACCTGTTCAACGGATTCGAGCGACGGCTGGCCACGGCGCGAGGGGAGGTGACGCTGAGCAGCCCTC
>JAAYEA010000575.1 GCA_012689325.1 Chloroflexota bacterium
CGCCGCGGAGGCCCCGGAAGCCCGATTCCATCGGGCGCGGTGGCGTAGCACGGCGTCGGCATTCCATGCCGCATTGATCGCCGTGCGGGGCGGCGCGCCAAGCCAGCTACCGACTTGGCACAAGCCCCGCGATATGCGCCCCTGATTTGACAAGAGCCGCGCTTTCTGATATGATACCACTCTTGGGAAAGAGCGGAAATCCGAATGACCTCGGCCACTCCAGGCCGGGGTCGTCGTGTCTCTGGGATCATCAAACCCTCAGGAGCGCCTATAACGGATGGTGTTTTATGCTGACTGAACGCAAGGACCTGCGCAACATCGCGATCATCGCTCACGTGGACCACGGCAAGACCACCCTGGTGGACGGGCTGCTGCGGCAGGCCCGCGTCTTTCGCGAAAACCAGCAGGTGGCCGAGCGCGTCATGGACTCGAACGACCTGGAGCGCGAGCGCGGCATCACCATCCTGGCCAAAAACACCGCCATCACCATCTGGGATCCCGAGATTCAGGGGCAGGTCAAGATCAATATCGTGGACACCCCCGGCCACGCCGATTTCGGCGGCGAGGTGGAGCGGGTGATGAACATGGTGGACGGCGTGCTGCTGTTGGTGGACGCCGCCGAGGGGCCCATGCCCCAGACCCGCTTTGTGCTGCGCAAGGCGCTCGAGATGGGCCATCGCGCCATCGTGGTCATCAACAAGGTGGACCGCAAGGGCGCCGAGCCGTCCCGCACGCTGGACGAGACCTTTGACCTCTTTATCGAGCTGGGCGCCACCGAGGACCAGGCCGATTTCCCCGTGGTCTATACCAACGCCATCACCGGCCAGGCCGGCGTCACCCCCGCGCTGGGGCCGGACCTCCAGCCGCTCTTTCAAGCGATCCTCCGCCACATCCCCGCCCCCCGCGTGGACGTGGACGCCCCCTTCCAGATGCTGGTCACCACGCTGGGCTATGACGAGTACCGGGGCACCACCTCGGTCGGGCGGATTTTCGCCGGGCGCCTGCGCGCCGGGCAGCCGCTGGCCCGCCTGACCCTGGATGGGCAGATGCTCCCCGAGGAGGCCCGCTACCTTTACACCCACCAGGGCCTGGAGCGCGTCGAGATCCCCGAGGCCCAGGCGGGGGACATTATTGTGCTGGCCGGGCTGCAAGGCATCGCCATCGGCGAGACGCTGGCCGACCCCAACGAGCCCATCGCCCTCCCCGCCATCCACGTGGAAGAGCCCACGGTGCGCATGACCTTTGGCGTCAACACCTCGCCCTTTGCCGGGCGCGAGGGGCGCTGGGGGACCTCCCGCCGCTTGCGGGAGCGGCTGATGGAAGAGCTGCGCCGCAACGTGGCGCTGCGCGTCGCCGACACCGATAGCGCCGACGCCTTTGAGGTCTCGGGCCGCGGCGAGCTGCACCTGGCCATCCTGGTGGAGACCATGCGCCGCGAGGGGTACGAGTTCCAGGTCTCCCGCCCCACCGTGCTGCTCAAGCGCGGGCCAGCGGGCGAGACGCTGGAGCCGTTCGAGGAGGTCTATATCGAGACCGTGCCGGAGACGCTGGGCGTGGTGGTCGAGATGGTGGGCCAGCGCCGGGGCCAGCTCCTGAACATGGTCAACGTGGGGGAAGGGCAGGCGGTCCACCTGACCTACCTGATGCCCACCCGCGGGCTCTTGGGCTTCCGCTACCACTTTCTCACCGCCACCCGCGGCCTGGGGATCATGCACAGCCTCTTCCACGCCTACATGCCCATGGCCGGCGCCATCGACGGGCGCTCCAATGGCTCGCTGGTGGTCTGGGAGAACGGCGTCACCACCACCTTTGGCCTGAAAAACGCCGAGCAGCGCGGGCGGCTCTTTTACGGCCCCGGCGTCGAGGTCTATGAGGGGATGGTGGTGGGCGAGCACGCCCGCGCCCGCGATTTGGCGGTGAACGTCTGCAAGAAAAAGCACCTCACCAACATGCGCTCGTCCACGCGCGAGATCGACGAGCGGCTGACCCCGCCTCTGGTCTTTAGCCTGGACGAGGCCATCGAGTACCTGGCCGACGACGAGCTGCTGGAGGTGACCCCCGTCGCCTACCGCATCCGCAAGCGCACCCTAACCACCAAGGAGCGCCGCCGCGAGGCCTATCGCGCCGGCCAGGAAGAGCTGGACGAGTAAGCGCGAATCGCATATCGCGTATCGCATAGCGCATATCGCGTATCGCAAATCGCTCATCGCAGGACGCAACCGGCTCGAGTCCTACGATAAGCGATAAGCGATCAGCGATATGCGATCAGCGATACGCGACTAGCGCAGCGCCGGGCAGGCGCGCTCGTAGGGCACATCCGTCGCCACGTAGCGCGACCACTCGGCGCGGGTCAGGCCGCGGCCGGCGCACTCGCAGGCGTAGCTGACCAGCCAATCCAGGGCCTCGGCGCTTGGCTCCAGCGAGCCGGCCCACGCGGGCGGGAAGGTCTCCGACGGTCCCAGGTGGCGCGTCAGCGCCGCCAGCAGCGCCTCCCGCGCCTCCACCACCGCCCCGAAATCGCCGGACCAGGTCGCCCGATCCACCGCCTCGACCCCGAGCAGGATCGCCAATTGGGGGTCCTCCGCGCGCAGTTGCCGCGACTCGAGCGCCAGCGCGTGCGCCTCGGCGCGCAGCCGCGCCGCCACCGCCTCCCGCTCCTCGGCCTCCGCCAATTGCCGCGTCGCGGCCTCGGCGTCGGCCCGCGCCCCTGCCGCCTCGACCCGCCCCTCCGCGGCCCCGAGCTCGGCGCGGAGCTCGGCCTGGCCGCGCAGATAGCGCTCCGCCCTCTGCTGCTCCCGCCAGGCCACGCCGGCGACCACCAGCGCCGCCGCCGCCAGCCCCACCAGCAGGCAGCGCAGCCCGCCGAAGAGCCGCTCCCGCCGCCGGGCGCACCACTCCGCCTCCCGGCAGCTCTGCAAGAAATCGCGCTCCACCTCGCCCACCTCGGCGTTATGTCGAGCGGCCCACGCCTCCGCCGCCTGCAAGGCCCAGCCGCGCAAGAGCAGCCCGTCCGCCAGGTTGCCCTCGTCCCACAGCGCCGCCTGGCGCTGCAAGAGGCTGCGCTGGTCGGCGGGGGGCGTTTGGCGCTCCCACGGCAGGGGCGCCGCCGCGCCCGGCTGCCCGCCCAAGTCCACGCTGTGATACAGAGGCCGCTGCCAGTAGGTGCTCATCGCTTAACCCTCCTCGTATGCTATGGCTGCGCTGGCGCCGCTCCTCCGGGCCAATGGCTCGGAGGTGACGGCCCTGGTGGCCGTTCCTGACCATATCAACGCGGCGCGCGCGGCCTTTCCGGCATGGCGGGGGGAGATCGCCGAGGTGGCTGCGGGGTCAGACCAGGAGAGGGGCCAGGTCGCTGGGCCTAGCCACAGTGTAGCCGGGCGGCGCTGTGGAATCGTTGCGAGATCGCATCGAAATCGCATAATTGGCCAAGATGTGGTATAATATGGCAGAAGCGGTGTGGCTTTTCACCAGAGGGCTTGCTCGCTGGGGAGGAAGGACCGATGGCCCGCCTGGACCTGGCCCTGTTCGGCGGCTTCGAGGCCACCCTGGGTGGCGCGCCAGTTCCCTTTTCGTCGCAGAAGGAGCGCGCCCTCCTGGCCTATCTCGCCGTGGAGGCCGACCGCCCCCACCGCCGCGATTCGCTCGCCGATCTCCTCTGGCCCGAAAGCCCGCCCGCCGCTGCCGCCGACAACCTCCGCAGCGCCCTGGCCCGCCTCCGCCGGGCCATCCGCGACGAGGAGACGACGCCCCCCTTCCTGCTGATCACCCGCGAGACGCTCCAGTTCAACCGCGCCAGCGACCACGCCCTCGACGTCTCCGCCTTCCAGGAGGCGCTGGCCGACTCGGACGCCTCCCGCGCCGCGCAGGCCCTCGCCCTCTATCGCGGCGACCTGCTGGCCGGCTTTGCCCTGCCCGACGCCCCCGCCTGGGATGATTGGGCTCTCCTGGCGCGGGAGCGCTTGCAGCGGCTGGCCGCCGAGGCCCTCCGCCGCCTCGCCGGTCTCGCGGAGCAGGGCGGCGACCTCCCCGCCGCCGCCGCCCTGGCCGGGCGCTGGGTGGCCCTGGCCCCCTGGGATGAGGACGGCCACCGCGAGCGCATGCGCCTGCTCGCCGCCGACGGGCAGCGCGGCGCCGCCCTGCTCCAATACGACGCCTGCAAACGCGCGCTGCAAGACGAGCTGGGCGTCGCCCCCGGCGCCGAGACCACCGCCCTTTACGAGCGCATCCGCGACGGCGCGGCCGGCGCCAGGCCCGAGCCGCCGCCCTCGCGCCTGCCCGCGCCGCTGCTGCCGCTGATCGGCCGTGACCGCGAGCTGGCCGAGCTGGTGGCCCGCCTGCGCGACCCGGCCTGCCGCCTGCTGACCCTCCTCGGCCCCGGCGGCGTCGGCAAGACGAGGCTAGCGCTGGAGGCCGCCGCGCAGCTCTCCGCCGACTTGGCCCACGGCGTGCACTTGATCCCCCTCTCCGGGGTAGGCGCCGCCGAAGGCATCGTCGCCGCCATCGCGCGCGAGCTCGGGTTCGAATACTATGCCCAGCCGGGCGACCACAGCACCCCCAAACGACAGTTGCTGGACTATCTTCGCGGGAGGGAGGCGCTCTTGGTCCTGGATGCCTACGAGCACCTGCTCGAGTGCGCGGGCCTGATCGTCGAGATCTTGGAGGCCGCGCCCCGGGTGAAGGCGCTGGTCACCTCCCGCGCCCGGCTCAACCTGCCGTCGGAGCACCTTGTGCCCCTGGAGGGGCTGCCCTCGGGGCTGGCGGGCGCGACGCCGAGCCCGGCCGCTGAGCTCTTTGCGACGGCGGCGCGGCGGGTGCGCCCCGACTATGCGATGACCGAGGCCGAGACCGCGTCGGTGGCGGCGATCTGCCGCCGGGTGGAGGGGCTGCCGCTGGCCATCCTGCTGGCCGCCTCCTGGATGCACATGCTCACCTCCGCCGAGGTCGCCGCCGAGCTGGCCGGCGAGTCCGGCCGCGGGCTCGCCTTTCTCGCCGCGGATTGGGAGGGGCTGCCCGAGCGGGAGCGCAGCATGCTGGCAACCCTGGATCACTCCTGGCGCCTCCTCACCGAGCGGGAACAGGCGATCCTGGCGGGGCTGTCCGTCTTTCGCGGCGGGTTCACCACCCAGGGCGCGGCGGCGGTGGTCGGGGCGACGCTGCGCGACCTGGCGCGGCTGGCCGATCGCTCGCTGGTGATGCGGCGGGGCTCGGGCCGCTTCGACCTCCATGACCTCTTACGCGAGTACGCGGCCGCCCGCCTGGCCCAGATGGCGGACGCCGGGGAGGGCATCCGGGACCGGCACGCCGCCTTTTTCGCGCGGTCGCTGGCAGCCTGGCGGGAGGATATGGAGCACGGGCGCGAGGAACGCGCGGGGCAAGAGATGCAGGCCGACTGGGACAACATCCGCGCCGCCTGGGACTGGGCGGTGGCGCGAGGCCGCTGGGACTGGCTCGCTCAAAGCGACATGGCGCTGGCGCGACACGCGTACAACCAGGGGACCGTGGTGGAAGTGGAGGCGCTGATGCGCTCGGCCGAGGAACGCCTGCGCGGGTGGTTGGGCGCGCATTCGCGCTCCGGGCCAGCCTTGCGCGCGTTGGGCCAGATCCTGGGGACGCGGGCTTTCCAGTTGCACGTGCTCCGGCAGCGCGACCAGATCACCGAGATATTGCGCGAAAGCCTGGACCTGCTGGAGGAGGCGGGGCGCGCTGGCGAGGAGGTGCTGGTCGCGCAATCGATCAACACGGCTCGCCTGAGCTTGACCATGCGGGACGCAGAGGCGAAAGTGGCCCTGGCCCGCGCCGCCGAGCTGGCCCTGCAAGCCGGCAACCAGTGGGAGTGGCAGAGAGCCATCCATCTGACGGCCCTCCGGAGCCATAGTCAGAATCGCCTGGACGAGGCGCGCCGCCTCGGGTGCGAGGCGCTGGCTGTCCGTCGTGACCGGGGCAGCTCGATCGGGACCACGGAGACGCTGAACTCCCTGGCGGCCATCGCTGCCGAGGCGGGCGATTGGGAGGACGCGGCGCGCTGGGCGGACGAGATGATCCAGTGGATCGACCGGGTGCCCTCCGCCACGGCCTCGATTCGGGTGCGGCTCAGCCTGGCGGGCACGCTATACACGCAGGGACGGTATGCGGAAGCCTTGCCCCTCCGCGAACAGCGGGTAGCGTTCTGGCGCGACCGGGGGTCGCGAGGTCTCTTGGCCGAGAGCCTCGTCTACCTGGGGGAGAACGAGCAGCTCATGGGCCGCTATGCAGAGGCGCGCGCCCATCTCGAGGAGGCCCTGTCGCTCTTGCAGGAGGTGAAACAGCATGGGCCCGCCCAGCAATGCGGCCTCGACCTGGGCCTGCTGGCGCTGGCGACGGGCGATGTGGCCGAGGCGGAGCGGTGGCTGGAGCAGCTAACGCTGGACCCGCCGCACCCGACCGTCGTGGAGAGATCGCTCTCCACCATTGGCCTCCTCGGCGCGGCGCTGGCGCTCCAAGCGGGGCGGCGAGAGGAGGCCGGCCGCTACCTCTGCGAGGAACTGCGCCGCGAGACCACGGCCAGCGACATCCTGCCCGTGGCGGCGCTTTATTGCGCTGCCGGCGGCGACGCGGCCAGGGCGGTGGAGCTCTATGCCCTGGCCCGCCGGGATCCCTGGGTGCGCTGCTCGCGGATGCATGAGGACCTCTATGGCCGGCCCATTGCCGCCGCGGCGGCCGACCTCCCCGCCGACCTCGTCGCCGCCGCCGAGGAAAGAGGCCGCGCCCGCGACTGGCTCTCGACGGCGCGGGAGCTGCTCGCCGAGCTGGAACGCGCCTGAGCCGCTCCAACCATTCCCAACCCCTTCCCCAACCAACCCCGCCATCTGCCCTTGCCGGGCCGTGCTACAGTCAAAACGTCTGTGCGCTCCCTCTTGGCGCGCGGGGTTGTGCCGCCGCCCGCGTTTTGTGGCATAATCCAGTCGCGGGCGGCGGAGGCCCAGACGGTCGCCATGCTCCCCGGAGGAGAGTGCGATGAGAATGCGGACCTGGTACATCATCGGGACGGCGCTGTTGAGCCTCCTGACCATCGCGGTCGTGGCGGCGACGCTGACGATCCAGCAGCGCCAGGAGCGGCTGGACCAGCAAGAGCTGATCGCCAACAGCATTCAACGCGACGCCATCGAGCTGGGCTACCTGGCGAACGACTATTTGCTGAGCCCCCGCATCCAGGAGCGCGCCCGCTGGGAGGACAAGATCGCCGAGCTGGAGGCCGACCTGGCCAGCCTGGAGCTCACCGCCGCCGAGGACCAGGCGCTGGCCCAGAGCATCGCGGCCAACCTGGAAGCTGTGCAAGCGGCCCTGCTCGCCGCCGCCCCGGGAACGCCCGCCAGCGGCTCGTGGAGCCGCGTCCAGGCGCACAACCAGGGCATCATCATGGATGCCGTCATCCTCTACCAGAGGACGCACACCATCGAGCAGGGCTTGCGCAAGGTCAGCATCTGGCTTGGGCAGGGCATCATTCTCGTCTTTTGGGCCACCCTGCTGGTCAACTATTACTTTACCTACCGGCGGACGCTCCGGCCGCTGGCCCGGCTGCGGGATGGCGTCGCCGTCGTCGCCTCGGGCGACCTCTCGCACACCATCGCCGTGGAGCGCGCTGACGAGATCGGCGAGCTGTGCCACGCCTTTAACGACATGACCGCCTCGCTGCGGGCGAGCACCGCCTCCAAGGCAGAGCTGGAGCGGGAGGTGGAGGAGCGGCGGCGGGCGCAGGAGGAGGCGCAGAGCCTGGCGCGCTTCCCCGCCGAGAACCCCAGCGCCGTGCTGCGCATCGGCGCGGGCGGCGAGCTCCTTTACGCCAACAAGGCCAGCCACGACCTGCTGGAAGGCTGGCCGCTGGAGGTGGGCGCGCCGGCCCCCGCGGTGCTGCAAACCCTTTCCGCCGAGGCCTGCGCCGGGCCGTCGGGCCGCACCGTGGACGTCCGGGAGGGCGAGCGGATCATCGAGCTGGTGGCGGCCTGCATCGCCGAGGCTGGTTATGTCAATATCTATGGCACAGACATCACCGAGCGGGCGGAGGCGGAGGAGGCGCTGCGCCAGGCGCGAGACGAGCTGGAGCGCCGCGTCGGGGAGCGCACCCGCGACCTGGCCGAGGCCAACCAGGCGCTCACTCGGGAGATCGAGGTGCGCCGCCGCGCCGAGCTGGCGGCCCAGGCGGAGCGCCAACAACTGAACCGCCTGATGGACGCCCTGCCCATCTATTTGATCCTGCTCACGCCCGATTACCAGCCGGTCTTTGCCAACCGCTTCTTCCGCGAGCGCTTTGGCGAATCCGGGGGCCGCC
>JAAYEA010000086.1 GCA_012689325.1 Chloroflexota bacterium
CGGCCGTGGGCACGCGGCGGAGCCCGCGCTTTGGCGCCACGCAGTCCTGGCTGGTGGCGGTCGGGGCCATCCTGTTCTACATCTCGGATGTCATCCTGGCGGTGAACAAGTTCGCGCATCCCTTCAAGTACGCCCGGCTGGCGAACCTGTCGGCGTACTATGCCGGGCAGTTGCTCATTGCCCTGTCCGCGTCGTACGCGCTAGGGGCTTGACGCGACGGTGGGGGCGCCAGGGGGGAGAATCGCGCGATTGGGTCATGGACCAGCGCTGCGACGCGAGGCCTGGGTGGCGCTGGCCTTTGCGGCGGCGGCGGGGTTCGTCTATAACGGCGTGCTCTCCACCATCTCGAACCTCTATTACCTGCGGATGGGCTACGGCCCCGAGGTGGTGGGCAACATCGCCGGGCTGCGGGCGCTGGCCTTTGCGCTGGCGGCGCTCCCCGCGGGCGCGCTGGGCCGGCGGGTGGGCGGACGCCGCGCGATGGTCATCGGCCTGGCGGCCTGGGCCATCGCCGGCGTGGTCTTTTCGCTGGCTGACCTGGTCCCCACGCCCTGGCGGCTGGCCTACCTCTTGGTCCTGGGGCCCGTCGTCGCCGCGGCCTATGCGATCCCCGTCGTCAACGCGCTGCCCATCCTGGCGGGCCACACCGGCCCGGAGGAACGCCCCTTGGCCTTTTCCCTCTATGCCTCCTGCACGCCGCTGGGCGCCTTTGTGGGGAGCTGGGTCGGGGGGCTGCTGCCGGGCTGGTTTGCCGGCCTGCTCGGCGCGACCCTGAGCCAGCCCCGGCCCTATGGCCTGGCCCTGGGCGGGTGTTTCGTGGCGCTGGTCCCCGTGTTCATCGCCTTTCTGCGCCTGCCGGAGCAGCGCACCGCCCAGACGACTGGAGCCCTCGCCTCAACGGGACTCGCGCTGGAGCGCGCCAAGGCCCCGATCCTCCTGCTGGCCGCCATCGGGTTGGTCACCTGGCTGTACACCGGCGGCCAGTTCGCCGCCCGCACCTTTTTCAACGTCTATCTGGACCGCGCGCTGGCCGTGAGCACGGCGCGGATCGGCGCCAGCATGGCGGTCGCCAGCCTGCTGGCCATCCCCGCGCCGCTGGTCATGCCGGCCCTGGTGCGGCGCCTGGGCCAGGTCCCGGCGCTGCTGAACGCCCTGGCCGGGCTGGTCCTGGCGCTGTTGCTCCTCGCCATGTCCGGCGGCTGGATCGCGGCCGCAGCCTCCTATGCCGCCATCCTTATGCTCGTGGCCGGGGTCAACGCCGTGTGGAGCCTGGTGACGCAGGAGGCGGTGGCTCGCGAGTGGCGCTCCGCCTCCTCGGCGCTCTATAGCCTGGCGGGGGGTCTGGGCTCCGCCATGATGTCCATGGGCGGGGGCTATCTGGTGGCGCGCGTGGGCTATCAGGCGCTCTTTAGCCTCGGCGCCGGACTGGTCAGCCTGGCGACGGTGGTGGCGGGGTTGGTTTTTCTCGGGAGGCGCGGGCGTCAGGCTTCTGGGCGAGCCTGAGCACGCGGCTCGGTTTGGGGAGTTAGCTTGCAGTCGCCCCCATCGCCGCGAGCCGCGCAAAGGCCGTCGGGGCTGGGCCGTGTTCGAGATAGTCCCGAATCGCCGCGGCGCAGTCGGCGGGGCTGGCCTGCGAGGTGTCCACCTCCAGGTCATAGATGCCGGGATCGTGAACCGCGCGCTGCCATGTTTCGATGGCTTTCATGGTGGGCGCATCGATGGTTCGCCCGGCGCTCCAGCCGCTGGTCCGCCGCCGCTCCAGGATGACCTCGATCGGACATCGCACGCCCACGAACAGGACGGACAGCCCGCTCAGCCGCCGGGCGCAGTCGGGGAGGATGCCAAGCGGGGCCGAGTAGGCGTCGTGGTGGCCGACGTCGGCCACCACGTTCAGCCCGAGCCGGCTATGCGCGGCGATGGAATCGTACATGGCGCGGTACAGCGCGACCATCAGGGGCTCCAGGTCCGGGCGCTCGCCCCCCGGCCGCAGGCCGAGGCCAGGCCGGTAGCGCGCCGGGGTCATCTCCATGAACCGGTCCACGCCCAGGTTCATCCAGACGCCCTCGAAGGTTTCCTGGATCACCGCCGCGATGCTCGATTTGCCGGAGCGTGGCGCGCCGTTCAGGATGATGATCTGGCCGGGTTGAGATGCCTGCGCCACAACGTCCCCCTGGCGTGGTGCCTCGATCTCTAGAACAGGATGACCACGAGATTCATGGCGGCATGCAACAGCATCGGCGGGTAGATGCTCTCTGTCTTGGCGCGGGCATAGCCGTAGACGACCCCCCAGATGGTTGCGTTGAGGGCCTGGATCGCGGCAAAGGCGAGGGGCACCCCCGCAACGACATTCTTGACGTGCAACAGCCCGAAGGCCAGTCCGCAGAGCCAAACGGCCCAGTGGGTGCTCGCGCCCTCGGGATAGAGCCCGCGCAGCGCTAGCAGGAGCGCCGAGAAGACCAGCCCGCGCCAGAACGCTTCCTCGACCACGGGGACCGTGATGATCTCGGTGACCAGCCATTGGTTGCCGCTGTAGGGCGTGGAGCTGCCCGTCAACCACAAGTAGGCCGCGATCACACCGCAGTTGGCGAGCAACATCACGAGCAGCATCCGCCAGTGCTGCTGAATCTTGCCGGTCTGGAAGCCGAACTGGCGCGGCCGCCACAAGACAAGGGGGATAATCAGGACCAGCAGATGCGCGCGAGAGACCACGCCCCACAGTGTGGCCAGCCAGGCCGATGCTCCCACGTGGGGAAAGCGGGCGTCAGCGAACCGAAAATAGGCGCTATCAACCAACGCAAAGAGGAAGCAAAAGACTGCCAGCCCCAAGATGACCAGGCCGAGCAGTTTCGCTCTCGCAAAGGGCTGGGCCTTGGCCTCAGCCAGGCTATGGCTCATTGGGCATCCTTTCGACGAGTTCGCGGGATGGTGAGTGGTTATCCGGCAAGAATGGCGCTCATCGGTTCTTGTCAGGGATGCTCTACTTGCCCATCTTGCGCCAGTTCTCCAGGCAGCGCTGCGCCGTCTCCATGGGCGAGAGGGTCGTGGCGCTCTGCTCCACGATGTACCACTCGGTCCCGCCGACGCCTTCGCAGACCTTGAACAGCCGCTGCCAGTCCAGGTCGCCCTCGCCCACCAGGACGTTGGGGTCCGTGGCGGAAAAGCCGCGGATGTGCACCAACTTGGCGCGCCCCGGATAGCGCTCCAGATAGACGAAGGGGTCCGCGTTCCCGCGCACCACGTGGCCGATGTCCTCTTGCATGATCATGTCGGGGACGGTGAGGCCGATGAGCAGGTCCCAGGGCATGTCGCCGCCC
>JAAYEA010000087.1 GCA_012689325.1 Chloroflexota bacterium
AAATCCCGCCGGGATTTGCCTAAATCCCGCATTGTGCTATACTTCAAGCAACGTCCATATGCTTTCACGCTTGGCCCCGGCAACCAGCAAGGAGAGGCGCGATGCAGAATATCACGGGACTGGACATCGTGATGGTGCTCCTCATCGTGGGCGGCAGCTTGAACGGACTGCGCATCGGAGCGGTGCGGCAGGTAGCAGGGCTGGTGGTGTTCTATCTCAGCGTGATCTTGACCACGCGCTTTTACCGCCTGCTGCTCCCCTCGGCGCGGAATCTGCTCGTCGGCGCGCCCACCGCCGTCCTGGAAGCGGTGATCTTTGTCCTGATTCTACTGGTGGTGTATGCCCTCCTGAGCGTGCTGCTCATCAGCATGACGACGATGCGCCATCCGGAGCGCGGCAGCAAGAAGCAGGGCAGGTGGCACAGTTCCGCGCTGACGAGCTCCGGCGAATCGGTGGCCGGCACGATCAACCACCTGGCGGGCATCCCGTTGGGCTTTTTCACCGCGGCCCTTTGGATCGGCGTCGGGGTGTTGGTTTACCGCTTTATGATCAGCTCGAACTGGCTGGACTGGGAGGATTACCGGCAAAAGCTGGCAGCGGGCTATCAGGGCTCGATGCTCGTGCCGATCTTTCGGAGCTTTTTGCCTTATGCGCTCAAGGCGCTCGAACCCTGGTTCCCCAGCGGGCTGCCTTCGATATTCCTGATCAATTGACGGCGCCAGGCCACCACGGCTCCTGGCGGGCCGCACGGCGAGGAGCCAGAGCAAGGACATGCAGCTGAAATACTGGAACACCCTGGAATACGACAAGATCGTGAGCCGCCTGGCCGGATACACCTCTTTCTCCGCCGGTCGCGAGCTGGCGGAGTCTTTGTGTCCCTCCACGGATATCGAGGAGGTCAGGCAGCGCCAGCAAGAGACCAGCGAGGCCAAGGCGCTCTTTGACGTGCGCCCAGACGTCACGCTGGGCGGCGCCAGGGACGTGCGCCCCTTGGTGCGCAACGCGGGCTTGGGGGCCACCCTGGACCCGGTGGACCTCTTGACCATCCGCAACACGCTGCAGAGCGCCGGCAAGCTGCGCCGCACCCTGCTCCGCTTCGCGGAACGCTTTCCCCTCTTGGCCGAGACCGCCGAGCGGTTGGAGGATTGCCCTCACCTCGTCGAGGAGGTCACCCGTTGCCTGAACGACCAGGGCGAGGTGGTGGACGCCGCCAGCCCGGCATTGGGCCGCATCCGCCGCGAGATGGCCGTCACGCACGACCGGCTGCTGGACCGCCTGCACAAGATGGTGGGCTCCTCCGAGTACGCCCATCTCCTCCAAGAGAGCCTGGTGACCATGCGCAGCGGGCGCTATGTGATCCCGCTCAAAGCCGAGTTCAGGGGCCGTATCCCCGGCATCGTCCACGACCAGTCCGGCAGCGGGGCGACGCTCTTTATCGAGCCGCTGGCGACGGTCGAGATGAATAACCGCTGGCGCGAGCTGCAACTGGAGGAAGAGCGCGAGATCAACCGCATCCTGCGCGAGCTCACGACCCTGGTGGCCGATGACGGGCAAGCGATCACCCTGACGGTGGAGAACCTCGCCGCGCTGGACCTGGCCTTCGCCAAGGCGCAATACAGCTATGGCCTGCGCGCCACCGAGCCAGCGCTGATCTCCCTGGATGAGCACGCGCGGCCCGACCCGCGCGCCGCCGAGCTACCCCCTGGCGTGGTGGTCCGGCTGCGTAAGGCGCGGCATCCCCTCCTGGCCGCTGAGACGGTGGTGCCCATCGACGTCACGCTGGGCGGCGACTATAACATCCTGCTGGTCACCGGTCCCAATACCGGCGGCAAGACGGTCAGCTTGAAGACCGTGGGGCTGCTCACGCTCATGGCGCAGGCGGGGTTGCACATCCCCGCGCGCGAGGACTCGGCGGTGGCGGTCTTTGAGGGGGTCTATGCCGATATCGGCGACGAGCAGAGCATCGAGCAGAGCCTCTCCACCTTTTCCTCGCATATGAGCAACATCATCGAGATCTTGAAGAGCGCCAACGAGCGCTCTCTGGTCCTGCTGGACGAGCTGGGCGCGGGCACGGACCCCGTGGAGGGCGCGGCCCTGGCCCGCTCCCTGCTGACCAACCTGCTGGAGCGCGATGTCTATGTCATGGGCACCACGCACTATTCCGAGCTCAAGGTCTACGCCCACAGCACGCCCCGGGTGGAGAACGCCTCCGTCGAGTTCGACGTGGAGACGCTGACCCCCACCTACCGGCTGATCACCGGCCTGCCGGGGCGCAGTCAGGCCTTTGCCATCGCCAGCCGGCTGGGCCTGAGCCCTGGCATCCTGGAAGGGGCCAAGCGCTGGGTCTCGGAGGAAGAGCTGCAAACCGAGCAGATGCTGGCCGATATCAAGCTGGCGCGCGAGGAGGCCCTGGCCGATCGCGAGACGGCCAAAACCGTGCTCCGCAACGCCCAGCGCTGGGAGAAAGAGCTGCAGCACAAGACCCAGGGCATCGAGGCGGCGCGCGAAGAGATCATCAATGCCGCGCGCGAGGAAGCCCGTGAGGAACTGGACGCCGTGCGCAAGCAACTGGCCCAGTTGACCGCCCGGCTATCGCGCCCTGGGTTGCCCGCCGACGCGCTCACCAAGGATTGGCTGGCCTCCGCCCAGTCCGAGCTCAAAGAGGTGGCGCAGAGCGTGCGGCCCATCGCCGCGCCCGCGCCCTCGGCTGATGGCGCCCCAGCCCCGCTGGAGGTGGGCGACCAGGTGTTCGTGCCCAGCCTGCAACAGCAAGGAACGCTGGTGCTATTGGATGGCGCCGCGGCGGAGGTGGGCATCGGCCGCTTCCGGGTCCGCGTCCGCGCCGAAGACCTGCAAAAGGCGACGGGGCTTGCGGCGGAGCCGGAGACGGCCCGCCCCGTTCGGGTGGTGGACACGGCGCGCCCTCGCCCCGGCGTCGAGATCGAGATCCGAGGCATGCGGGTGGAGGATGCGCTCCCGCGCCTGGAAAAGTACCTAGACGACGCTTACCTGGCCGGCCTCCCCTGGGTGCGGATCATCCACGGCAAGGGGACCGGCATCCTGCGGCGGGTGGTGCGCGAGCACCTCGCCGAGCATCCGCTGGTGGCCTCGTACCGCGCCGGCGAGCAAGGCGAGGGCGATGAAGGCGTCACGATAGCCACGCTCGTCAAGGCCAAATAGTCCATGACCGCATGATTGCTGAATGGGGGGAGCCCTTCCGCGTCATGTCAACCATCACGAGGAAAAGGAGCTTTCAGTGAGCAAAATGATCAGGTACGCCATCATCGCCGTTCTTTGCCTGGGCCTGCTGGCCGGGTGCGGCTCGAACGAGTCGCCCACCACCGCGCCAGCCGCCGATACCGCCACTCCGTCCGCCAGCACGCCAGCCGCGGCGGCCGCCACGAACACGACGGCGTCTCAAGGCGCCACCGCCGCGCCGACCGTGGCAGCGCCCAGCGCGGCCGCGCCGACCACGGCGGCGGCCGCCACCAACACGGCGGCTTCCGGCCAGCCAGTGCAGGCCGCCGCCCTGGTCAACGGTGAGGCGATCCCCCTGGCCGAATACGAGGCCCAGGTGGCGCTGGCCGAGTCTTCCTTCAGCCGCCAGGCGACCTATAGCAACAAGGAAGAGCGCGAGGCTGCCGTGCGCCAGGTGCACCGCCAGGTGTTGGACTGGATGATCGACCAAATGCTCATTGAGCAGGCGGCTGCCCGGCTCGGCATCGTGATGGACGACGCCGCGGTTGAGGCCGAGTTCGCCAAGGCCAGGGGCAATGACGCCAACCAGTTCGCCAAGTGGCTCAAGGACAACGACCTGACGGAGGAGACCTTCCGCGAGCGGCTGCGCTCCGAGATGCTGGGCACCAAGATGCGCGACGCGGTGACGAGCTATCTGCCGGACAAGTTGGAGCAGGTGCGGCTGCGCCACATCCTGGTGGCCTCGGCGGAGGAAGCCAACAGCATCCTGAAGCAGATCAAGACCAATGACGATTTCGTGCGGCTGGCTCAGCAGCTTTCGCTGGATATGGGCACCCGCGACTCGGGCGGCGAGTTGGGCTTTTATCCCCGCGGCGTGCTCTCGCCCGAGATCGACCGCGTGGCCTTCGGCCTGGTGGTCGGGCAGATCAGCGATGTCATCAGCACGGCGTTTGGCTATCACATCATCCAGGTGCTGGAGCGCGACCCGCAGCACCCGGTGTCGCCCGAGATGGCCATCGCGCTGCAGCAGCAGGCCTTCATGGACTGGCTGGCGGCGGAGCGCACCAAGTCCAGCATCGAGTACCTGGTGGACTAGCGTACTTCCAGCCCGGATAGTCGCGACCACTGAAAAGGAAGAACCGATGGGCAAGCGCGTAAGCACGGGGATCACTGGCCTGGATGAGATGCTGTGCGGCGGCTTTCTGCCGCAGAGCGCTGTCCTGGTCCGAGGAGCCGCGGGCGTCGGCAAGACGACGCTGGGCCTGCAATTCCTGATCCACGGCGCGGTCCAGGAGAACGAGCCGGGCCTGCTGGTCACCTTTGAGGAATTCCCCGAGTCCCTCTATCGCGACGCGCGCAGCCTGGGCTGGGAGCTGCGAGACCTGGAAGAGCGCGGGGGAGTGCGCATCCTGCTCACCTCCCCGCAGGTTTTCCTGGCCAGCCTGGAATCCCCTGGCAGCCCCTTGGCCGAGTTGATCCGGGCCCACGGGATCAAGCGCCTGGTGCTGGATAGCATGACCCACGCGCACAAGCTCGCCCGAAGCGCGGAGGAACTGCGCGAGGTGAATGCCCGGGTCGTCAATGCGCTCAAGCGGGAAGAGATCACCTCGATCCTGCTCAGCGAGGCGCCCAACACCACCTCGCTGGCGCTCACGGATGCGGCGCTCCAGGCCGAGGGGAGCCTCCTGTTCATCGTGGATGGGGTGCTATTGTTGGGCTTTGTAGAGGTAGATAGTGTCATGTTCCGAGCGCTGACCGTGCTCAAGCTGCGCGGCAGCGACCACGCCAAAGAGATCCGGCGCTTCGAGATCGGACCGGGCGGCATCGCCGTCCTCGACCGCTTCCAGGGGCACGAGGGCGTCTTGACCGGCGCGCCGCGCGTGCTGCCGAGCCTGAGGCCGGACGTCCGCTAGGGCGCGTTATGTGATCCACTGAAACGGAACCGGGGAGGGCAGCCCCCGGTTCCGTCGTATTTTGGGGCATCGCCTCACAAGCCGCGCGCCCGAGAGGCCAACTGGGCCACGTACCTCAGCGCCGCCTGCAAGCTTCCTGGGCCGGCCAGACCCTTCCCGGCGATATCGAACGCGGTGCCGTGGGCCGTGGTGGCGCAGGGAACGGGCAGCCCCATAAAGATCGTGGCGCCCTCCCCGCGTGGCTGCAGCTTGCGGGCGATGTTGGCCTGGTCGTGGTACATGCAGACAACCCCATCAAAACGCCCCGCGAACGCCAGCGGGAAGAGGGCATCGCCGGGAATCGGCCCCTGGGCGTCGATCCGCGCTGCGCGCGCCGCCCGGATCGCCGGGGCGATCTCTTCGATCTCTTCCCTGCCGTATAGCCCGCCCTCGCCGCCGTGCACGTTCAGGGCCGCCACGCCGATGCGCGGAGCGGCGATGCCAGCGCCCAACAGCACGCGGTTCATCTCGACGATGTGCGCCAGGATGCGCTCTTGGCGGATTTGGTCGAACATGTCGCGGAAAGCGATATGCTCCGTGACCATCGTCGTCCACAAGCCGCGCGCCACGCCGAACAGATAGGTGTTCCGGCTGCCGGTGAGCTCGGCCATGTAGGCTAACTCGTCCATATAGTCATAGCCGGCTTGGTGAAACGCTTCCTTGTTCATCGGGGCCAGGGCCGCCCCCTGCACCTCGCCGCGCTGGGCCAGGGCCATGATCGCCCTCAGGCAACTCGCCGCGGCCTCGCCGCCGAGGGCGTCCACCTTGCCCCAGGGCACCGGGCCCGCCGGGAGTCGCTCCGGGGGCAACACATCCACCACCGGCGGCGCGAAGCGGGCCTCAGCGGGGCGGGCGACGGTCCGAAAGCGCAGCCCCGTGTGCAGCACACTCTCGATCTCGGCCAGCGTCGCCAGATCGCCCACGATGAAGGGACGGCAAATCTCCCACGTGGCGGGCGCCTGCAGCGTCTTGACCGCCAGCTCGGGCCCCACGCCCGCGGGATCTCCCATACTGACCGCAATGACCGGTTTTTCCATGCCTTCTTCTCCAATCCGCTCTGCCTCGCTGCGTCCAAGACACCGACCGCTGGCCCAGTATAGCGCAAATGCCCGACGGGGACCAAGCCACCGGCTCGGTGGTGGTTTGGCGCGGTGAAAATCCGTGGCATAATGGCGCTCACTCGAGATGCCGCCAACGAAAGGGGTTCGGATCATGACCGTAAAGCAGGTCAGGGTGGCTTTGGTCGGCGCTGGCAACATTGGCCGCGCCTTTCTACAACTGATGTTGGATAAAGCCGAGCTGCTCCGGCAGCGCCACGGCTTTGAGATGACCCTGGTCGGCCTGGCCGATCGCTCCGGGGCCGCGCTGGACCCGGCGGGGCTGCGCCCGGCGGATATCCTGTCGCTCAAGGCCGCGGGGCGCGGCGCCGCCGCCCTGCCGGCACACGGCCAGCCGGGCATGCCGCCGGACGAGCTGGTGCGCCGGTGCGGGGCCGATCTCTTGCTGGAAGCCTCCCCCACCAACATTGTGGATGGGCAGCCGGGCTTGCGGACCATCGAGACGGCGCTGGGCCTCAAGATGCACGTGGTCAGCGCCAACAAGGGCCCGCTGGTGCTGGCCTATCCCCACCTGATGGCGCTGGCGCGCCAGCAGGGGGTCGCGCTGAAGCACAGCGCCGCCGTCGCCGGCTCCTGCCCCACGGTCAACATCGGGCAGCGGGATCTTTTGGGGTGCCAGGTCGCGCGCCTTGAGGGGATCTTTAACATGACCACCAACACGATCCTCTGCCGGATGGCGGAAAAGGGGCTGAGCTTTGACGTGGCGCTGGCCCAGGCCCAGGCCGAGGGCATCGCCGAAGCCGATCCCACGCTGGACATCGACGGGTGGGACGCGGCCAACAAGCTGGTGATCCTGGCCAACAGCGTGCTCGGCCTCCCTGTCACCCTCGCGGATGTCGAGGTCGAGGGAATTCGCGGCGTGCGGATCGAGGCGCTGCAACGGGCCCAGGCGGAGGGCTCGGCCATCAAGCTGCTGGCCACGGCGGCCCAAGCCGGCGACGGCTACAAGCTGGCCGTGCGGCCGACGACCATCCCGCTGACCCACCCCCTGGCTCGGCTCACCGCTGACCAGATGGGGATCATCTATTACACCGATGTGCAGGGGACCATTGCCGCCGTGGCCGGACAACAAGGGGTGCTGACCACCGCCGGAGCCATGCTGCGCGACGTGGTCGCCATCTGCGGGTAGGGTGCGGCAGCGGCCAGGGCGGGCTATTTCCTCAGGGCAAAGACGTGATAAGCCCGGCTATAGCTAACAATGTTGTCCAGGTTGGCCGCCGCGTTGATGAACGCCGCCCCCACCTGCGCGGTATAGCCGATGATGCGGGTGAAATCGCCAGGGGTGATGCTCAGCTCTTCGCGCATGGCCAGGGCCAAAAAGACCACCAGAAACTGGCTGCCCACCAGCATGGCCTCGCGGATATAGATGAACGTCTGGCTCCTGGCCAACAGCGAATTCAGCACATGGCGGCGCGTGCGCATGCTCTCCAGGAACCGCGTCCGCGCGTCCGTGTTCTCGCGCTCGCTGATGGTCTTGATCCCCGATCCGGTGACGGCGCCGATGACCGAGTACTGCGAGTCCAGCAGAACGCGCAGGACGCGGTTAAAGATGATCGTCAATACCGCGGGCAACACCAGGCTCGCCAGATAGACCCAGCCCAGCATCCGGTTATAGCCCAGCAGCCTGCCGGAGACGATGATGACCTTGATGATCACCGGCGTAAAGCTGCCCAGAACGTGGTACATGGTATTGGTGATGCCCGACACCGCGTTGACGATGCGGGTATGCGCCGCCCCCGCTGCCTCCAGGTCCGTGGCGTAGCCTTCATCCCCCGCCGCCACGATCATCTCGACACGCTTGTCGAAATCGGCGTTGTAAAACATGACGTGCCGCAGGATGACGTTGGCCCGGGCCAGGCCTGGATAGAACAAGCTGGCGCCGAAGAGCAACCAGACCGTGTTGCCCAAGTCGCCCGTCTCCAGGCGGTCCACAAACTGGCCCAGCAGGTTCACCGGCCACAGCGCCGCGAACTCTTGAAAGATGGTCACAGCAATGATGGTCAGGCTGAACCACTTGTACTCCCAGATCAGCAGCCCCACGTCCCGGAAGAACCGCCAGCTCGGGTCCGTAGCGAAGCGCTGCCGGGCCAGCCCCAAGAGGCGCTGGACGCTCAGGTTGCGACGAGACGGTCTCTGGGGCATGCCCCTCCTCCTCAGCGAAAGCTCGGCGAATCAGCGACGGTGCTCTGGATCGCCCGGTGGGCTCGCAGGGAGCCACAGAATCCATTGCTCTCTCTTGACAGAGCGACGGTTTTGTAATAGAATATAGTTGAAATCCGGGGAGGGACTGGAGATGGGGGGATCTCCAGTTTCTCCGGAACTGCCCGCATTGGGGCAGCTCCTCCTCCAAGCCGGCGCTCGTTTGCCACAGCGAGCGCCGGCTCTCCTTTTGACCGACTCAGGCTTTGCCCTCCGGGCGGGCGACGGATAGCGCGTAGGCTTGCGGGTCCAAATACGTAGCCGAGACCCGCTGGATATCCTGCGCCGTGACTTCGTTCACCAGGATCGGATAGCGCTCCAGATAGTCCAGGCCCAGCCCATAGGTTTCCATCGTCTCCAGGGTGGAAGCCACGCCGGCGTTGGTTTCCAACGCCAGGGGCATGGAGCCGACCAAATAGGCCTTGTTCTCCGCGAGCTCTTGGTCGGGCACCAGCTCCTCGCGCATGCGCCGGACCTCTTCCAGGATGCTGGTGACGGCCTGCTCGACGTGGCTCGGATCCACCCCAGCGATCGCCATCCACGGCCCCGAGGTGAGGCCGCTGATCAGGGTGCTATAGGCGTAATAGGCCAGCCCCTGCCGATCGCGCACGTTATCGCCGATGCGCCCCATCATGCCAAAGACCCCCAGCACCGTGTTGGCGAGCCGCGCCGCCTGATAGTCAGGGTGCCGCCGCTCCGGGCCGATCCAGCCCAGCACCAGGTCCGACTGCGTCTTGCCGGGGATGGCGACCTCGCGCCTTTTCTCCGCCGTCAGCTTGGGCAGGGGAGGCAGCGCATTGGCGGCGGAGGCCGGCCGGGTCCAGTCGCCCAGGGCCCGCTGGACCGTCTCGATGGCCTGGCTCGCCTTGACCGCGCCTACGACCGTGATGGTCAGCCCCTGAGGGCGATAGTGGGCTTCGTAATAGCCGCGGAGGTCGTCCGCGGTGAGGCCCTCGATGCTGTCCTTGTAGCCCAGTCCGCTGATGCTCATGGGATGCCCCTCGAACAGGGTCTCGTACAGCGTCAGCATGGCCATGCGGCGCGTGTCGTGGGCCCGCTGCTCCAGCGAGGTGAGGACTTCGCCGCGCACCTTGGCCATCTGCTCCGCCGGAAAGGTAGGATAGCGCAGGCAATCTGCCACGATATCGAACAAGAGCGGCATATCCTCCACCAGCGACTGTCCGGAAAAGGAGGTCGCATGCCAGCTCGTATCGAAATCCAGCGACGCCCCCACGCTTTCGATGCTCTCGTTGATCTCCGCAAAGGTCCGGTGCGCCGTGCCGCGCATGAGCATATCCGCGACGAAACCCGTCAAGCCCGCCTTGGCCCGGGGCACCGATAGCGCGCCCGCGGGGAAGCGCCCCTGGATCACCACGGAGGGGCTGGAAAAGTTCTCATATACCAGGCAGACGATGCCGTTGGGCAGCTCCTGGCGCACGATGGTCTTGGGCCCCGGGACCGATGTCCACCTGGCCGTATCGGCCGTCAATCTGATCTCGCTCACCCTATCCCCCTACCCTATCGCTCATTGCGCGGGACATAGGTCCCCACGGTCCGGTTGCGACGCGTCAGCATCTTTTGGGCCAGCCGTTGCACATCCTCGGCGGTCACGGCAGCCAGCCGATCAAGAAAGGTCTCGAACCAGGTGTAATCGGCCACGATCTCGGAAAAGCCGTACCAATAGGCCTGGTTGGTGACGCTCTCGGAAGAATAGGCGAACTGGGCGCGCACCTGCTTGGCCGCCTTCACCAGTTCCTCCGAGGTGACCGGCTGGTCCACCAGGCGCTGCAGCTCGGCATCCAGCGCGGCCTCCACCTCTGCCGCCGCATGCCCGGAGCGCACCGTGGCGGAAACGATATACAGGAACGGGTCCATGGTGGGCGTGACCTCGCCGCTCACCGAGGTGGCCAGCTCGGTCTCCACCAACGCCTTATACAGGCGAGAGCTGCGGTTGCTGCCCCCGCCGCCGCTAAAGAGCGACATGCTGTTGGCCCCCGCCAGCACCGCATTCAGCACGCGCAGCGTGGAAAAGTCCGGGTCCTGCGCCGCCGGCGCGTGATAGGCGATATCGATATAGGATGTGGAGCCGTCGCCCTCCAGATGCACGCGGCGCTCGCCCTTCTGCTCCGGCTCGCGCTGGGTGACGGAGGCCGGCTGCGGGCCGCGGGGCAAGGAGCCGAACAGCTC
>JAAYEA010000088.1 GCA_012689325.1 Chloroflexota bacterium
CGGGTGCTGCGCCCGGGCGGGCTCTTCGTCGCCAGCGACTGGATGCGCCGCGACGACAACCCGCCCAGCGCCGCCATGGAGCATTACCTGGAGCTGGAGGGGCTCGGCTTTGGCATGGGCTCTCCGGCGCGCTACCGCCGGGCGCTCCAGGCGGCCGGGTTTGCCCGCATCGAGACGCGAGATCGGAACGCCTGGTATCGCCGCCTGGCCCGGGAAGAGCTGGCGCGGCTCACCGGCCCGCTTCACGCCGAGCTGGCGCGGCGCATGGACCCCGACCTCCTAGAACGCGAAATCGGGGTCTGGCGCGCGATGATCCCCGTCGTGGACAGCGGCGAGCTGCGGCCCGGGCACCTCCGCGCCGTCAAGCCCGCCGCGTAGCCTCCGGGCAGGGGCAACTCACGAGTTGCCGCTGCCCAGCAAATCCAGCACGTGCTGCACGTTCTCGGTGATCTGGTCCTTTTCCTTCGGGAACATGCCCACCACCGCCGCGTCGCCCGGCTTGATGCGGTCAAAGGCGTACTTGAAGGCTGCGCGGACATCCGCGAGCGTGGCGCAGTTGCGGCCAGCGCCCATGAGCTTGAAGGCTAAGCAGGTCTTGGGCGTCTTGCGGATCACATCCAGCATGATGTCGCGGTCGGCGTCGTCGAACCGCTCCTCCTGGAACTTGCCGGTCACCAGGGCGCTCTCCCGCTCTTGCTTGCTGAGGTTATAGAGGCAGGCCATGTAGAAATCCACGTCCCAGCCCTTTTCCTCAGCGTACTCGATGATCTGAGGCTGGTGGGTGCCCAATCCCACCAACACGCCCGTATCGCGCATGCACTTCAAATAGTCCTCGACCTTGTCGATCTGCCCCGCTTTCCAGAGCTTGTCGGTGCGGCTCCCGTGGTGATAGATGGCGATGGCCCCCGCCGCCGCCAGGACGCGGATGTTCTGGAAGACGTCGTGCATCTCGGAAGCCGTCTGGGCGATCCAGTGCAGTTGCCCTCCCTCGCGGCGAAAGAGCTCGAGCCAGTAGAGGATGCGGTGATAGTCGCCCCGCGCCTGAATCGTGTTGATCCCCGCCGCCTGAGCGCGGTGGAGCACCTGCACCACCTGCTCGGCGGTGTAATAGTCGCGCATCTCCTGGTCCATCTGCGGGCTAAAGTGCGAGTTGCCGCAGAGCGGGTTGCCGCCGATGATGAGGCGGGTGATCTTGTACGGACCCAGGTCGATGGTCGGTAGCGTTGGCATGCTCGTCTCCTGACAGTGTGATAGAGTCCCCGCGCCGTCTATTTGGCGCTAAAGGTCACCGTGAATTCGCTGGGCACGTTCAGCGAGATGCTGACGATATAGTCCTGCGTGATCGGAATGGTCCCCTTGTATCCGGCAAAGCTGCCCATCCCGCTTTGCAGCACCGTCCCGTCCACGCCGTAGACCACCACCTGGACCCCTGAGGCGATCGACAGCAGGTTCACCTCGAAGGTCTGTCCCTGGCCCAGGCCGAGGATGTACTGGCGACTCCCATAGAGCGAGGTGATCACACCATCGACGCTGGAGGACGTGGCCCCCGGCGCAAAACTCACCCGCGCCGGGATCATCACGTTAAGCGCGTACTGCGTGGCCACCTCGCTATAGAGGTAGATCACGTACTCTTGCGTGGAGGGCAAATAGTCGCGATAGCTGGAAAAGGCCGCCGCGCCGCTGGCGAGCACGTTGCCGTCCGCGCCATAGATGGACATGCGCACCGTATTGGTGGCCGCCGAGAGGTCCAGGTTCAGCAACTGGCCCTGGGCCGCCCGCAGCGAATAGTGTCGGCCCGCCCCGGCGGCCAGGCTGCCCTTCACCACTGCGGAGGTGGCGCCCGGCTCGAAGGCGATCAGCTCGGGGATGACGATGCTCAGATTATAGGTGGTCGACGGGCCGTCCGAGGCCACATAGATCAGGTAATCCTGCGTCTTGGGCAGCGTGCCGCGGAAGTGGGGAAGGCCCGCCTGCGCGCCCGGCAGCCCCGCGCCATCGGCCCCAAAGATGAACATCCGCATCGCCGCGCCGGTCGTCGAAGTGACGTTGACCTCCATGAGCTGGTTCGCCATGGCGCCCAGCACGTAGGCGTCCACTCCGCCAGCGCGCACGGTGCCGACCACCGTGGCGGTGGTGTGGCCCGCCTGGAAGGTGATCCGCGAAGGGGCCGGCGGCTGCACGGGCGGAATGGGCGTCGCCGTGGGCGGCGCAGGGGTGTCCGTCGGTGGGAGGAGCGTCGCCGTTGGCGGTATCGCTGTTGCCGTGGGCGGGACAGGCGTGTTGGTCGGCGCCGCGGGCGTGTCGGTGGCCGGCGCGACGGTAGCCGTGGCCGCTACGGGCGTCTCCGTCGCGGGGACCGCCGTATCGGTAGGTCTCTCGGCCACGACCGTCGGCGTGGGCGGCTGCGGCGTCTCGCCGCCGGGCGCCGGGCGGTCGCAGCCGGATGCCCACAACAGGGAGATCAGTACCAGCACCGCTACGATTCTTCTGAACATCGCCATGCCTCCTTGGGAAACCAACCCCATTCCGCTCTATGCTGCACTCCCAGGCATCAGCCCAGAGAGGGCCGCACCGGCCTCCGGCAGGCGCAGGGTGCGGCTAGGACCCCACGCTCTGGATGTACACCAACCACATGCCGCCGAGGTAGGCCACGATCAGCGCCAGAGCATCCATCTCGATAAACAGCACGCGCCGCTCCAGGCGGGCAAGGTTGCCCACCAACGCCAGCGCCGTCATGAGCAGCCCCAGCATCCCCACCAGCAGGAACGAGGGATCGATCGCCCCCAAAAAGCGCCCGGAGACGAAAAAGACGTCCGTCAGGCCGATGGCAAACATGTTGAACATGGTGCTGCCAAAGAGGTTGCCGATCGCCATATCGTCGGCGCCGATCCGGGCCGCGGCCAACGTGGTGACCAACTCGGGGAGCGAGGTAACCAGCGCCACCAGGGTCGTGCCGACAAAAGTGGCGCCCAGACCGGTGATCTCGGAAATCTCGTTAGCGTTCCGCACCATGATCGGCGTGATCACCGCCATCGCGCCGGCAGCGGCCACAAAGCCGACCAGGCTCCAGGCCAGGCTGGGCGTGTCCTCGGGGATCGCGGAGGCGCTATGGTCGGCAGGGGGTGGCGCGTTGTCCTGGATCAGCCACACGGCCGTGACGTAGGCCCCAATGATGAGCAGACCGTCCACGCCCACCCAGCCAACCTGCAAGTCGATGTTGCCAAGCATGAGGAACAGGACGAGCGCAGTCATCAGCGTAGCTAGGCTGCCAGAGAGCGCATGTCTCACGGCAGCCCGGCGCAGGATCCGTTGATTCCGGTGTACCGCATCTAGGATCGCCAACAGCAGCATGTTGAAGGCGTTGCTGCCCAGCAGGTTTCCCGCGGCCAGATCGGGCGATCCTTGGTTGACTGCGCTTAAGGAAGTCAGCAGTTCCGGCAAGGAGGTCGCCCCAGCCAGCAGCAAGACGCCGATGAACATGCCCCCCAGTCGCGTGCGCAGAGCGATGGCGTCCCCGTACCTGGCAAGCTGGACAGCCACATAGGCAATGGCAGCAGCGCTGAGCAGAAAAGTGACCCATACCATGGTCAATCGTTCTCCTGCGGCGGCGTCTTGCACACGCCCTTGACCAGGGAGAGGGGCCACGCCGCGAACACCCCGGTGTTGGGATTGCACAGGTCGCCCACAGTGCGCTCGGCCTCCTCCAAGCAAGTCTGCACCATCTCTTGGCTATCGACGATGGCCAAGAGGGTATAATGCCCCTCCTCCTCCACATAGTCCCCGTAGGTGTAGCGCATGGGGATGCGCTTTCTCTTCTGCCGGCGGTGCAGGCCCGTGCTCTCGATAATCGTCACGCCGGTCAGTCCCTTGGCGGACCAGGCCGACAGCACCGCATCCAGATGCTCCGGGTCATCCAGCACGAACAGAACCATGTACATGACACTCGCCTCCTCTCTCCTTCATGGTCTGGGCAGGGTGTCCAACTCGTCCGCAGGCGGGCCGGTCAGGATGTGCCCCGCAGCATCCGGGCCACAAGTTCCAGCGCCAAGTCGGCGTTCCGCTGCATGTAATCGCTCAACAGGCGGGAAGCCTCGTCCGGCCGGCCCGCGTCCTGCAACTCTCGACCTCGCCGCGCCATGTCGTAGGCGCTGCCCAGGAACTCGTCTTCCAGCGCTACCCAGCGTTCCCGAACGTGACGGATGCGCTCCGCCCCGCCCGCTCTCGCCAGCCGGCTGAGCCGGTGGAACTGCCACCAGGCCCCGCTCGTCTTCGGCGCGGCCCCGCTCGTCTTCGACGCGGCACCGCCCGCCGACAGCGCCGCAGGCAGCTCCCCTTCGACAAAGATCGGCAAGAATATCCCCAGGCACGGGGAATAAAAGCTGCACCAATAGACCGGCAGCCGCGATCCATCGGCGGCCAGGTCGGCGACCAGGCTGGCCGCCGTGTTGCCGCTATCGCCGCCGCGGGTATGCATGCAGATCGAGGGCCAGCCCCCGCCAATCTCGGCCTGCAGGGGTTCCTCGGGGGTTCGCCCGCTGGAGTGGTCTCGCAGAATGGCCATCATGGCGCGCGCGTCGACGGCGCCGGAGCGCTGGCGCAAGAGCGCGCACGACCGCGCGCGCCGCGTGGCGGAACGCAGCTCTGTGTTGATCGCGGTGGCCGCTTCCTCGGACACGGCGATCCCCTCATGCCCAACCAGGTACTCGCGCAGGCGGTCAGCCGTCCAATCGGCAAAGGGCAGCCCCAACGCCCCCGGCGCGGTGTCCAGCAGCGCCGCCGCCCGAGCCACCTGCGCCTCATCCAGCTCGCGGTTCGCCGCGGCATAGGCCGCAGCCCAATCAAAGCGCGCGGCGCCGGGCTGCCACCAGCCCGCGCCACGGCCTCGCCCTCCGCCGTGGGGGCCAGCCGGTCCCAGTCCGCCCCCAGCGAAAAGACGTTGCTGATCCCCACCGTCCCGCGGGCCTGCTTCACCGCCCACTGGCGGCCCACCGCCTCCACCACATAAGCCTCGCGAGGGTCAGCCACGATGTAGCCGTTGTCGTAGGTGCGGACGCCGGCATCGTTGGCGAACACCCCCTGCCCGTACCGGCTGATCGCCTCGGTCATGACCTCCACGGCCTCGGCGGCGGTGCGCCCGCGCTCCAGCCCCAGCCGGATGATCTCCATACCGATCAGCCGGGGCTCCGCCGCCTTGGGCGCCCGCGAGTGCAGCGCCTCGTTGCCGATCACCACCTGGTGCTCGTTGAAACCATGCTCGTAGCCCCAGCACCAGTAGGGCCGCGACCCGATATGCCGGTAGGTGACCGGCGCCGCCGGCAGCTCGACGAACTGGCACCGCGTGATCGCGCCGGCGGGATGGACCTGCCGCGGGCGCAGCACCAGCGGCTGGCACTCGTCCGGCGGGCGATCGCTGTTCTTGGCGAAAAGCGTCTGCCCGCTCGCCGTCGCCTCGGGCAACGCCACCATCGTATCGCAGCTCAACATGGGCATCATATCGCTATCCTGCGTACCCCGGCGATGCCCTGCGCCACCGCCGCGCCGTACACCCGCGCATCGGCGCTGTACGAGATGATATTGTACCCGAGCGCCATCCACTCCTGCGCCTGCTCGACGCTATTGGGCTGGACCCCCGCCGCGAGACCATGACGCCGGGCCGCCTCGGCCACCTGCCGCAGCGCCGCGATAAAGCGAGGGTGGCGGTAGTCGCCAGGGATGCCCAGCGACTTGGTCATGTCGCCATGCCCCACCCACAAGACGTCCACGCCAGGGGCCGCGGCGATCTCGTCCAGGTGGTCCAATCCCTCTTGGCTCTCGATCTGGCAGAGGATCAGCGTGTTCTCGTTGGCCCAGGCCATGTATTCGGCTGCGTCCATCGGCTCGTAGGCCGTATTGGCCCCGCCGGTGACCAGGCCGCGCTGGCCCAGCGGCGGGTACTTGGCCGCCGCCACGATGGCCCGCGCCTGCGCGCCGTCCTTGACGTCCGGGACCATCACGCCCAACGCGCCCGCGTCCAGCGCCCGCGCGATAAAGTGATACTCGGCCTGCGGCACGCGCACCAGCGGCACCACCGCCGTGCCCCTCAGCCAGGCCATCTGGTCGGCCACGTCGGCGGCGCTCAGTCCGCTGTGCTCCATGTCCACCAACGCGAAATCCGCGCCCGCCACCTCCAGGATGCGCGCCATGCCGCGCGTGGGAAACTCGCTCACCATATGCCCCACCGGCACAAGGCCCTGGGCCAGCATCTCCCGCACGCGATTCACTCTCATGCCGGCTCCTCGATGACGGCGATGCGCTTGGCCAGCTCGGCATTTGGCGAGAGCCGCGCCGGCTTGCCGCTGGCGGTCGTCAGCCCCCGCACGCGCACCTGTTGGCCGGGCCGGTAAGGGAAGGGGCGCTCGGCGGGAGGCGGAAGCTCTTGGCCGGGCTCGCGCGCCCCGTCCGGGTCGGCGAAAAGGTACATCCCCTCATAGCCCTCGGGGTGATGGCTATCATCCACGAACAGCCCGTCGATCACCACCTCTCGGGGCAGGGAGCAAGGATAGCCGAAATCGTGCGTCCCGTCGTTGACCGCGCCGATGAGGTGCGGCTGCACCGGATCCCCGCAGGCGGGAATCCAGCGGCTGTTGCGGATGATGACGTCGCCCTCCCACGTGCTGCCATAGTCGCCGCGCAGGTTGACCATCGCACGGCCATAGAGGGTGGAATCCTCCACCAGCAACGTGCCGCGACCGATGGCGTTCAGCCCCATGTGCCCCAACTGGCAACGGCGGATCGTGTACGTGCCCGAGACGCCCATGTGCGTGTCCATCCTGGAAAAGACGCAGTCCTCCAGCAGGATGTTCTTGCAGTGGTTCGAGGCGATCACGCCCCAACGCGTGCGGTCCAGGATGCCGTTCATCCGGCAGCCCAGCAGGCGCAGGTTCACCACATCGTTGGCGTGCAGGTCATAGGAGCCCATGTTCACCGGCAGCCCCGCCGAGCCGATGGTGGAATAGATCTTGTGGGCCGTGGCAAAGCAGTTGCGCATCGTGATGTTGGCGCACTGCTTGGCGCTCAGAAAGCCGCGGTAAGGATGCCCGTACTGCGTCTCCCCCACGACATAGTGGATCCCGTCCGCGATCTCGGTGTTGGAGCGGGTGATCTCGATGTTTCGCGCCCAATAGTTGTAGCCGATGTCCTGCCGCATCCGGTTGGCCAGCGTGCCAAAGACGCCGCCGCGCACCACCAGCGGCTGCTCATCGATCGGCCGAGCCTCGATCCGGGTGATGGCGTCATAGTTCCAGTCGATGTCCCCCTCCACCGAGCCATCCCGGCGCAGGATAAAGACATCGTGCTGGGGCACGCCGTTGTTCTGATTCAGCCCCTTGCGGATATAGATCCGCTTGTTGGCGTTCTCCACAAAAACGTGGCAATCGCGCTGTGGCCGCGCCGCCACCTGCCGCTGGTCGCGCACAAGCCGGTCGATGGAGAGCTGCTCCGGCGCCAGCAGCGAGCAAACGACAAAGAGCGGTGCGCGGTGGTCCTCCACCTGCGTGTCGTCGATGATGAATCGCGAGGTATTCCAGTCGGTGTCGGTGGCGATCTTGGCGGTGAGGGCCCGGCCGCCGAGGTGGTAGGTCGCGTCCGGCCTGCTCCTGACGCTCAGACCGTGCGCGTTGGCGTGCTCGTGCGTGGCGCAGATCGCGGGCAGGTCATCGGCCACGCCGTCGCCCACCGCGCCGAACGCCTCATAGCTCACATAGGTATCTTCTGTGGTCATCTCGCCTCCTGGATTAGGACCCGTCGCGAAGGTTGGTCAGGGTCCGGCGCTCGTAGCGCACCTCGGAAAAGGTGGCGGAACACCCCTGCCCCGTAGGGGACTGGGAGGAGAGCCCGATGCGCACCCGCTCCGGGTGGGCCAGGGCAAAGTAGCGCACCATGTGCCACCACTGGCCGTCCGCAGCATAGTGCAGCGCAAAGGTCGTCCCCACCCGGGCGATCCGCAGCCAGGCATCATAGCTCGGCATCACCACGGCGTTGCCGTCGTCGGAGAGCCCGCCGCGGGTCACCACCGACACGATCATCGGCTCGGCCTGCGGCGAGAACTCGAAGCAGAGCTTACCCCAGGAGCCCACGTCCTCCCAGATGAGCAGCACGCCGGCATCAAACGTGGAGCGAAAGTCCACGTGGACTTTGGCGCTCAGGGTGAAATCCCCCGGCTCGGGCGCGAACATGAGCCGCGCCGAATCGCGCTTGGGCGGCTCGCCGTTGGGGTTATTAAAGAGGTCGGTCACCGCCCCCGCGGTGATGGTCAGGGCTCCTGGCGCCCCCACGGTCCAGGCCACCGGCGGGACATCCCACTCCAGGGCCGCCGGCAGGCCAACGATCTGCACGTTCTTCATGGTTGCTCCTTCTGCGCGCTTGGCGCCACGGCTACTGGCCGGGCTGCACATCGGTCACGTCGCCAAAGCTGTTGATGCTGAGCACCCACTCGCTTCCGACGGCAAACCGGGCATAGTCGTCCGGGTCATCGGTGCGGTAGGTATAACGCTCCCCATCGCTATCAAAGACCACCTCATAGACCTCGGTGACCGCCCCCTGGCGCTGCCCGGCCGCCGGGACAGCCGCCGGCCAGTAGGGCTGGTCCCCTTGTCCCTGGGCCACCACCTGGTCCACCTGGGTCCAGGCCAGCACCGTATAACGGCAGCGGTCATCGTACACCTGATAGACACAGTCCTGCACCACCTCGGCGTAACCGCTGCCCGTATCCACCTTGTAGGGCGTCCCACACACCTGAATCGCCCCGGCGGCGGGCTCCTTCTGCGTGTAGCGCAGCTCCTCGCGGCAAGACTCGAGCGTCGCCCCCTGCGGGATCTCGTCCCGCCAGCCCTGCTGCTGCACGGGCACCAGGGCATCGATGGCGACGACGCGCTTCCAGGCCGTGGCCGCCACCTCGCCGGTGACATCCTTGGTGCGCGTGGCCAGCATCATAAAGAGGATGATCGCGCCCACCGCCAGCGCGCCGATGATCAGGCAGCCCATCGGCAAGCCGGCCTTTTTGGCCGCTGGCTCGGCGGCTGGCGCGGCCTGCTCCGCCGGTTCGGTCAGGGGCGCGCCGCACTTGGCGCACTTGGCGGCGTTGGCCGGGTTGGTCGCCCCGCATGAGGGGCAGGTCACATCCGGCGCCGCCTCGGTCCGGTACTTGCCGACCACCCGCCCGGTGGCGCGGGCGGTCCCCTCCTTCAGTTCGGCCCCGCACCGGCTGCATTTGAGCGAGCCAGCGGGGTTGCGGGTGCCGCAATAGGCGCAGTGGATGTCCGGCCCGGCCTTGGCTTTGGCGATCTCGGCCTCGTCGGTCAGGAGCTCGTCCTGCGCCACCTCCTCGAAATGCACATCGGCAGGCTGCGCCGTGCCGCAATTGGCGCACAGCTTCTGCGGGCCGGGGTTGCGCGTGCCGCAACTGGGACAGACCCACTCCAACTTGACGTAGCCCAGGGTCTCCTTGGTCATCGTCTCCTCCCGTGCAAAGGCCCATCCGCGGCCGTTGGCCGCGGCGGACCGGACCATCGCTCCCACACAGCCAGGCATTCTAGCCATGTAGGATGCAACAGCCAAATCGCCCGCCGTTCTTGACGCCCCTGTGCGATCCATAGTATAATCGCGCGACATTGTGGAGCAAGCGGAGAGGGGTACGATGATAGACGAGCACCCATCCCTGCGGCGCTACGAGACCATTGCAGTCTGGCTCATCGCCCTGGCCGGCCTGGTCCTCATCAGCAGCCGCAACTATTTGCTCTTCCACAGCATTGCCGAGGTCTTTAGCATCGTCATTGCCGGCGGACTGTTCGCCCTGGCCTGGAACGCTCGGCGATATGTATCCAACGGCTACCTGCTCTTTCTTGGCGTCTCCACCCTCTTTGTGGCGGGCATCGACCTGGTCCATGCCCTGGCTTTCCAGGGGCTGGGAGCCTTTCCCGGCCACGATGCCAACCTGCCGACTCAGCTCTGGATCGCCGCCCGCTATCTGCAGAGCTTCTCCTTGCTCGCCAGCCTCGTGTACCTGCAGCGCCGGCTGCACCTCCACCTGACGTTAGCCGCGTATGTCGCCGTCACGACATGGCTGCTGTATAGCATCTTTGCCGGCCTGTTTCCCGACTGCTATGTCCCCGGCGCCGGCCTCACGCCCTTCAAGAAGGCCAGCGAGTATATCATCTCGGCCATCCTCCTGCTGGTGCTCATCTTGCTGCGCCGCCAGCGCCAGCATCTCTCACCACGGGTCTACAGCCTCATCTCGTGGACCATCGTCGCCATCGTCCTCTCCGAGGTGACCTTTACGCTCTATGTCGAGGTCGATAGCTGGCTCAACCTGCTGGGCCACCTCCTCAAGATCGCAGCCTATGCCATGCTCTACTCGGCCGTGATCGAGACCACCATCAGGCGCCCCTTCGAGCTGGTGTTGCGCGAGCTGAAGCAGAACGAGGACGCGCTGCGCGATTCCGAAGCCAAGTACCGCGCCGTGGTGGACCGCACGACCGACGGCATCGTGGTGGTCCAGGATAGGCTCGTCCGTTTCTCCAACCCCGGCGCAGCGAGCATGGTCGGATTCTCGGTACACGAGATGGTTGGCCAGCCCGTGGCCGCCTTGATCGCCGAGGCCGAGCGCGACCGGGTAATGGACCTCTATGAGCGGCGCATGCGCGGCGAGGATGTCCCCCCCATCTATGATTCGGCCCTGGTTCACCGCGACGGCCACCGGGTGGACGTGGAGGTCAACGCCGGGCTCACCGAGTACGGGGGGCAGCCAGCCGACCTGATCTTTCTGCGGGACATCTCGGAACGCGTCCGCGCCGAAGCTCAGGCGCAAGAAGCCCAGGCAACCCTGGAGGGCATCCTGCGCGCGGCTCCCATCGGCATGGGCATGGTGGTTGACCGGACCTTTGTCTGGACCAACGATACCCTGCAGCGGATGGTCGGCTACTCGGCCGATGAGCTGCAGGGTCAGAGCGCCCGGATGCTCTACGAAAGCGATGACGAGTACGCGCGAGTCGGCGAGGTCAAGTACGCCGAGGTGAGCGCGCGCGGCGTGGGCAGCGTCGAGACGCGCTTCGCGCGCAGGGACGGCTCGTTCATCGAGATCCGGCTCAGCTCGGCGCCGCTGCACCCCGGCCAGCTTGCCAGGGGCGTGATCTTTACCGCCCAGGACATCACCGAGCAAAAGGCCCTGCAGCAGCGCGTGGCCCGCCAGGAGCGCCTGGCGGCCATCGGCCAGCTCGCCGCCGGGATCGCCCATGACTTTAACAACCTACTCACGGGGATCATGGGCTTTGGCCAGTTGCTGCTCGGCAACCCGGTGCTGGACCAGCCCGCCAAGGAGGACATCGGCGTCATCCTCAGCGAGGCCCAGCGCGGGGCCCGGCTGGTGCAACAGATGATGGATTTCGCTGGGCGCTCTACCCGCTTCATGCGCATCGTCAGCATCTCTGACCTGCTGCAAGAGATCATGGCCTTTTGGCGGCGCACCCTGCCCGAGAATATCGCCATCTCGCTCCAGGCCGAGCCCGGCGACAACCGCGTCAGGGTGGACCCGGACCAGATCCAGCAGATGCTCACCAACTTGGCGCTGAACGCGCGAGACGCCATGCCCGAGGGTGGCAGGCTTTCCGTCGAGGTCGCTTCGCTGCGACTGCGGCCGGGCGACCAGCCGCCCCTCCCCGAGATGGGAGCGGGAGCCTGGCTGCGCATCTCGGTCAGCGACACCGGCCAGGGCCTCTCACCGGAAGCCGTGGCGCACCTGTACGAGCCCTTCTTTACCACCAAGGGCCTGGCCCGGGGCACTGGCTTGGGCCTCGCCCAGGTGTATGGCATCGTGCGCCAGCATGAAGGCCATATCGACGTGAACACCGAACTGGGGCGCGGCACCACCTTTACCATCTATTTGCCCGCCGAGCCCCCGACGTCGGAGCCTGCTCCTCCCCCCGCCAACCCGGGGACCGAGGCCCAGGGCCGCGGCGAGACGATCCTGCTGGTCGAGGACGAGCCGCAGGTGCTCAACGTGGCCCAGCGCGCCCTGCAGTCGCACGGCTACGAGGTGCTGGTGGCCCGCGATGGCCAGGAGGCGCTGGACCTGTGCGCGCAAGGCGCCCGCTTCGACCTGGTGATCTCGGACATGGTCCTGCCCCAGATGGGCGCGGGCGCGCTCTATCAAGCGCTCCGCCAGCGCGATCCCCACGCGCGCATGCTTGTAATCAGCGGATACCCCGAGGGGATGGCCCAGAGCGACCTGAGGGCGGTGGGCGTCTCGCGCTACCTGGGCAAGCCGTTCACCCCGCTAGAGCTGGCGCAAGCGGTGCGGCAGGCCCTGGATGAGCCATCCCCATAAGGCCGGACGCGTCCCGCGCGAGCCAGGTCGCGATGGCCCCGCCGCCGATTTGACACCGCGAGTATAATACAGTGCCTGGGCTGGCGCCCATCCCACCTGCCAGACCCTGCCAAGGAGGATTACACCCATGACCGCCGCAATGACTGGACGTCAACGCCTGCTCGCCGCCATGCGCCGCGAGGTCCCCGACCGAGTGCCTATCTCGCCGCGCATCGGCTCCTGGCTGAGCTCCTACTATGGAGGCAGCTCCTGGCTGCACCACGTCAAGGCCGCCAAGGAGTTCGGCTTTGACCTCTGCCTGCCCGTGGGCAATGTAGCGCCGGCTTTCATCTTTCACCCGCAGCTCGCCTATCGCCACGTGCCGCCGGAAGTCAAGATCGTCCAGCAGGTGGAGGAGCAGGACGGCGGCGTCACCGTGCGGCGAACCTTCGAGACGCCCGCGGGGCCGCTCTCGGACGTCACCTTCCTGGCCCCCGGCGGGCGGGAGTACGGCATCTCGCCCAGCCCCGTCCAGCACGAGCATCTCCTGAAAGAGCCTGGCGACCTGGACAAACTGCGCTACATCATGCCCGCTCCGGGGACGGAGACCCTCTCCGAGTTCCACGAAATCGATCAGGCCATGGGCGATCTGGGCTTTCCCGAGGTGAGCATGTACCCGCCGCTGGACCACTTTTTGGGGAATGCCCGCGGCATGAATCAGCTCATGATGGACTATTACCTGGACCGCCCCTTCTTTGACCGCCAGTTCGCCTTTTTTCACGAGTTCGCGCTGGCCTCGCTCAAAGCCGTACTGGAGCAGGGCGCCAAGGCCATCTTTGGCTGCTGGTACTATGGCTCGCTCAGCGCCGGATGGTCGCCCGCCATCTTTCGCGAGGTCTTTGTGCCGCTGATGAAGCAGTACGCCGACCTGATCCACCGCTATGGCGGCATCTATCACGTCTATGATGACGGCAAGATGATGCGCACCATCGGCGACTATGTGGCGGGGGGCGCCGACGTCATCGAGACCCTCACCCCGCCGCCCGTGGGCGACGTGGACCTGGCCGAAGCCAAGCGGCTCTATGGCGACAAGGTCTGCCTGAAAGGTTATGTCGACCTGCTGTACGTCATCAAGATGGGCACGGTGGACGACGTGGTGCGCGCGGTGCGCTATGCGCTGGAGGTGGCCGCGCCGGGAGGCGGGTTCATCCTGGGCACCAGCGACTCAATCCGCGACGGCACGCCGTTGGAGAACGTCCGGGCCTATTTCGAGACCGCCCACCAATACGGGCAGTATTCGTAGGGGCAAACCCCCGTGTTTGCCCTCCAGGACTCGCTCGGAGGTCCCACCCAAACATGCTCACGACCATCCAAGACATCCGCCAGGGCATCCGCGAGCTTGGCCTTGGCGGCTTGCCGCTGTGCGTTCACTCTTCGCTGCGGAGCTTTGGCCGGGTGGAAGGCGGGCCGCAAGCCGTCATCGACGGGCTGCGGCAAGAGGGGTGCACCGTGATGGTCCCCGCCTTTTCCGGGGGCTATCGCGTCCCTTGCCCGCCGCACCTGCAGCCGCCGCGCAACGGCCGCGATTATGCCGCCGGGGTGACACCCACGGCCGGGCTGGAACGTATCTATACCCCGGAGAGCAACGAGGTGGACACCTACCGCATGGGCGTCGTCCCGGAGGCGCTGCTGCGCTATCCGGAGCGGCGGCGCGGCAACCACGCCATCTGCTCCTTCGCCGCGGTCGGCCCGCTGGCCGACGCGTTGGTCCGCGACCAGGCCCCCCTGGACGTGTTCGCGCCGTACAAGGCGCTGGCCCGCCTGGGCGGCTGGGTGGTGCTCATGGGCGTCTGGCTGGACCGGCTGACCTTGCTGCACCTGGCCGAGCAACTGGCCGGCCGTAACCTGTTCCGCTTCTGCGCCAACGATCGCCACGGCCAGCCTGCGCCGCTGGAGGGGGGCGGCTGCTCGGCGGGCTTTGTGAAGATGGCCCCGCTGCTGGAGCCGCTGCTCCGCCAGACCACCGTGGGCGCCAGCCTCTGGCGCGCCCTGCCCGCGCGGGAGACGCTCGAGATCGCCGCGGCGGCCATCCGCCGCGACCCACAGATCACCCATTGCGGCAACCCAGCCTGCCGGAGCTGCAACGACGCCATCGCCGGCGGGCCCATCCTGTAAAGATGATCAGGGGGCGCGTGTAAGGGCAATTCATGAATTGCCCTTACACGCGGCTCACCCCAATCTGTTCCAAGGGAGTTACGCCATGCTAAGACTGGTCCCCTTTGCCGAGCGCCACATCGCGCCCTTTACGCGGGCATTCAACGCCCTGCCCGATAACGCCGTCTGGACCGAGGAATATACCCGCAGCCGGACCCTCGACGACCCTACCTATGATCCGGCCCTGATGCTGGCCGCGGAAGAGGATGGCCAACCGGTGGGCTATCTCCAGGGCAGCATCGCCAAGGAGGAGGGGTGGATCCGCGCTTTCCTGGTGGAACCCGGACGCCAGCGCCAAGGGATCGGCACGGCCTTGTTCGAGGCGGTGGAGACGACCTTGCGCGAGCGCGGCGTCCCGGCGGTGACGGCGGGGTATGCGCTGCCGCGCTATTTCCTCCCTGGCGTCGATATCCACTATACGCCAGCCATCTCGTTTCTCTTCCAGCGCGGCTACACCACCACCCGCGAGACCCGCGTGAACATGGACGTGGTGGTCGCCGGGCGAGATTGGACCACCGCCGCCCAGGAAGCCGCGCTGGCCGCCAAGGGCTACACCATCCGTCGGGGCCGCCCAGAGGATCGCGCCGAGCTGGAGCGCTTTTGCCTGGCCGAGAGCCACGCCAACTGGGCCACCGAGTCGGGCATGGCCCTGGAGCGCCAGCCGGTGACGGTGCATCTGGCCCTGCGGGGAAGCGAGATCGTGGGCATGGCCACCCATGGCTTCATCGGCCGCACCCACTTTGGCCCCATGCTCACCCGCACCGACCTGCGCGGCCTGGGCATCGGCACCGTGCTGCTCAAGCGCTGCCTGGCCGACTGGCAGCGGCAGGGACACGAGCGCGGCGAGATCATCTGGGCGGGGCCCATCGCGTTCTACGCCCGCACCGTGGGCGCCACCATCGGCCGCGCCTTTTGGGTGTTCAAAAAGACGCTCGCTGCCCAAGCCGGGGCGTAATCCACCGCCTCTCTGCGCCCTCCGCTTCAGCGGTGGCTTGCCCTTTCGAGAGGAGCGCCCGTGAAGATACCCTTGCGCGCCTATGGCGAGCTGCTGGCGAGCTATCTGCGCCCGCAGTGGCGGCGCGCCGCGTTGCTCGCCGTGATGCTCTTTGGCGGCATTGGCCTGCAGTTGGTCAGCCCGCAGATCACCCGCCGTTTCATCGACCTGGCCCAGGCCAGCGCCGCCAGCGCCACGCTCCTGCGCCTGGCGCTGGCCTTTATCGGCGTGGCGCTGCTGCAACAGGTCGTCTCGCTCTCGGCCACCTATCTCAGCGAGGACATCGGCTGGACCGCCACCAACGGACTGCGCGCCGACCTAGCTCACCATTGTCTGCGCCTGGACATGTCGTTTCACAACGCGCACACCCCCGGCGAGATGATCGAGCGCATCGACGGCGACGTGACGGCCCTCTCTAGCTTTTTCTCCCAGTTCGTCATTCAGGTGGTCGGCAATGCCTTCTTTTTGCTGGGGGTCATGGCGCTGCTCTTTCGCGAGGACTGGCGGGTGGGACTGACCCTTTCCCTCTTTTCCCTCCTTGCCTTGGGCGCGATCGCCGGGCTGCGCAACCTCGCCATCCCCCATTGGGCCGCCGAGCGGCAGGCCAGCGCCGACCTCTTTGGCTTTCTGGAAGAGCGGCTGGCCGGCACCGAGGATATCCGCTCCTGCGGGGCCAAGACCTACGTCATGCGCCGCTTCTTTGAGCTGATGCGCGCCCTGATGCAGCGCAACCTCAAGGCCGGGCTGATGGTCAACTGGATGCTCAACGCCACTTTCCTGCTCATGGCCCTGGGCAATGCCCTCGCCCTTGGCGTCGGCGCGTGGCTCTACCTGGCCCAGACCATCACCGTTGGCACGGTGTTCATGGTTTTTGAATACAGCATGATGCTGGAGCGGCCCATCAGCGCCATCACCCGCCAGTTGGGGGAGCTGCAACGCGCCGGGGCGGGGATCGCCCGCATCCGGGAGCTGCTGGCGCTGCGCAGCCAGGTGCAGGAGCACCAGCCGGCGCAAGGTCGCTGGCCCAGCCTCTCCGCGGGGCCGCTGGCCGTCGAGTTCCGTGACGTGACTTTTGGCTATCATGATGCCATGCCCAAGGCCGGCGGCACCCATCCCCCCGCCCCCTCGCCGGAGCCCGCGCCGGATCTGCGAGACGCCGAGATCGTGCTGCGCGACCTCTCGTTCCGCCTGGAGCCCGGGCGAGTCCTTGGCCTGCTGGGCCGCACCGGCAGCGGCAAGACCACCATCACCCGCCTCCTCTTTCGGCTTTACGACCCCGATCGGGGGACGGTCCGCTTGGGAGCTGGCGATCGCGACAGCGGCGCCTTGGATCTGCGCGACCTGCCCATCGCCGAGGTGCGCGGCAAGGTGGGCATGGTGACGCAGACCATCGAGCTCTTTAACGCCACCGTGCGCGACAACCTGACCTTGTTCAATCCCGCCATTCCCGACGAGCGGATCGTCAATGCCTTGGGCGAGCTCGGGCTGGCAGGCTGGCTGGAGGGACTCTCACAGGGCTTGGATACCGAGCTCGAGTCCGGCGGCGGCGGGCTATCCGCTGGGGAGGCCCAACTCCTCGCCTTCACGCGCATCTTTCTGCAGGATCCCGGCCTGGTGATCCTGGACGAGGCCTCGTCACGGCTGGACCCAGCCACCGAGCGCCTCATCGAGCGGGCAGTGAGCCATCTGGCCCAGGGCCGCACCGCCATCATCATCGCCCATTGGCTCGGTACGGTGCAGCGCGCCGACGAGATCATGATCCTGGACCAAGGGCGGATCGTGGAGCATGGCGAGCGCGCCGCCCTCGCCGCCGATCCCGCCTCGCGCTTCAGCCACCTGCTGCAGACAGGCCTGGAGGAGGTGCTGGCATGAGCCCTGACCCACACGCCGCCCCGGCCTCGCCGGAGCAAGAGCCGCTCTCGCCCATGGCCACCTGGCGCTATATCGGCAAGCTCGTGACCTATCGCCCCTGGCTTACCCTCGTCTTTGTCTTGCTCGAGCTGATCTTTTTCGGCGTCGTGCCCCAGGCCGCTGTCCTGATCACCCGCGCCATCATGGACAAGCTCTCCGGCGCTGCCGTCGTCGGCTGGAGCATCCCCTCGCTCATCGCCTTGCTCATCGGCGCGGCCCTGGTCAGGGTGGGCTTTACCTTTGCCGATGTTGCCGTTTACTGGATCTTTCGCTATACCAATGCCGCACTGCTGCGTCGCAACCTCTTTGAGCGCATCCTGGACCGCCCCGGCGCGCGGGCCGTCCCCAGCTCTCCCGGCGAGGCGGTGAGCCGGTTTCGCGGCGACGTGGAACAGGTTGAACGGCTCTTGGCCGAGAGCATGGTCAGCGTGGGCAACCTCCTCTTCGCCGTGGTCGCCACGGTGATCATGGTCCGCATCAACGCCAGGATCACCCTGGTCGCCTACCTGCCCTTGCTGATCACGCTGGGCATCGCTAACCTGGGCACCAAGCGCATCCAGCGCTACCACGACGCCGCCCGCCGGGCCACGGGGCGGATCACCGGTTTCATCGCCGAGACCTTTGGCGCCGCCCAGGCGGTCCAGGTGGCCAACGCAGAGACGCACGTCTCCCGCCGGTTCCGTGAGCTAAGCGAAGTGCGCCGCCGCGCCGTGGTCCGCGACCGCGTCTTTGAGCGCTTTATCTGGTCCGTGGCCCATAACATCAGCGCCGTCGCCACCGGCATCATCCTCATCATGGCTGGGTCAGCCATGCGCCTGCCCGCCGGCAGCCCCGGCGCCTTCAGCGTGGGCGACCTGGCGCTGTTCGTCTACTACCTCGGCTACCTCTCCGGCTCCACCGAGTTCATCGGCGTCTGGAGCGCCTGGTACAAGCAAGCCGGGGTCTCCTTTGGCCGCATGAATCGGCTGCTCCAGGGGGCGGCGCCGGAGACGCTGGTGCGCCACGCCCCCATCCACATGCGCGGCCCGCTGCCTGAGGTCCCCTTTACGCCCAAGGCCGCCCAGCACCACCTCGAAGCGCTGGAGGCGCGCGGCCTGACCTACGTCTACCCGGACAGCAGCCACGGCATCCACGACGTCTCGCTCGTCATCCCCCGCGGTTCGTTCACCGCCATCACCGGCCGGATCGGCTCCGGCAAGACCACGCTGCTGCGGGTGCTGTTGGGCCTGCTGCCCAAGGACGCCGGGGAGATCCGCTGGAACGGCCAGCCCGTCGCCGATCCCGCCGCCTTTTTCGTGCCGCCCATCGCCGCCTACACGGCGCAGGTCCCGCTGCTCTTCTCCGAGTCCCTGCGCGACAACATCCTTATGGGCCTGCCAGAGGAGCGGGTGGACCTCGCCGGGGCGACCCATCGGGCGGTCCTGGACGATGACCTGGCCGAGTTGGAGGGGGGCCTGGACACGCTGTTGGGCGCCAAGGGCGTCAAGCTCTCCGGCGGGCAGCGCCAGCGCGCCGCCGCCGCGCGCATGTTCGTCCGCGACCCCGAGCTCCTGGTCTTTGATGACCTCTCCAGCGCCCTCGACGTGGACACCGAGCGCACCCTCTGGGAGCGAGTCTTTGCCCAATCGGGCGCCACCTGTCTGGTGGTCACCCATCGCCGGGCCGCCCTCCGCCGCGCGGACCAGGTCATCGTGCTCAAGGAGGGCCGGGTGGAGGCGCGGGGCAAGCTGGAGGAACTCCTCGCCACCTGCGAAGAGATGCGGCGCCTCTGGGCGGGGGACCTCAGCGCCTCGGAAGGCGGCGCCTCGGAAGGCGGCCCCTCGGAAGGCGGCGCCCCGGCAGACGCCGCGTGCTCCTCGGCAGCCAAGCAAGCCTTCCCGCCGGAGGTGGCCTGATCTTCCCGATCCAGGGGTTCTGGATATCATGTGCTTCATCGGCACATCACGATCCCAAGGAGGTATGCCGTGCCCATCGCCGATCGCCACACCTATCTGGCCGAGGTCGTGGCCGCATGCCTGAAGGTGTGGCCGGGCAACCGCACCGTTAACATCGCCTGCCACGGCCACAGCGTCCCCGCGGGCTATTTCGCCTCCCACGTGGTGGACACCTTCAACGCCTACCCGCACCTGCTCCACCGCGGCCTGAAGGAGCGCTTCCCCAGCGCCGTGCTCAACGTCATCGTCACGGCCATCGGCGGAGAGAACTCAGAGCCCGGCGCCGCCCGCTTCGCCGAGGTCCTCGCCCACCGTCCCGACGTGCTGACCATCGACTATGGCCTCAACGACCGGCGGCTGGGCCTGGAGCGCGCCCGCGCGGCCTGGTCGGCGATGATCGGCCCGGCGCAGGAGCAGGGCGTGCGCGTTTTGCTGCTGACGCCCACTCCGGATATCATGCAAAGGAGCGACGCCCCGGCGGAGGCGCGCCAGCTCTTGCGCGACCACGCGCAGCAGATCAGGGAGCTGGCCGCCGAGTTCGAGGTGGGCCTGGTTGACAGCCTCGCCGCTTGCGATCGCTACCTGGAGGGCGGCGGGGATCTGCAGGACTTGCTTTCCTGGTCCAATCATCCCAACCGCCGGGGCCACGAGCTGGTCGCCAGGGAGCTCTTGCGGTGGTTTCCCATCGGCTAAGTCTGTCGAGGAGGCACGCCATGTCCAACGCCCGCATCTTGGTCATCTATTATTCGCACGAGGGGAACACCCGTTTCGTCGCCCAGACCATCGCCGAGGCCGTCGGCGCGGACCTGCTCGAGCTCAAGCCCACGAAAGAGTTGCGGCCCCAGGGCCTCATGAAATACGCCTGGGGCGGCGGCCAGGTGATGATGAAGACGCGCCCGGAGCTGCAGCCGCTGGACCGCGACCCCGCCGCCTATGACCTGC
The DNA here is from genome assembly GCA_012689325.1 of Chloroflexota bacterium. Lineage (GTDB taxonomy): Bacteria > Chloroflexota > Anaerolineae > JAAYEA01 > JAAYEA01 > JAAYEA01. Next base: position 20,333 of record JAAYEA010000088.1, read on the forward strand.
TCTTCATCGGCACGCCGGTCTGGGCCTGGAACTATGCGCCGCCGCTGCGCAGCTTTATCCACAGTGCGCGCCTTTCAGGCAAGCAGGTCGCCCTCTTTTGCTGCCACGGCGGCGATCCATCCAAGACCCTGCCGAACATGATCAAGGCGCTGGAGGGCAACGAGGTCCTCGGCGCGCTTGACCTGCGCAGCCCGCTGGACCACCGCGAGGAGACCGCCCGCCGCGCAGCGGACTGGGCGCGGGGTATCGCCGGAGAATAACCATAGGAGGCCACATGAAGACCAACACCGCTCTACGCCGCATGCGCCAGGGGCTCCCCGCCATCGGCGCGGGGGCGACCCTCGGCTCGCCCTTTGCCGCCGAGCTCCTTACCCTGGCCGGATTCGACTATGTCATGGTGGATGTCCAGCATGGCAACTGGGACGACGAGGCCATCCTGCTGGCCTTCCAGCTCATCAACCTCGGCTCCGCCACCCCCATGATCCGCGTGCCGCAGAACGACTTTTACGCCATCGGGCGGGCGCTGGACCGCGGGGCGTTGGGCATTGTCGTGCCCATGGTCAACTCGGTGGCGGAGGCCGAGGCCGTCGCGCGCGCCTGCCGCTACCCGCCGCGGGGCGGGCGTTCCTTCGGCCCCTTCGCCACGAGCCTCTACGGCAGCGATTACGCCACCAGCGTGGATGGCGAGCTCTTTGTGGCCGTGCAGATCGAGTCGAAGGAAGCCGCCGAGCAGGCCGAGGCGATCCTGAGCGTGGACGGCATCGACGGCTGCTGGGTGGGGCCGGAGGACCTGGCGCGCTCGCTGGGCGCGGACGTCAGCACCCCGGCGGGGCTCGCCGCGCGGGAGAGGGCCATCGCGGGGGTACTGCATGCCTGCCGGAACACCGGCAAGATCCCCGGCATCGCCTGCGGCCTGGACGCCCGCGACCGCATCGCGCAGGGCTTTCTCTACATCCGCGCCGGCGCCGACCAGTCCTTCATCAATGCCAGCGCGGCAGAGACGCTCAAGCTGAACCGCAGCGTCTCGAGCTGATACAGGCTAACCACCGAGACACCGAGAGCACAGAGGCATAGGATAAGCGGGAGAGAGGCGGCTCTCTGACCTTGGGACTCGAGTGAGCGCTCTCCCCGTGGCCACGTGTGGAGGTCCCATGAAAATCACCCAATGCGAAGTCCTGGTCCTCGGCGACCCGCCGCCCCCTGAGCGGGTGGAGCACCGCATCGCCGGGCTGGCGGTGCTGCGGCTGCACACGGACGAGGGGCTGATCGGCCTCTCGGAGGTCTTTGCCGTGCCGCCGGGCGTGGTCAAGGCCGTGCTGGATGGGCCGGACTCGCTCTTTGGCGCGCAACTCATCGGCGAGGACCCCTTTCCGCCGGAGCGCCTCTGGTCGCGCCTCTATAACGCGATGCTGCACGGCAACCGGCGGGGCTGGGCGGTGATCTGCATCGGCGCGGTGGATGTGGCGCTGTGGGACCTCTGCGGCAAGGCCCTGGGCCGCCCCGTCTGGCAGCTTCTCGGCGCGCCGGAACGCTCCCGCTACCAGATCGCCAGCGAGCAGGAGCGCCGCTACGTCGCCCCTTATTGCACCATCATCTCGCTGGACTATGACCGCGAGAGCGTGCTGCGGCAGCAGGTGGAGCGGGTGGAGCGCCTGCGCGACCTGGGCTACCGCGCCTTCAAGGTCGAGCCGATGCGCTCCGCGCCCGAGACGGTGGTGGAGCTGGCCCGCTTGGCGCGGGAGGCCATCGGCCCCGACCGGATGCTCGCCGTGGACGTGGGCTACCTCTGGAACGACGTGGGGCAGGCCGCCAAGGTCTGCGAGCAATTGCTGGAATACGATATCTACTGGCTGGAGACGCCCTTCCCCGTGGATTCACTGGAAGCCTACGCCCGGCTGTCCCGCCAGACGCGCCTGCGGCTGGCCGCCGGCGAGCACACCGTCACCCGCTGGGAGTTCCTGGACCTGCTGGACCGCGGCGGCGTGCTGGTGGCGCAGCCCTACATGACCACCTGCGGCGGCCTCACCGAGGCGCGGCGCATCGTCGAGCTGGCCCAGCCGCGCGGCGCGCTGGTTTGCCCCGGCAACTGGTCCACGCAGCTCCTGGGCGCGGCGAGCGTACACCTGGCCGCCATCTCGCCGGTCACGCCCTATATCGAATACGCGCCGAGCGAGGTCTATTGGTCGCCGCTGCTGCGGGCCATCCAGGAGCTGGCGCTGCCCGTGGTGGACGGGCGCATCGCCTTCCCATCCGCGCCCGGCATGGGCGTCGAGCTCCCCGACGACCTCTTGGCGCACTTCCGCGTGGGATAAGACAAGTTACAGGTTACCTATTGCAGGTTGCAGGGCAGAAGCCGAGCGCCGCCAGTCTGAGGGCCGCAGCGATAAGCGATATGCCATAAGCGATTCCCGGAGGCCCGCATGACCGTGACCCGTTGCGCCTGGGCGGGGGATGACCCGCTTTATGTCGCCTATCACGACGAGGAATGGGGCGTGCCGGTCCACGACGACCGCCGGCTCTTCGAGTTCCTGATCCTGGAGGGAGCGCAGGCCGGCCTGAGCTGGATCACCATCCTGCGCAAGCGCCCCGCCTATCGCGCCGCCTTTGCCGGGTTCGACCCCGCCGCCGTGGCCGCGTTCGACGAGTCCCGCGTGGCGGCGCTGCTGCAAGACCCCGGCATCGTCCGCAACCGGCTCAAGATCCGCGCCGCCGTCGCCAACGCCCAGGCCTTCCTCCGCGTCCAGGCCGAGTTCGGCAGCTTTGACGCCTACCTCTGGCGCTTCGTCGGCGGGCGGCCGATCGTCAACCGTTGGGCGACGCTGGCCGGGGTCCCCGCGCAGACGCCCGAATCGGTGGCGCTGAGCAAGGACCTGCTGCGCCGGGGCTTTCGCTTCGTCGGCCCCACCATCTGCTACGCCTTTATGCAGGCCGTGGGAATGGTCAACGACCACACCGTCAACTGTTTCCGCCACGGCGAGCTGGCCAGCTAGCTCGCTTTGACAGCCCCGCCAGGCCGGTGTTATAATCCCCCAATACCTGCCAGGGGCTGCTCGTGGGCGCCGGCTGCTCTTTTGCCCCAACACCAGGAGGCTACTCATGCCCTCAAAACACTTTACCATCCTACACTCCAACGACCTGCACGGCGATTTCCTGGCCGAGTCCCAGGACGACAAAGGCCAGGTCGGCGGGTTGGCGCTCCTCTCCGGCTATATCAACCAGGTCCGCCGCGAGGTGCCCAACACCCTCTA
>JAAYEA010000089.1 GCA_012689325.1 Chloroflexota bacterium
CGTCATTCCGAGGTCCTCCGAGGAATCTCCCGCTGCGGTGGCGTGGAGACCCCTTCGGCGGACCTCGGGGTGACATGGCTGTGCATTTTCATCCGCAACGGTGAGCCGCGGCTCATAGCCAACTCCTTCGGAGTCGCTTTGTCGCTCGCGCCGCAGGATAGTACAATGCGGGCGGGATGGCAAGAGCAGACGGGACCAGAATAGGTGCATCAGCCAGAACTGATGCCTCCACCACGCGTCCGAGATTCTGGCGCATGGTTTCTTGCCGCGGCGGAGACGATCGTGTATAATATAGTCAACTGGTCGTTTTGATGGGCGAATTCAGAGGTTTTGACACATGAGTACGGATATTTCCATCCCTAGCGTGATCCATACCGCTGCCGAGAGTCTGGCGCAACGGCTGGGTGTCTCCGTGAGCGCCTTATACGAGGCTGCCCTGGCTGCTTATCTCAACGCTCATCCTGCAGAAGAAGTCACAGAGGCGCTCAATCGCGTTTATGATGCAGAGCCGTCTGCTATGGACACGACGTTAGTGCGCGTCCAACTGCAATCCGTGGGGGGCCGGGCCTGGTGATCGCTCGTGGCGAGATCTGGTGGGCTGACTTGCCCGAACCCGTCGCCTCGGAGCCGGGGTATCGTCGTCCTGTGCTCGTAATACAAGCGGACAGCTTTAACCGCAGCCGGATCGCTACGGTGATCGCGGTGGTGGTTACCTCCAATCTGCGACTGGCTTTGGCCCCGGGCAATGTGCTCTTGCCCAGCAAGGCGACTGGTCTGCCTCAAGATTCGGTGGCGAACGTGTCCCAGGTCATTACACTGGACAAGGCGTTCCTCACCGAGCGTGTTGGCCCTTTGCCCTCATACTTGCTCGAGCTTGTTGAGGATGGATTGCGCCTGACTCTCTCTCTGTAAGGCCGGTTGCGTGCTCCTGTAGGCTGGTTGGGCAAGTATCCCCGTCGTCCTACGCCGCCGAAAAGATCAGGATCTTGCCCGAGTTATGGGTGACCACCACCACATCCTCGCCGCGTCCGCCGGTGATCCGGGCCGGGATGGCGATCTCGTCCCGGCCGTCGCCGTCGATACCGGGCACGGCGTATTGCACGAGTTGACGGTGCTCGGCCCCAGATAGATCTCGCGGCGGGCGATCTGGGAATCCGGAAACAGACCGGTGCTGCCTTTGGGGTACTGTAAGATGGATTCGGCCATGCGTCTCTCCTGTCGCTGGGTGATGCGCCTGTTGGCCAGAGTCGTGTTCCTGCTCGTGTCGGCCACCACCATCGCGCTGCCGTATTAATCGTGGCTATCGTGCCGCTAGCGCTCAAACCTCTCTTCTTGGATGCAGTCCTTGTATTCGAATTGCCAGAGATAGTTGTCCTGAGTGGAGACATCTGTTACTCGGTAACTGCCGCTCTTGCTCTCGCTGCTCAGAATGACAACAAAGGCCCGGTCGTAGCGACGATCCCCAAAAAAGAATAGATCCACGAGCCTGGCATTCTCGACGCATGGTTGGTGATACCATGAGTGTTGCCCCAAGACCGCTATCGCATCCGTCCTGGGCATTCCCGGATCAATATGACGCTGTGCGAAGCTGAAAGGATTGGGAGCAATATAGCAGGTTGATAGTGCCGCTGCAAAGACAATGAGATAGACCGTGATCAGCGTAACCCTGACAGCTCGTGCCAAGCGAGAGGGCATGGTTCCCAGCAACTCTCTCAACTCGTTCCTGAAGATGTACAGCGGTATTAGAAACAGGAGCGCGGCTAGCAGAGCGTAGAGCAGCCCATCGGACCACCACGTGTGAAACGCCAGATACTCATAGATATCGCTAGAAAGCCTCGAAACAAAAGACTGCATGCTGATGCCTCTTCCTGAACGTCCAGTGCGAAGCCCGCACAAATGGTTGGAATAGAGCGCAACATTCACACGCATGGGTGCAGCGCTTAGCTCGCGGCCATCTGCGATTCGTTTTGTGGCACAAGACAACGCAGCGTGAGTTCATCATAACACAGCATGTGGGCCGTGGCAACCGCTTCTGGGCGAGTGTGCGCCACGCGCCGCCCCGTTTGGCGTTTTGACCGGAAACCCGTACACTAGGCGGCAGTGGGTTTTCGCTATCCCGTCGCCCGGAGGAGGTCCCATGCACCCCATCGCCCAAGAGATGAACCAGGTCATCCGCGCCAACGCCCCCGCCGCCTACGACCTGCTGAGCGATTTCGGCAGGAACATCTATATGCCCAAGGGCATCATCGTCCAGGGCGCGGAGGCCAAGCAGAAGGCGCACAAGTACAACGCCACCATCGGCATCGCCAAAGAGGGCGCGGATCCCATGCACCTGGAATCGGTGCGCAAGTATTTCAACGACCTCTCCCCCACCGAGTTGTTCGATTACGCGCCGCCTGCCGGACTGCCGGGGCTGCGCCAGGCCTGGCTGGCCAAGATGCTGGCCGAGAACCCGGCGCTGGCGGGCAAGACGGTCAGCCTGCCGGTGGTCACCAACGCCCTGACCCACGGCCTGATGCTTGCGGCGGACCTCTTCCTGGACCGCGGCGACGTGGTGCTGATCCCCGACAAGCTCTGGGACAACTATTCCCTGATGTTCGAGGTGCGCTACGGCGCCACCATCCGCAATTTCCCGCTCTTTGACGAGGGGCTGACCGGTTTCAACGCCGCGGCGCTGGCCGAGGCGCTGCGCGAGGCCCCGCAAAAGGTCGTGCTGCTCCTGAACTTTCCCAACAACCCCACCGGCTACACCCCCACCGCCGCCGAGGCCGCCGAGATCGTCCGCACGGTGGTGCAGGCCGCGGAGGCGGGCAAGAAGATCCTGGTGATCTGCGACGACGCCTATTACGGGCTTAATTACCGCGACGACCTGGTGGCCGGCTCGATTTTCGGCCAGTTCGTCGGCGCGCACCCCAACATCGTCGCCCTCAAGGCCGACGGCTTTACGAAAGAGTTCTACGTCTGGGGCTTTCGCGTCGGGTTCATCACCCTGGGTGATTACGGGCAGAGCCCGGCGGCCTATGCCGCGCTGGAGGCCAAGGCCGGGGCCTGCATCCGCAGCTCGATCTCCAACTGCTCGCAGCCGGCCCAGTCGGTGCTGCTCAAGATGCTCAAGGGCGGCGATTATCAGGAGGAGCGCCGGGCCAAGTTCGGCATCCTCAAGGCCCGGGCGGACAAGGTCCGCGAGGTGGCCTACGCGCCCCAGTACGCCGACTGCTGGGACGTCTATCCCTTCAACTCGGGGTATTTCATGTGCCTGCGCGTCAAGGGAGTGGACGCCAACGCCCTGCGCCTGCACGCGCTGGACCAGCACGGCGTCGGCGCCATCGCCCTCGGCCCCACCGACCTGCGCATCGCCTTCTCCTGCCTGGAGGCGGACCAGATCGAAGATACCTTTCGCCTCATCGCCCAAAGCATCCACGAGATGCGGGGCGGGTAAGGAGCAACCATGAGACTCGACGAAACCATCAGAACCGGGCTGCTGGCCGACCTGCTGCCCCGGCCGCAGCAGTTGACGCCGCGGGCGGAGGACCTGCCGCTGACCGGCGAGCTGCCCATCCGGGTCAGCGCCCCGATGGAACAGGAGGCGTGCTTTGTCGGCCAGCGCTTGGCCGACCTGCTGGCGGACGAGTTCGGCCTGCGACTGCCCGTCGTGACCGCAACCGCCGAGTATGCGCTCCGCCTGGGGCAAGCGGCGGCGGCGGACCCGTCGGCGCTGGGCGAGGAGGGCTATACGCTGCGCGTGGACGGCGCGGGCGCGGCGGTGCGGGCCAACTCGGCGCAAGGGCTGCTCTGGGGCGCCATGACGCTGCGCCAGTTGGCGGCGCGCGGCGCGGAGAGGGTGGTCCTCGCCGGCGTCGAGATCGAGGACCGGCCGCACTACCGCTGGCGCGCGCTGATGGTGGACGCGGGGCGCTCGCCCAACTCGCTGGCGCAGATCAAGCGCATCGTGCGCATTAGCTCCGCCTTCAAGCTCAACGCCTTGGTCTACCGCGAGGGCGACGACGAGCTGAACTCGGTCCGCTACCGCACCAACAAGCTCGGCTCGCTGAACCCCTGCGCGCTGAGCATGGAGGAGATCATCGAGCTGGTGGACTATGCCCGGCAGCATGGCATCGCCATCATCCCCGAGATCGAGTCGCTGGGGCATTCCACGGCCAAGGGCTTTCACTATCCGCACCTGGTGAGCGGCGGCTTTGAGCAGCCCTACGAGGGGCTGGCCCCGCACATCCGCAAGTCGCACCTGAACCCCCGCGACCCGCGCTCCTACGAGCTGCTGGCCTCCATCTATGACGAGTGGTTCCCCATCCTGCCCAGCCCGCTGGTGCACCTGGGCCTGGACGAGGTGCGGCTGAGCGAGGAGGAGCAGGCCGAGCACCTGGCGCGACTCCTGCCGCTGGTGGACGAGGTAGCGGCCCGCCACGGCGTCTCGGTGAGCCCCATCGTCTGGGCGGACGCGCCGCCCACCCCCGCGGCCTATGCGTCGCGCGTGATCCGTTGCCTGTGGGCCTATGCCGATTCCGAGGTCTCGGTCGAGTTCGAGCACCTGGCCCATCAGGGCATGGGCGAGCTGGGCCAAGCGGGCTGCACGCAACCGGTGCTGATGGCGGGCGGTTCTAGCTCGCTGCACTCACCCTACACCAGGTCGCCCGACGAGGATGTGTTCGAAAACCTCGCCGATTGGGCGCGCTGGGGCGCCGACAAGCCCAACGTCCTGGGCCTCATGGCGGTGCAATGGTCGGGCAACATGCTGGATGATTGGGTGCCCGATTTCCTAGCGGCGGCGGACGATGGCTGGCAGCCGCCGGAGCCTGGGCCCGTCTATGGGCCGCAGATGGCGCGGGTGCGTCGGCACCTGGCCCGCCTGGCCGATGCCGCCCATCCCAATCCCGCCGAGGTCGATCGCCACGCCTGGGATGGCATCTGGCTGCGCGACGGGACCTGGTACGAGGACGTCATGTCCGGGATGCGGCGGGCCTAGCTTGCCCAACCCAATGCCCGGCGCCCCCAAGGCGCTGGGCATTTCTTCTTTGACGCTCTCGTGCAGCGGTGTTAGTATTAGCCAAACGCACCAGGAGAAGTCCCGGCATGTCCAACCGACCCTGCAAGACCCCCTCGTCCCTATCCGACGCCGTGCGCGCGGCCTATCGCGCGGGCCAGGAGGATGAGGCGCTGGAGCCCATCGTCGCCGTGGATGGGCACGGCGCGCCCATCGGCCGCATCCGCCCCGGCGATTACGTGATCTTTTACGACCTGCGCGGCGAGCGCGAGGTCGAGCTGACCCAGAGCTTCACCGAGCCTGATTTCGCCCATTTCCCCGTGGAGCGCGGCGAGCCCACGCGGTTCGTCACCCTGATCCAATACGACGCGCGGTTGGATGCCCGGGTGGCCTTTCCGCCCCCCGGCGAGATCATGGAGACGCTGAGCGAGATGCTCAGCGCCCACGGCCTGCGCCAGGCCAAGGTCGCCGAGTCCGAGAAGGCGATCCACCTCGGCTACTTTTTCAATGGCAAGAAGCGTGAGCCGGCGCCGGGGGAGGAGCGCATCACCGTCCCTTCGCCGCATGGCGTGACCAACTATGCGCTGGTCCCCGAGCTGAGCGCCAGCCAGGTGGCCGACGCCACGGCGGAGGCGCTGGCGGCGGGCAAATACGACCTGATCGTGACCAATTTCGCCAACGTGGACGTGGTCGGGCACATCGAGGATCGCGAGGCCGTGATCCGGGCGGTGGAGACGGTGGACCGGCAGATTGGCCGCGTCGTCGAGGCGGCGGCCCAGGCCGGATACACGGCCATCGTGACTGCCGACCACGGCACGGTGGAAAAGTGGCTCTATCCCGATGGCGCGGTGGATACCGGCCACACCAATAGCCCCGTGCCCTTTGTGCTTCTGGCCGACCGCGACGCCGCGCTGCGCCTGCGCTCCGGCGGCAGCCTCTGCGATATCGCCCC
>JAAYEA010000576.1 GCA_012689325.1 Chloroflexota bacterium
GCTGGCTTGGCGCGCCGCCCCGCACGGCGATCAATGCGGCATGGAATGCCGACGCCGTGCTACGCCACCGCGCCCGATGGAATCGGGCTTCCGGGGCCTCCGCGGCGTGGAATCCGAAGCCTGATTTCATCAGGCGCAGCCCCGGCATTCCATGCCGCAGTAGCTCGGCGAGTTCATCGCCGAGCGCGACTTTGCACAAGCCCTGCGCCTATCGCGAATAGCCTATGGCCTATCGCATATCGCCGAGCGCGCTCTAGGCGGCGGCAGGGGACCACGGCGGGTTCCCTGACCTATTCCACAGAATCCATGAAATCCGTGTACCCATCCTACAGGAGACCCCAACACCCCTATGGCGAAACATCCGTTGATCCGCACCTTGCTCGACCTGCGCGGGAACGTGCGCAGTTGCGTCTATACCGAGCCGATGTGGGGCGTCCCCTACAACCTCTTTGCCCCCTACGCCTCGGTCTATATGCTGGCCCTGGGCCTCACCGACGGGCAGATCGGCTCGCTGGCCAGCATCGGGCTGGCCTTCCAGGTCCTTTGGACCATGCTCGGCGGCGCCATCACCGACAAGATGGGGCGCCGGCGGACCACCCTGATCTTTGACCTGGTCGCCTGGAGCATCCCCTGCCTGCTGTGGGCGGCGGCGCAGAACTTTTGGTACTTTCTCGCCGGCGTGATCATCAACGCCGTGGGGCGCGTGACCATGAACTCCTGGCAGTGCCTGCTGGTGGAGGACACCGACCCCAAGCTGCTGGTGGACGTCTGGTCGTGGATCTATATCTCGGGGCGGGCCTCGGCCTTTTTCGCGCCGCTGGCGGGGCTGTTCATCGCCCAATACACCCTCGTCCCCACCATGCGCGGGCTCTACCTGGTGGCCTGGGTGCTGATGACGGCCAAGTTTGTCCTCATGTACCGCATCACCACCGAGACCACCCAGGGCGAGGTGCGGATGCGCGAGACCGCGGGGCAGAGCCTCTTTGGCGTGCTGCACGAGTACCCGGCGGTGCTGCGCCAGATCCTGCGCTCGCCCCAGACCGTCTTTGCCGGCGCGCTGTTGCTCATCATCACCGTCTGCATGGTGGTCAACGACACCTTCTGGTCGGTCCTGGTCACGGAAAAGCTGCAAATCCCCGCCCAGTACCTGGCGTACTTTCCCCTGGTGCGCTCGCTCACGGTGCTGACCTTCTTTTTCCTGGTGATGCCGCGCCTGCGGCGCATGGACGTGCGCACGCCGATGGTCTTTGGCTTCCTGGGGCTCATCGCCAGCCAGGTGCTGCTGGTGACCACGCCGGTGCGCGGCTATGTGCAGCTCCTGTTCGTGATGGTGCTGGAGGGGGCCTGCATCCCCGCCACCAACACCCTGCTGGACAAGCTCGTCGCCGTCACCGTCGCCCCGCAAGAGCGCGCGCGGATCATGTCCATCCTCTACGTGGTGGTGATCGTGCTGACCTCGCCCTTTGGCTGGATCGCCGGCCAGCTCTCCGAGATCAACCGGGGGCTCCCCTTCGCGCTCAACATCGCGCTGTTCACCCTGGGGGCGCTGCTGAGCTTTCGCGCCAGCCGCGCGGCGGGGGAGCGCATCGCCGTCGGCGCGGCCGAGTCGTGACCTATGACGGGGGTCATGGGCAGCCGCCCGGCGCGGGGTTAGGATAGGAACCACGAAACACACGAGCCACACGAAAAGGGTCACAGGTCTGCTTTCGTGTGTTTGGTGTCTTTCGTGGTGAATATCCTGGCGAAGCCGCGCCTGCGGGCCGTGGCTTGGGAGGGCGAGATGACGTATCCAGTGACCAAAACCGACGCCGAGTGGAAGGCGGCGCTGACGGAGGACCAATACCGCGTGTTGCGGCGCAAGGGAACCGAGCCTGCTTTCCATAACGAGTATTGGGATAACCATGAGAAGGGGATCTATCGCTGCGCGGGGTGCGGCAACGCGCTTTTTCGCTCCGAGGACAAGTACGACTCGGGGACGGGGTGGCCGAGCTACGCCCGGCCCATCGCCGACGATCGCGTGGGCACGGAGGAGGATCGGGCGCTCTTTATGAGCCGCACCGAGGTGCATTGCGCCCGTTGCGGCGGCCACCTGGGCCACGTCTTTCCCGATGGCCCCGCGCCGACGGGCCTGCGCTATTGCATGAACTCGGCGGCGCTGGCGTTCGAAAAGGCGGAATAGATTCCTGCGTAGCAAACGAAATGGCTGAAGGGGGGGACTGCCGGAGCGCGGGCCCCCCCTCAGCGCGATCAGGGTTGCCTAATCCGGCGATTGCGCTAGAATGGGGCATCCTCTACAAAAAAGGCGCGGTGGATGGCGATTCGGGCGGTGATTTGGGATATGGGCGGGGTGCTGCTGCGGGGCTCGAGCTCGAACCGGCGGCTGCGGGCGCTGGCGCAGATGGGCCTGCGCGAGGACCAGCTCAACGAGATGTTCCGCGGCGACCCCGTGGCGCAACGCTCCCTGGTCGGCCAGGCCACCCGCCAGCAGGCCTTTGCGGCCTTTGCCCGCCAGTTGCGGCAGCGCATCTCGCTGCCCGAGGTGTTCCTGCGCTGGTTCGTGGGGATGCAACAGCACCTCACCGGCGTGGATGGCGAGCTGCTGGATTTCATCCGCGGGCTGCGTCCGGCGATCAAGACGGCGCTCCTGAGCGACGCCTGGCTGGACACGCGGGAGCAGATCAGCGGCTGGGCCAACGACTCGGTCTTTGACGTGATCGTCATCTCGGCGGAGGAGGGCATCGCCAAGCCCGATCCCGAGATCTATCGCCGGACGCTGGCGCGGCTGGGCGTCGCGCCGGAGGAGGCGATTTTCGTCGACGACTGGCCGCCCAACGTGGAGGGCGCCAAAGCCCTGGGCATCCACGGCATCCTCTTTACCACCCCCGCCGCCGTGGTGGCCGAGATCGTGACGGTCATAGCCAATCGCGATTAGCGCATTTCCCCCGATTCGGCTATACTAGTCCCATCGAAAAGGCGAAGCGAGGGCAGGGATGGACGACCGGATGGTGGCGCCGCAGCAGCGCGAGGGCGAGGTCAGGGCGGAAGGGAGCCTGCGGCCGCGCCTGCTGGCCGAGTATATCGGCCAGTCGCTGATCAAGGAGAACCTGGGCATCACCATCGCGGCGACCAAGTCGCGCGGCGAGGCGCTGGACCACGTGCTGCTCTATGGCCCGCCCGGGCTGGGCAAAACCACCCTGGCCCACGTCATCGCCAACGAGATGGGCGCGGGCATCAAGATCACCTCCGGCCCCGTCATCGAGCGCGCCGGCGACCTGGCGGCGATCCTCACCAACCTGCGCCAGGGCGACATCCTCTTTATCGACGAGGTGCACCGGCTGGGCCGGGCCGTCGAGGAGGTCCTCTACCCCGCCATGGAGGATTACGCCCTCGACATCATGATCGGCAAGGGCCCCGCCGCCAAGAGCATCCGGCTCAAGCTTCCCCATTTCACCATCATCGGCGCCACCACCCGGCTGGCCTTGATCACCTCGCCGCTGCGCACCCGCTTCGGGCTGATCTACCGGCTGGACTATTACGAGCTCCCCGCCATGCGCGAGATCGTGCAGCGCTCCGCCGCCGTGCTGGGGATCAAGATCGACGAGGCGGGGGCGCGGGAGCTGGCCTGCCGGGCGCGGGGGACGCCCCGCATCGCCAACCGGCTGCTGCGCCGCGTCCGCGACTATGCCGAGGTCCGCGCCGATGGCGTGATCACCGCCCGGGTGGCCGCCGAGTGCTTGCAGCTCCTGGAGGTGGACCAACTGGGGCTGGACACCATCGACCACAAGGTGCTGGAGGCCATCATCACCAAATTCGGCGGCGGGCCGGTGGGGCTGGAGACCATCGCCGCCTCCATCGGCGAGGAGGCGGACACCATCATGGACGTCTGCGAACCGTACCTGCTGCAACTGGGCTTTATCGAGCGCACCCCGCGCGGCCGCACGGCGACGCGCCTGGCCTACGAACACCTCGGCGTCCCCTACCCCGAAACCCCCGCGGAACCGGCGCAGAGCGCCCTGTTCTAGCGCGCTGGCGCTGAGGCTGCCGCGCGCCATGTGGATGGACATGCCAAGCGATTTGGACACGGATCGGACGGATGACACGGATTTCCCTGTCCTGATCCGCTCGATCCGGGAAATCCGTGTACGATTCCTAGGAGAGCCCCCACAGTGAGCACTGCCACCCTCCTACGCCAGACTGGCCAGCGTCTCTTGCTGCACATCTGCTGCGGCCCCTGCGCCACCTACTCGGTGCAGCGGCTGCGCGAGGTCGGCTTCGACCTGACCGGCTATTGGCATAACCCCAACATCCACCCTTTTAGCGAGCACGAGCGCCGCCGCGAGAGCCTGCTGGCCTTCGCCCAGGCCGTGGCGCTGCCGGTGATCGAGAGCGAGGGCTATGAGGTGGTCGAGTTCCTGCGCGGGGTGGCCGGGCGGGAGCGGCGCGGGGAGCGCTGCGCCATCTGCTACGAGCTGCGGCTGGCGGCCACGGCGCGGGCGGCCCGCGCGGGAGGGTATGACGCCATCTCGACGACGCTGCTCATCAGCCCCTACCAGGACCAGGCGCTGATCCGCGCCATCGGCGAGCGGGTCGCCGCCGAAGCGGGGGTGGAGTTCTACTTCGAGAACCTGCGCCGCGGCTGGGCCGAGCGCGGGCGGCTGGCCCGCCAGTACGACCTCTACCAGCAGCGCTATTGCGGCTGCCTCTACAGCGAATGGGAGGCGCTCTCCCCCGCCGCGCGCGCGGCGAATCGCGAGGCTCGCCCATGAGGACCGCCGACTTTCGCTACGACCTCCCCGAGCGGCTGATCGCCCAGCGCCCCGTGGAGCCGCGGGATAGCTCGCGGCTGTTGGTGGTGGACCGCGCCACGGGCGAGCTGGCCCACCGCCATTTCCGCGACATCGGCGAGTACCTGCGCCCCGGCGACCTGCTGGTGGCCAACGAGAGCCGGGTGATCCCGGCACGGCTCTTTGGGCGCAAGGTCCCCAGCGGCGGCAAGGTGGAGCTGCTGCTCCTCTCCCGGCGCAACGACACGGTCTGGGAGGCGCTGGTGAAGGGGCGCAAGATCGCCCCGGGCGACCGCATCGGCCTGCCCGACCTGGGCCGCCCCGCCGCCGCGGACGAATACACCATCATCGGCGACGTGGTGGAGGAGACCCCTGCCGGCGGGCGGCTGCTGCGCTTCCCCCGCCCCATCGACGGGCTGCTGGACGGGCTCGGGATGGTCCCCTTGCCGCCGTATATCCACGAGCCGCTGGCGAATCCGGAGCGCTACCAGACCGTCTATGCGCGCATCCGCGGGTCGGCGGCGGCGCCCACGGCGGGGCTGCACTTTACCCCGGCGCTGTTGGAACGGCTGGCTGGCCAGGGGGTCGAGTTCGCCTTTGTGACGCTGCACATCGGGCTGGACACCTTTCGCCCCGTCACCGAGGAGCGGGTGGAGGACCACGTGATCCACTCGGAGACCTGCGAGATGACGGCGGCGGTGGCGGCGCGGATCAACCGGGCCAGGGCGGAGGGGCGGCGGATCGTCGCCGTGGGGACGACCAGCGTGCGCGTGCTAGAGACGGCGGCGGGGCTGGCGCAGCCGCCGGACGTGGCGCTCCCCTTCGCGGCGGCCACGCGGCTGTTCATCTACCCCGGCTACCGCTTTCGCGCGGTGGACGCGCTGATCACCAATTTCCACCTGCCGGGGTCCTCGCTGCTGATGCTGGTCTCGGCGCTGGCGGGCCGGGAGCTCATCCTGCGGGCGTATCAGGAGGCCATCGCGCGCGAGTACCGGTTTTATAGCCTGGGCGATGGGATGTTGATCCTGTAGGGGCCCCCACCTGAACCCTCTTTCGCCCCTCATCCGTAGAATGTGGTAGGGACACATACAACAAAACGCTGAGGCCGCGCGCGGTTGGTTGCGCGCGGGCCAGGAGGCCCCATGACCTTTGACGTCCTCGCCGCGGCGGCGATGGCCGACGAGCTGCGGAACACCCTGCTGCACGGCCGGGTGCAAGAGGTGTTGCTGCCCGAGCCCATGGGCATCGGCCTCGAGATCTATGCCGGAGGGCGGCGCCACTACCTCTATGCCACCGCCAACGCCCAAGAAGCCCGGGTGCAATTGGCGGGCGACCGGCTCCGCCGCGGGCCGGACCGGCCCTCTCCTCTGTTGTTGCTGCTGCGCAAGCACGTCCTCGGCGGGCGGCTGGTGGAGGTGGAGCAGCCCGGCCGCGAGCGGGTGCTGCGGCTGGCCATCCAGGCCGCCGAGCTGGTCTGTCTCTACATCGAGGCGATGGGCCGCCACAGCAACATCATCCTGGTGGATTTCCAGGGCCAGGTGCTGGGCGCCGTCAAGCGGGTGGGCGCCCAGCTCTCCCGGCGGGTGATCCTGCCCGGGCAGCCTTATACGCCGCCCCCGCCCCAGGGCAAGACGAGCTATGCCTCGCTGTCGCCCGGGCGGCTGGCCGAGCTGATGGCCGAACAGGGCGATGGGCCCGCCTGGAAGGCGCTGGTGGCACACATCCTCGGCGTCAGCCCGCTGCTGGCTCGCGAGGTGATCTATCGCGTCAGCGGCGACCCCAACGCCGCCGACGCCGCGCCCGGGGCCGTGCTCGCCGAGCTGGACAAGCTGCTGGGGCTCGTCGAGGCGGGAGGCTGGCAATCCGGCGTCGCCGTGGAGGGCGGCCGCGCCGTCGCCTATAGCCCCTATCCCCTCACCCACTACCCCTATTGGGAGATGACCGAAACCCTCAGCGAGGCCATGACGCTCTACTATTCCCAGCGCCGCGAGATCGAGGGCTATGCCGAGGCCAGGGCCGCCGTGCAAGAGCTGGTGGACGCCGGGCGCGCGCGGCTGCGCCGCCAGCGCGAGGCGCTGGAGCAAGAGCTCGGCGCGGCGGCGGACCGCGAGTCGCTGGTGCAGCGCGGGCAACTGATCCTGGCCTATAGCGCCCAGATCGCCCCCGGCCAGCGCGAGCTGGCGGTGGACCTGGGCGAGGCCGAGCCGTTGCGCATCCCCCTGGATGCCCAGCTCACCCCGGCGGAAAACGCCCAGGCCCTCTTCCGCGAGTACGACAAGGCCAAGGCGGCGGCGGCGCGGGTGCCGCCCTTGCTCGAGGACCTCGCCGCCAAGGAGGCCACGCTGGACCAGTTGGAAGCCGACCTGCTTCTGGCGGACAACCGCGCCGAGATCGACCAGGCGCGGGCCGAGCTGGTGGAGGCGGGGTACGGTCGCAGCATCCACCGCGGCGAGCGCAGCGACCACGCCCAGGCGCGCCGCCCATCGCCCAAGGGCCGGCCGGCGGTGGGGCGGCCCCGGCGCTATCGCACCCGGGATGGCTTCCGGGTGTGGGTCGGGCGCAACAGCCGCCAGAACGAGGCGCTCACCTTTGACCAGGCCAAGCCCGACGACCTCTGGCTCCATGCCCGCGGCGTCCCCGGCAGCCACGTGCTGCTCGTCTCCGAGGGGCGGCAGGTTCCCCCACGGGCGATCCAGGAGGCGGCCGAGCTGGCGGCGCATTTCTCCCGCGCCCGCCAGGACGCCCAGGTGGACGTCTCGTACGCCGCCCAGCGCTTCGTCCACCGGCTGCCCGGCGGCGGCCCGGGGATGGTCACCCTCCGGCGCGAGAGCGTCGTCCGCGTCGCCCCCCGCGACTGGGGCGAGGAGGAAGAGGTGCACCACCGAGACACGGAGGACACCGAGGCGAAACCAGGGTAGGAGGCAAGAGGCGCACCGCCGAGGCGCGGAGGACGCCGAGCCAAGGCAGCATGGAATGTTGGGGCTGCGCCTGGTAGAATCAGGTTTTGGCATTCCATGCCGCGGAGGCTCCAGAAGCCCGATTCTATTGGGCGCGGTGGCGTAGCACGGCGTCGGCATTCCATGCCGCATTCATCGCCGTGCGGGGCGGCGCGCCAGGGCGACTACTTTGCACAATCCCTGTCGTACCCCTTGCTTTGACACCCCCGCTATTGCGTGTTATAATCAGCCACAGAACATCGGCTCGACTCCCAGACATAATATCCCGTGATTCGTCCCTGCAATGGAGGGGGGTGATCAGCGGCCCAAGACCGGTCGTTGTGGATCGTCAAGGATAC
>JAAYEA010000577.1 GCA_012689325.1 Chloroflexota bacterium
CCCTGGCCCCGCTGCGCATCGCCTTCAACCTGGGGACCTTCCCCGTGGTGGTGAAGGAGGCGCTGGAGGTGATGGGGCTGATCCCCGATGGCCGCGCCCGCGCCCCCGTGGGCCCGCTGGACGCGGCTTCCCGCGCCAAGCTGGTGGGGATTCTGAAAGAGATGGGGCTGGCGTAGAGCATAGCACTGACAGGATGAAGGGATGAGGGCACTGAGAGACATTCAGCGCCCTTTTCTTTTCATCCTGGCGGTGGTTTGCCTTTTGACATTCCCTGGCGTTGGCGGTATCATGGCCGGAAGCGTGACTGGAGTGCAAGACCGCGCCTGCGGGAGGTGCCATGCCATCGCAGAAACCGATGCAGCTCGCCCTGGGCATAACGCCCGCGCTGAACAACCAGTACCTCTTTTCCGACCACTACCTCGGGCAACTGCTCCCCAACGATCCCCACAGGACTGCCGCCCTGGACGAGGCCGCGGCCTTTCGCCACTGGCTCATCGGACAATACGGCCAGGAGCAGCGCAGCCTACCCAGATACTCCGAGTCCCAGCTAGAGGAGCATTGGGTCAAGCCGATCCTCAAGCAGTTGGGGCATATCTATGAGCCGCAGCCGCCGATTCCCGGACTGGACGGCGGGATCAAGGTCCCCGACTAGGCCGAGCAGGCCAAAGAAGGAGAACGGCTATCTGCCCTATGACACGCAGGCGGTAGCAGGGCGCTGCATCTGCGGCGTGGACAGGAGTCCAGATGGAAGCGTGTACGCCGATGTGATGTATTGAAGTGGGCAGATAAGGTCGCGGCGCGACAGGCGGCGGCCAACATCGGAGGTGGTGCATGTATGTCTCCAAGCTTCTGGTAAAAGGGTATCGCAGTCTGCACAACGTCACGGTCTCCTTCAACCCGGGATTGAACGTGCTTGTGGGGAAAAACAACGCTGGCAAAAGCAATATCATCTCTGCCCTCGATATCGTTCTGGGGGAGAAGTGGCCAACTTACGCTGCTCTTGAGGACCGGGACTTTCACACGTCATCGAGGTCAGAGCCTGCAGACTACCTGCTGATCGCCGTAGAGCTTGGAGGTGATGGGTACAATAGTGCTCTACTGGAGGAAGGCAAGGCACACGCGACAGTATGGACCCTTTCCGAACCTCCGAATATGAACGATTTCGCCCGTCTTGAGGCTCTACCTGATGGGCGAGGCGAGAGATACTATCATCAGGACCTTAAGCGACTGCTAGATCACTCGGAAAGGTTGTACTTCTACTTGCTTGTGCCGCGTCAGAGTGCGAAGAAAGAGCGCACTCTGGCCGCATTACTCAAATCAAATGGGAGGTGGCATCACATCCGCTACTTTAACGCCGAGCTTCGCGATGCACTGCTGACGACCGCTCGGGTTCCCTCTTTCCGTGATCCAGCCCAACAACTCCGCACTAACCAGTTCACCTGGTACGGCAAGCTGATCCGTAGTCTCTACGATCTCAAAGGCGAGGAGAAAGCCCAACAGATACAGGATGCACAGGACCTGCTGACAGGCATCGTTGGCGAAGTATTTCAGGGCATCACAGAGAGACTAAGCCAGCGTCTTGGAAAGGCTATCTTCCACAACAAAGTCGAGTTCAGGCCCGGTGCTTTCACCAATGACGACGCCTACAAACAGGTCACTATGTTCGTAGATGACGGACTAGAGGGACCCTATTATGATAAAGGCTCTGGCATCCAGAGCGCTCTCATCATTGCACTGTTCGCGTTCTACTGCGAGCACTTTCATCGAGGTGGGTCGCTGCTCCTTGCCGAGGAACCAGAGCTCTACTTGCACCCTCAGGCACGTCGTGCCATTGAGACACAGTTGACAGAATTCGCCACGGCCGGCCTCGAGGCCGGCCCCGCCCGAGAATTGACGCGCCAGGTTATCATAAGCACCCATGCTGTCGAGTTCCTGCGCAATGCTGAGCTACAAAACATCACCTGTGTGCGCAAGCCTTCGGGCCAGGCCAAGACTGTCGTCCGGCAGATCGGTGCAAAGAGCGAGGAATCCACTTTGCGCCGCTGGCGCCAAGCAATTCGCACCAAGAACGCCGAGATGCTCTTCGCAGATCACGTGATCCTCGTGGAGGGAGGGGAGGAGTACGTCCTTCCGGCTCTTGCTGATCTCCGGTTCGGCGAGAAGGGATGGCTGGATGCATACAACATATCGGTAGTACGCGCAGATGGCAAGATGCAGTTTCGTGCCTATGTCGAGATCCTTGATCAACTAGATATCGGGCATACGATCCTCACTGACCTGGACTTCATACGTGAGGGGCTGGATAGCAGAATATGCCCATTCGATGAGAGTACTAGCGCCAAGCTTGCGGCGCTTCGGTCTCGAATTGACCAGGTGCAATCATCTCCTAGGGGCCGCGACATCAAGAAGGCATTCTCACCAGAGAACCGTGACTGGCAAAGGCTGTATCGCCAGATTGATGGTGCCATCGAGGACTTGTTACAGGGAGGAGATTCGCTGGGAAAAGATCGTATCGCTGAGATTAGAGAGCTCTGGGAAGGTCTGCAGGATCGACTGACCCAGCCTGACCTCGGCTCCATCGTGCAGACTAGCGGAGGGATCGATGACCTTCTTTCTGCCGCGAGGCAAAACGGTGTGTGTATACTCTCACTGGGCGACCTAGAGGACTATCTGACTAAGGATGCAGAGAGCTTGCCTGGCGGCAGCAAGGATCGCAAGGCATTGGCAGTAGCTGAGAAGCTTGGCGAGTGCCGTAACCTCTCTGAGGCGGAGAGGTGGATACACTGTGCAGAGCTCGTGAGTGCTCTGGAGCTTGCGGCACGCAAGATCGGGATTCCCGTAGCCCTCGAAGACGAGATTCCGTTCTAGGCACGGCTCTGTACAGGGATCATCTGGCCATAAAGGAAGACGCACCCGTGCTTGAGCCAGGTGATAGTGACCCGACACCTGTATTTTGCGCAAACTCCGGGGGTCGCGGCAAACCACAAACCATCGGTATTTGCATAAATACCGATGGTTTGCTATCACGTATTTGCCTGGCTTCCGACGACCTCAGAGGGCAACCGCCCCCTACCCCGCCAGCGCCGCGCGCAGCTTGGGCAGGAACTCCCCGTCCTCCCGCGCGGGCTGGGCCACGCCCACCGCGTCCGCGCCGAGGTCGAAGAGCTGCCGCGCCGCCTCCGCCGTCCAGGCATAGCCCGAGACCAGCAGCGCCCCCCGCACCAGCGGCCGCAGCGCCTGCACCAGCCCCAGGTTGGGCGCCTTGGTCCGGCCATCGCGGATGTTAAAGTGGTACCCCGCCACGGGCACATGGGCCAGGTCGGCCAGCAACCGCGGCCAGTCCACGTCCATCCCGCCGTTGAACTTGATCAGCAAGGGGAGATCGACCCGGGCCAGGGCCTCGGCCCAGCTCGTCAGCCGCGCGCGGTAGGCGGGGA
>JAAYEA010000090.1 GCA_012689325.1 Chloroflexota bacterium
CCCGCTTCCTTCGAGGCGCGGTCGCTGCTGCCCCTGCTACGGGGCGAGCCAGGCGCGAGTGGGCGTGACTATGTTTTCGCCGAGCATGGCCGCGACGGTATCCTGCGCGAGACCGAGTTCGTGACCATGGTGCGCAGCCGGGAGTGGAAGCTGGTGCACTTTTTGGACGAGCCCTTCGGCCAGCTCTTCGACCTCACCGACGACCCCGGCGAGGTCCGCAACCTGTGGGGCGATCCAGGCTATCAGGACGTCAAGCGCGAGCTGCTGGATGCCATGCGCGAGTGGCTGGTGCGCAGCAACTATTCCACGCGGGAGTGGGCCAGCAACTGCCGGTAGATCGAACAGGAGGGAAGGCAAGATGGACCTGGGAAAGGCGATTGGCTCTCAGTTTCTGGCGGCCCTCGAGATGCTCAAGAACGCGATGGCCGCGTGCCCAGGGGACCTGTGGGATCGCCCGGCGGACCGAAACCGCCTCTGGCACGTGGCCTATCACGCCCTCTTTTACGTCCACCTGTACCTGCAAAAGACGCGGGAGAGTTTCCGCCCCTGGGCTAAGCATCGCAAGGGCTGCGAGCGCCTGGACCACCCCACCGCCGACCTGGGCCTCGAGCCCTATAGCCAGGCGGACCTGCTCGAATACCTGGAGCTCTGCCGCCAAGAGGTCAAGGACCAACTGGCTCAGTTGGAGCCGGACGCGCCTTCCGGGTTCCATTGGCTGCCTTTCTCCAAGCTGGAGGCCCATCTTTACAACATGCGGCACCTGCAACAGCACACCGGCGAGCTGATGGAGCGGCTCGGTCAGGCCGGCGTCAAGGTGGTGGACTGGGTCAGCCAGGGGAAATGAGGTGAGATGCGCTACCAATACGTCGGCTGGCAACTGGGCATCAACTACCAGGTGGCGGACCCGCAGGGGCTCGATTGGCCCTACCTCAAGCAGGTGATCGACCGCAGCGCCGACGCGGGGATGAATTTCCTCAGCCTGATGATGCTCTCCTACGCCTATTACTGCCCCGAGCACGACGGCTACGCCTGGCCGGTGCGCAACCCCAAACTGGAGCCGCTGCGAGACCTTGACTGCCTCAACGCCAGCCCGCGCACCGAGTTCGTGAGCCGGGCGCTCGAGTACGCCAAGGGCAAGGGGTTTCACTGCCAGTTGGCCCTCAACGCGCTGATCTGGAACCCGGCCAAGGTGGCGGTGCACTATCCGCAGTCCTCGGCGCAATACAACGCCGAGGGCCAGCCGGCCGCCGCGGGCTGGCTCCACTGCCCGGATTCGCCGGGCGCCTTTCAGCTTGCCATCGACGAGGTGGTGGACCTGCTCCAGTTCTACGCCGATAGCCCCGTGGACAGCTTTGCCTTCGAGCGCATCGGTTACAATGGGGGATCCTGCTATTGCTCCTA
Organism: Chloroflexota bacterium; assembly: GCA_012689325.1. GTDB lineage: Bacteria > Chloroflexota > Anaerolineae > JAAYEA01 > JAAYEA01 > JAAYEA01. Next base: position 1,402 of record JAAYEA010000090.1, read on the forward strand.
TTCCCGGGAGCGCTTTGCGCAACAGACTGGCCAGGAGCTGGGGAAGAGCCGCCTCCACCACCTGATCTGGAAGGGGAATTCGACCCGCGAGCACCTGCGCCGGTACATCGAGGCCATCCACCAGGCGCGCCCCGGCCTGGAGGTCTGGGCGCATAGCGGCGGGGAGCCGGAATGGGGGCATTTCCCCCACGTGTTGGAGCAGGCGGGCATCGGAACCGTCGCCAACCATGGGCTCCACTTTCTGCCCACCGAGCAGTCCTTTCACCAGCAGCTCGATTGGCTCGCGCCGCTGACCTGCGTCCCGCACATCTGCGTGCGCGATCTGCCGACCCCCAACTATGCCGTGGCGATCAAGACCCCCGAGATGATCCGCGAATACGGGCGCTGGCTGCAGGATTACGCCGACCAGCGGCTGGCGGGGGCCATGTTCTTCAACGAGGTGCGCACCAGCGAGCGCAACAAACAGGCGGTCTATGACCTGGTGCGCGGGTGGATGAGAGGGTAGAGCAAGCCCCGGCCCTGCACGCCAGGTTGGGCGCAGGGCCGAGGATCGTGGCTAGTTGGCTGGCTCGGCGCGCCCGGTGAGCGTGGGTGTCTGGGTGGGGCCAAAAGACACGTTCGCCGCGAGGTCGTAGGCCAGCTCGTCGCCCGCGAAGCGGCAGGTGATCGTGCCGCAGAATGGCGTCTCGTAGGAGCAGATGGCGAGCTTGAGGGTGTCGGGGCTGCTCCAGGCGCCGCTGGCGGCGACGGGCCGGTCGAAGGGCGCGTGGAGCGCCGACCGCTGGCCTTTCACCCAGTTGCTCTCGCCCCAGGTCAAGCGACTCTTGATCCCCCGCTGGCGGGCGACCAGGCTCCGCGCGGACCAGTCGAAGGAAACCGACTCCAACCCCTCCTCGTTTTCCGGAAAGCGATACGTCCGTCCCATGACCTTGTCCGCCCAGGGCGAAGAGGATTCCCCCGACACAGGCGGAAGGACGAGCGCGCCCAGCTTGGCGCGCAGCCGCTCCTGCGCGGGCGGGTCGGCGGCCAGCGGGGCGGGGCCCATCGCCGGAAGCAGATGCTCCCAGACCAGGTCGAGCACGCCCTGCATGCTGGGCGACCCGCTGGTGATCGCCAGCACGGCGTCCTGCTCGGGCATGACGATGCAGAACTGCCCAAAGGCCCCGTCGCCGCGGTAGACGTTGTGGCGGCAGCGCCAGAACTGGTAGCCGTAGCCCTGATGCCAATCCGAATTGGGGTTGGGCTTGTCGCCGCCGTTCGGCACCTGGTAGGCAGTGGCCTCCTCGATCCAGGCCGCCGGGATGATCCTCTGGCCGCGCCAGAGCCCCTTCTGCAGGTAGAGCTGTCCGAAGCGGGCGATATCCTCGGTCTTGACGCTCAGGCCAAAGCCGCCGGTGTTGATGCCTCGCGGGCAGGTCTCCCAGGCGGCCCCCTCGATGCCCAAAGGCTCAAAGAGGCGCGGCTGGAGATAGTCCAACAGCGTCTGTCCGGTCACCTTTTGCACGATGGCGGAGAGCATATAGGTGGCGCCGGTGTTGTAAAGAAAGTGCGTCCCGGGCTCGCGCTCCACCGGGCAGGCCAGAAAGGCCTTGGCCCAGTTGCCATCCGCGCTCTGATGGAGCGGCCCCATGGTGTCCTTCGTATGCCCCGTGGTCATGGTGAGCAGGTGCCGCACGCGCATGGCCGCCAGGTTGGGGCTTACCGGGTCCGGCAGGTCGTCGGGAAAGAACGAGATCACGGGGTCGTCCACGGATAACAACCCCGCGGACACCGCCAGGCCGACGCCGGTGGAGGTAAAGCTCTTGCTGAGGGAAAAGAGCATGTGCAGATGCTCGGCGGCGTAGGGCGCCCACCAGCCGCTGGCCACCACGCGGCCATGCCGCACAAGCATCAGGCTGTGCAGGCCGAGGGCTTTATCCTCGGCCGCCTGGACGAATCCCAGGATAGCGGCGGAAGGGATGCCCTCCGCCTCTGGGCTGCTGTAGGGAAGCATTTGGCTTGCGCGCATCAATCACTCTCCTAATGATCGGCGAACGATCCATTATCTTGCTGCCAATGCATGCCGCGCGTCGCTGGGCCTTCCGCTTCATCCTGGCTTTTCCATGATCCACGTTGCCCACAGGAATGCCGCCACGGCCTCCTTGGCATTGACCTTCTTGGGGTAATTGATGTAGGCCGCGTAGCTATCCTGGACGCACAGGCCATCGCAGGCGTCATAGATGTCCACCAGCCCATCGGGGTTGATCTTGGCTTTCGAGATGATCCCCTCGTATCCCCGGCGGGCCATGGCCTCGCACGTGGCCGCGTCGGCCAGGCCCAGCTCGGCGGCGCGCTTGGTCGCGTAGGTGAACATGGCGCTGCCGGACGTATCGTGCCAGTTGTCCGGCAGGTGGCCCTTGTCCACCACCTGATACCACAGCCCGGTGGCCGGATCCTGGGTCCGCCGCAGGCCCTCGATCAGCTCGCGCAACAGGGTCTCGATGGGGCCTCGGTGGGGATGGTCCGCAGGGAACAGCTCCAGGGCCTCGACCAGGATGAGAGCATACCACCCCAACCCCTCGCTCCATACGTCGCAAGATAGCCCGGTCTCGCGGTCGGCCCAGGAAGCGTTTCTGCTCTCGTCCCAGCCATGGTATAGCAGTCCGCTGGTTCCTTTGCGGAGCCGCCGCTCGATGGCAATGATCTGCTGGGCGGCCTCGTCAAAGCAGTGAGCGGCATCGCCCACCACCGTGCCATACCTGGTCAGGAACATTTGGCCCATGAACAGGCCGTCAACCCAAACCTGGCCCGCCATCCGCGGGCCGGCGTTGTGCAGGAACGCGCCATCCGAGGCGCGCGGGTAAGCGTCGAAAGTCTCCCTGATCCTATCGGCGGCGAGCCTGTAGCGCGCCTCGCCGGTGTGTTGGTAGGCCCACACCACGATGGAGCCCGGCATGATGTCGTCCATGCTGTTGCCGCGATAGGCGGCGATGGCGCCGTCGGGACCGACATGCTCATCAACGTATTTCAGGATATAGTCGCGGTATTTGACCCGGCCCGTGGATTCCCACAGACGCTCCATGCCGAACAGCATGAATGCCTGGGGATAGCACCACGACCGCCAGGGGTAACGGTTGGGGTCGGGATACCGCGCCATCAGCGTGTCAGCCAGCGCTTCCGACCAATTCGTGCTCATCTTGTCTCCTGGTTCGATGCGGACTCACATCTTGCCGTACTTGAGCCCGGCCTCGATGTAGCGCTCCACGTTGGCGAGCAGCAGGTCCGACGGGCGCTGATGCGGGCCGGAGGAGGGCATGAGCGCGATGTTGCGCTTGCCGCTCGCTTCGATGGCGTGGCGCACCAGCGCCTCGATCTCGTCGGGCTGGCAGGTCTCCATGGCCAGAAACTCGATATTGCCGAAAAAGACCATCTTGCCGTCGTACTTGCGCTTGACCTCTTCGATATCGGCGTTGCCCTGCGGCGGCGGCTCCACCGGATCGGTGGAATCCACGCCCATGGCCACGAAAGAGTCCAGCAGCGTGCGCATCTTGCCGTGGCAGTGCACATGAATCCTGGCCTGGGGATCGGCGGCCTTGATCCGGCGCATGATCTCGCCGTCATAGGGCACCACCCACTTGTCCCACTGCTTGGGGCCCATCATGGGCGGCGCGGCGCGCTCGACGCCGTTAAAGTGCCAGAAGGGGCCGACCCCCTGCGCAAGCAGGTAATCCACCCGCTCGCCGACGCGCTCCAACCAGGTGTCGGCCAGCAGCTTGATGGTATCCGGCTCGGACATCATCCACTCCAGCGCCAGCTCATAGTCCATGATCCCCACCAGCATGGCGACCA
>JAAYEA010000578.1 GCA_012689325.1 Chloroflexota bacterium
ACCGCGTCGTCCCACACGCGAATGGCGAAATAGAGGTAGCGGGCGTCCCAGGCGCTGCGGACCTCGGCGGAGAGGTCGCTGGCGGCCAGGGGCGTGGCGGGGCGCATGTCGGAGGCGGCCCAGTCCACGGTGAGGGCGTTTCCGGCGGGCCAATCGGAGAGGTCGCCATCGACCATCAGCGGGGCGGCCAGGGCCAGGGAGGCTGCCTCGCGCGGGGCAACGGGCGGGGCGGCCCACGCGGCGGGGCCGGCGAGGACGGCGGCCATCAGGAGCGCGGCCAAGAGGCTCAGCCAGCGAAGCGAAGGGGTGTGCGACATCTCGTCCCTCCTGCACGGGCGGTCTCGTGCGGCGAACACGCGCGGGGCAAGGGCTGTACGGCAAGACGGAACCACGAAACACACGAAGTACACGAAAAAGGCCGCGGGCGGACCCTCTCCCCCTGCCCCCTCCCCCAAGGCGTTGGGGGAGGGGGTGGAATGCGGCATTCCATGCCGCGGCATTCCATGCCGCGACATGGAATGTCGGCGCCACTACATCCTGCGATACGCGATCCGCGATTCGCGATTCCCGCGACGGGGCGGCGCAAGCCAGAGGCTTACGCCACGCGATACGCGATCAGCTCCCCCGCGTCCAGGCCGGGGCCGGGGGGATGTCCACCGGCTGGCCGCCGTGGCGCATGGATTCGGCGGCGGCGCAGCCCGTGGCGACGCTCATGCGGCCGGCCAGCGGGGTCGCCAGCGGCTCCTTGCCCTCCAAGACCATGTCCAGGAAATCGGCGCAGATGACGGGGTCGGCGCCGCCGTGGCCGCCGACGGCCTTTTTGACCTCATAGGTGCGGTCGGCCAGCTCTTTCCAATGGTTGGTCCAGCGGGTCTTGACCCAGACCTTGCCCTCGGGCTCCGAGTTTTCCACCCGCCCCTCGGTGCCGATAAAGGTATAGTTGCGGTGATAGTCGGGGGTAAAGTGGCACTGGAGGTAGGAGGCCTTGATGCCGCCCTCCAGCTCCATGATCACCATGTTGTTGTCCTCGACGTCCACCTCTTGGCGGAAGCAGCACTGGGTGCGCGTGGCAAAGAGCGCCTCGGGGCAGGTGTTCTTGTCGGGGCAGGTGGGGCAGGTGAGGTCGTTGGGCCGGTCGCCGCCGAAAAAGTCCAGGCTGCCAAAGGCGGCGACGCGCTTGGTGTATTGGCCGGTGATCCAGTGGATCACGTCGATGTCGTGGGAGCCCTTTTGCAGCAGGAGCGAGGTGGCGTTGGCGCGGGTGGCGTGCCAATCGTGATAGTAAAAGTCGCCGCCCATGCCCACAAAGTGGCGCACCCAGACGGCCTTGAGCTCGCCGATAACGCCGCTATCCACGATCTCTTTCATGGTGCGGAACATGTTCATGTAGCGCATGTTAAAGCCGACCATGAGATGCTTGCCGGAGCGGCGCCAGGCCTCCAGGATGCGGTCGCAGCCGGCGGTGGTGATGGCGAGGGGCTTTTCGCAAAAGACGTGCTTGCCGGCCTCCAGCGCGGCCACGGCGTAGGTCTCGTGGGTAAAGTCCGGCGAGGTGACGGCGACGGCGTCGATGTCCTGCTCCAGCAGCCGCCGATAGTCGGTGGTGACGAAAGCGTTAGGGTTGAGGCGCTGCCGAAAGTCGGCCAGGTGCGCCTCGTTGATATCGGCGCCGGCGACCACCACCGCGCGCCCCTGGGGGTCCTCTTGCCAGTGCCGGGCGATGCCGCCCCGGCCGCTCACGCCAATGACGCCGATCCGAATGGGTTTCATGCGCTCGTCTCCCTTGAGGAAATAGTACACGGATTTGCACGGATCGCACGGATCAGGATCAAACCTATCAGGAGAATCTGTGTCGATCCGTCCGATCCGTGTCCCGATGTCTTGGACTCTCGCTCGCAGCGCCGGAGCTTGCCCGAGATGGCGCAGGGTAGCACAAAAGCGCCCCAGGTGTCAAACCTGGGGCGGGAAATGACAAGGGGTAACGTCGGCCGCGAAACCGGCCAAGTTACCCCTTGTGAACCCCTCTGGCACAGTTATAGCACGTCCAGGACGAAAAGTCCATGGACAGCCGCCCCATTTGGCGCCGTGCCCTTCCCAAAAAGACGGGCGAGGCTAAAAGCTCACGTCCACGATGCCAAGGTCCACGGCAAAGCGGACCAGCCCCGCGTCGTCGTTGATGTTCAGGTTGTGCATCAGGTCCTCGCGGTGGCGCGAGACGGTCTTGGGGCTGATGCCGAGCATCTTGGCGATCTCGCGGCGGGTGCGCCCCTCGGCGATGAGCTGGAGCAGCTCGCGCTGGCGAGGGGTCAGGCTCTCGTAGGCCATCTCTTTTTCCCGCACCACCACGTTGGTGACGTACCCCTCCACCACCATGGTCGAGATGGACGGGCTGAGGTAGGTCTCGCCGCGCGCCGTGGTCTGGATCGCCTGCTTGAGCTCTTCATAGGCCGCGCTTTTGAGCACATAGCCGTTGGCGCCCACCCGCAGCGCCGAGCTGACATAGCTGGCCTCGTTGTGGATGGAGAGCACGACGATCTTGATCTGCGGCTTTTGGGCGCGAATCTGCCGAGCCGCCTCCAGCCCGTTCAAGACGGGCATGCTGATGTCCATCACCACCACATCCGGCTCCAGCTCCAGGGCCAGCCGCAGAGCCTCCCGGCCGTCCTGGGCCTGCCCGACCAGGTCGAGATCCGAGTCGGATTGTAGCAGGCTGACCAGCCCTTCCCTGACGATGGTATGATCGTCGGCGATCAGGACACGGATTGCTGCCATTTTTGCACTCCTCTTCTATGCTGTGATCGGTATATCTATCACGACACTGGTTCCCAAGCCAGGCTCGGATTCGATATCGAGGGTCCCGCCCAACAGGCGCGCCCGCTCCGAGATGCCCACCAGCCCGAGGTGGCCATCCTGCACGGCGCGGCTGAGCGTGGCCTTGGCGTCAAAGCTGACGCCGTTATCCTGGATGACGAGGCGCACGTGGGTGGGGCTATAGAGCAGTTGCAGGTTCACCTGGGAGGCGCGGGCGTGCCGAGCGACGTTGGTCAGCGACTCTTGGGCGATGCGATAGAGCGCCAGCCCGGCCTCGCTGGAGAGCCGCGTCTCCGGCCCGCTGCTCCAAAAGCGCGTGGGGATGCTGCTCATGCGCTCGAAATTGACGGCCAGCTCGCGCAGCACCGCCGGCAGCCCCAGCTCGTCCAGGGCGGGGGCGCGCAGCCCCGCCGCCAGGTAGCGGACGCGGCTGATGGTCTCGTCCACCAGGTGGATGTGGCGCTGCAGGGCCTCCGAGAGCTGCGCCTGTTCCTTGCCGAGCTTGCCGCGGGTCATTTGCAGCCCCAGCTTGATCGCCGTGAGCGATTGGCCCAGTTGGTCATGCAGCTCGCGGGAGAGGTTGGCGCGCTCCAGCTCGAGCGTCTCGTCCAGCTTGGCGGAAAAGGCCCCCGCCTGCTCGTGGGCCGCCTGCAGCTCGGCGTAGAGCATCCCGTTGTGGATGTTGGGCCCGACCTGCGCGCCGATGGCGGCGAGGAGGTCGATCTCATGCGGGGGGAACTCGCGCTCCTCGCGGCTGGCGACGGAGAGCACGCCGATCACCTGACCGCGCGAGATCAGCGGCACGGCCACGCCGCCGACGATGCCTTGCTGGTGCAGCCGCTGCACCCAAGGCTCGTCCAAATGCTCGCGGATTCGCAGGGTCGCGGGGCGGCGCGTGGTCACACATTCGCCCGCGGGGCCCTGGTCCATGGGCAGCCACAGCGTCCGCTCGTCCCCTTCAGGCGTGCCGCGGAAGGCCACGCGGCGCAGCAGGCCCCGCTCCTCATCCACCAGATAAATGGCGCCAACGTTCAGGCGCAGGGCTTCCTGGGAGAGCACCAGCGCCTGGTCCAGCACCGTTTGCAGGTCCAGCGAGGCAGAAAGGGCGGCGCCGATCTGGTTGAGCATGGCCAGGTCGGCAGCGCGGCGGCTCCGCTCCTGCTCCACCTGCTTGCGCTCGGTGATATCCCGCACCAAGGCCAGCACCTCGTTCGGCCCGGCGGGGATGCAGCGCGCCTCCTCGGCGCGCAATTGCCCCTCCCGCATCAGGGTATACTCGCGGATGACGATCCCGCCGCTGTCCAAAGCCTCGGCGATGGCCTCCTTGAGCATCGGGGCGAGCTCGGGGACGACCTCATCGAGGGTCTTGCCCACCATCTGGGAGGGGGGCAGGATGGGATCCCACTCGTGGGCCGGGCGGAACTCTAGATATTTGCCCGCCCGGTCAAGGCGGCAGAGCAGGTCCGGGATGGCGCTGACGATCACCTGGTTGCGGCGCTCGCTCTCGCGGAGCGCGTCTTCCATGGCCCGCCGGGCCGTGATGTCGCGCGC
>JAAYEA010000091.1 GCA_012689325.1 Chloroflexota bacterium
CGGTGAGCACCATCCCCGGCTTGGCCGGCTGCTCCTGCACCCCCACGTTGGGACAGGAGAGGTTGAAGTGCAGGCACGCGGCCGTGCTCACCGGCCCCAAGGGGTTGTGCACCGCCATCTTGATGTGGTGCGTCTCGCACCACCCCGCGATCTTTTTCGCCTCGGTCAGCCCGCCCACGATGCACAGGTCCGTCCGGGCATAGTCGATCCACTCGTTCTCGATCAGCGCGCGAAACTCCCACTTGCTGCTAAACTGCTCCCCCGCCGCCAGCGGCACGGTGGTGCGCAGCCGCAACATCCGGTACGACTCGGGATCCTCGCTGCGCAGCGGGTCCTCCATAAAGAAGGGCCGGAAGGGCTTGACCTCCTCGCAAAGCCAGAGCGCATCCGGCAGATCGAGCCGCGTGTGCACGTCAAAGACGATCTCGATCTCGTCGCCCACCGCCTCGCGCACCGCCCGGAAGCGCCGGATCGTGTCCAGCACGGCGCGGCGCGGCTCCAGGACGTTGTCCGCGTAGCCCACGCTGAACCGCACGAATTTCCAGCTCTCCTCCTTGGCCCGAAGGCAGGCCTCCACCAGCGACTGCGGGTCGCGGCTATCGCCCGCGCCGGTGTGGGGATAGCAGACGACCTTGTCTCGCGCCAGCCCGCCCAGCAGGGTATAGACCGGCACGCCCAGCGCTTTGCCCTTGATGTCCCATAGGGCAATGTCAACCCCCGAGATGGCCGAGGCCATCAGATGCTTGGCTGGAAAGAAGCCCCCGCGGTACATCACCTGCCAGAGATGCTCGGTGCGGAAGGGGTCCTGGCCCAGCAGCACCGGCTTGAGGTGCTCCACCGCGCCGACGATGGCCAACTCCCGCCCGGTGAGCCCCACCTCGCCCACGCCGTAGACGCCCTCGTCGGTATCCACCACCACGAAACAGAGGTTGCCGCGCCCCGGCCCGCGACTGACGGGATAAACCTGGATGTCGCTGATCTTCATAGCTTGCCCTCCCTCGGTTGCTCTTGCTGCGCTCAGTATAACACGGTGCGCCGGCGCGGGCCAGCCGGGGCGCGGGTTTGCGCCCAGTCAGCGCTCGGGCGTATAATGTGGGCGACGCAAAGCATCATGCCGACGCCATCGGCCACCACCTGCTTTGTGGCCTGCAAAGGGGGACCACCATGAGCCTGCCGGAAACCGAGCCGCGCCATATCCGCGCGGCGCTCTTTGTGGACTTTGACAACATTCAGATCGGCCTGGAGCAACAGGACCCCAGCTTTGCCGCCGAGTTCGCCACCAACCCCGAGCGCTGGCTGACCTGGCTGGAGAAGCAGATGCCCTGCAATTATCCGGGGGTGGGCCCCGCCCAGCGGCGCATCCTGATCCGGCGCTGCTACATGAACCCCCACAAGTTCTCCGGCTTTCGCCCCTATTTCATCCGCTCCGCCTTTGAGGTGATCGATTGCCCGCCGCTCACGGCGCGCGGCAAGACCAGCACCGATATCCATATGGTGATGGACATCCTGGACTCGCTGCACGAGTCCACCTACCTCCACGAGTTCATCATCCTCTCGGGCGACGCCGACTTTACGCCAGTGCTCTTGCGCCTGCGCCGGCACGACCGCTGCAACGCGGTGCTCTCGGTGGGTTATGTCTCCCCCGCCTACAAGGCCTCCTGCGACTATCTCATCTCGCAAGACGAGTTTGTGCACGACGCCCTGGGTATCCGCTACCAGGAGGATGAGGGCCCGCAGATTCACCTGGACGAGATCAGCGAGGCCACCGCCGGCATCCTCGACCGCATGGCCGCCCGGATCTGGGAGGTGGCCGCCCCTTCCGAGGGCATCGAGGCCAGCGAGTTGCCCGCGGTGTACAAAGAGTTCGCCGAGTTCCGCCAGAGCATCCACTGGCTTGGCTTTTACTCGCTACGGCGCCTCACCGAGGCGCTGGTGGCGCGGCGCAGCGACCTGCGCATCGTGGAAGAGGACCCCTGGCGGGTGGCCAGGGCCGTGCCCGCCCAAGCGGCCGCCGAGCCCGGCGCCACGGAAGAGGCCGCCGCCGACCTGCTCCCCGCCGACCCGCGCGCCGAGCTCTCGGCCTGGCTCAAAACGACGGTCTCGGCCGCCAAGGCTCCCGTCACCATGGCCCAATTGGCCCAGGCCATGGTCCAGCACTTTCAGGAGCGCGTCTCCAACGACGATTGGCTCGGCGCCGGCACCTTCAAGTCGCTGCTGGAGCAA
>JAAYEA010000579.1 GCA_012689325.1 Chloroflexota bacterium
ACCCCCACCCACCCGCCCAGCAGCGAGCTCGCCGATGTGGGCGTTAGCAAAGCGCTGGTGCAACCGCCTTTCCACCCGGTTCCGCCGGGGAGCCCGTTGGAGTACAGCATCACCGTGCGCAGCCTCGGGCCGGGCACGGCGCGCAACGTGGTGGTTGCGGACTGGCTGCCGGAGGGAGTCTCGTTCGATGCGGCCAGCGGCGGCTGCTCTTTAGTGCAGAGCGCCCCGCCTCACGACGTGGTGCGCTGCGCCCTGGGCGACCTGGCCGCGGGGACCGAAGTCAACCTCTGGCTGCGGGCCAAGCTCGCCCCGGACGTCTGCGGGACCATCACCAACACCGTGACGGTGGACACCTTCTCGGTGGACCCTGAACCGGCGAACAATGCTTTCTGGGCGGTCAGTTGGGTCGGCCCCTGCCCGGAGAAGCCGCTGCTGCGCACCACCAAGACCCTGGTCACCCCGGCGGGCGGCGTGGCCCACGTGGGCGAGGTGGTCCGCTTCCGCATTGATCTGCAAAACCTCGCCGCCACGCCCCTTGGCCCGATCACCCTGCACGACTCGTTCCTGCTGGACGATTTCGATTTCGTCGCCGCGAGCCCGCCGCCCACAGTGAACAAGGTCTCCGCTCCCAACTACTATCTCTCCTGGGAGGGGCTGCACGTGCCGGCCGGCGGGACGCTTCAAGTCTTGCTGGACCTGAAGGCCAAGCGCCCCGGCGTCACCGCCGTCAACTGCGCCCAGGCCTGGGTGCTGCCCGAGGCTGGCTTTGGCTCCACCTGGATCTTTGAGCAGGCCTGCGCCCAGGTGCGCGTGGAGGCGCTGGAGGGGCGACATTTCACCGTCTGGAAGCGGTTCACCAATCCCAGCAACCACATCGCCCAACTGGGCGACTGGCTTACCTTTGAGACGCAATGGACCAACATCGGCGCCGTGACGACCAACGAGGTGCGCGTCCATGACGCCATCGCGCCGCCCTCGGTCTCGACCTTTTTCCCGCTGGACTATGGGTTCCTCTGGCCCTTCCAGACCGGCGACTGGGCCAAGGTAGGCGTCACGTTCAAGGCGAATGACGTGGCCTCGCCCGCGGTGAACACCGCCAGTTGGACCGTCACCTGGCCCAATGGCGACAAGGAGACCAGGTCCGCCAGCGACTATGTCTATATCCTCGACGGCGAGCTGGGCAAGGGGCTGTTCATCGACAAGCGGCTGGTGGCGCCCCAGGGCGGCGCGGTCATCAGCGATACGGTGACCTACCAGATCGTCATCACCAACGCCACCGGCGCCGATCTGCCGATCCTGTCGCTGACGGACACCTTCCCCCAGCCCTGCCTCAAGTTCCTCAGCGCCTCGTTGTCGCCGGATGTCATCAACCCGGGCCAGTTGATCTGGAACAACCTGGGGCCATTGCCTCTGGGCGCGGTCAAGTCGGTGGAGGTGCGCTTCCACGCCGAGGCGGCCTGCCCACAGGCGCTCAACTGCGCCGAGGCCCGCTACCTGATCCCCGGCGCGCCGTGGAAGACCGCCGCCGACTGCGCGCCGCTGGAGATTCGCGGCCCGAGGCCCGAGCTGCGCCTGGTCAAGCGGCGGCTCTCGCCCAGCCCGGTTTTCGTCGGCGACGTGGTGGAATACCAGGTCGAGGTGACCAACGTCGGGAACGCGCCGGTGCCGGTGGTGCCGCTGCATGATGGCTATCAGGCTGCCTACTTCGAGTTCGTCAGCGCCGCGCCTCCGCCGGATGCGGTGGACCCGGCGCATGGCCGGTTGGACTGGAACAACCTGGGGCCGCTGGCGCCCGGCGCCAAGCACATGGTGAACCTGCGCTTGCGGGCCATCCACCCGGCGCTGGGGGCGCTCAACTGCGCCGAGGCGCACTATACCGTCGGCGCCAGCCCGCTGATGGCCTATGACTGCGCCACGGTGGACATCCGGAGCCGCCCGCCGAGCATCCAGGTGCGCAAGGAGCGGCTGCCCACGCCGTCGGGGTTGCCGCCGAACGCGCCCCTGGCGCAGGGCGAGCTGGCCCGCTACCGCGTCACCGTGGTCAACACCGGCCCCGACCCGCTGCACGACGTGGTGGTGGAGGATCACTACGACCCTGGTTGCGCCGAGTTCGTCGCCTCCGATGGCCCGGCGACGGTCCTCGTCGCCCCCGGCCACCTGCGCTGGCACCTGCTGGGGCTGCCGACGGGCGACAGCGCCTCGTGGGTCGTCACCCTGCGGCTGCGCGGCTTTTGCTCGCCCTTTGCCAACTGTGCCCTGGCCCACGCCTTTGGCCCCCAGGGCGAGGAGGTGGGTAGCGATGCCTGCGTCGAACTGGCCATGGTTCGGGCCGAGCCAGGGCTGAGCATCAGCAAGCGCCAGGTCGCCCCGCCGGGGCCCGTGCCCGTGGGCGGCGTGGTGGATTACGAGATCGTGGTCCGCAACACGGGCAACCTGACTCTTGACCACGTGGCCCTCACCGATTGGTACGACGGCGGCTGCCTCGCGTTCGTGGGGGCGGCGCCGCTGCCGACCTATGTTGGCCCGAACGAGCTGCACTGGGACCAGGTGGGGCCCCTGGGTCCCGGAGATGCCGCCATCGTGCACGTTCTGCTGCGCATCAAGGCGCCCTGCGGCCAGATGGAAAACTGCGCCCGGGCGGTCTGGCTGGTGAGCGACACCCCCGAGCTGGAGGCGGTAGATTGCGTGCCGCTGGTGCTGGCGCGAGGTTCCCGGCCTGTCTACCTGCCGCTGATCCTGCGCAACTATCCGCCCACGCCGCCCACGCCCACGCCGACGCGGACGGTCAAGCCGCCGGCCACGGCCACGCGGACCCAGACGCCGCGACCCACCGCTACGTCCGTGGCCGGCGCCACGGTGACCGGGACCCCCACCAGGACGACGACCACGACCGCCACCCCCACCGGTACGCGCACGACCACGACGCTCCTCGATGACGATTTCGACGACGGCGATCTCTCCGGGTGGACGCCAGGCGAGGGAACCTGGACCAATCCGGGCGGCTATCTGCGAGGCGCGTATGCCTCCGGCGCCGACTGGTGCATGACCGGGGTCGCGGGCGCGGCTTTCACCTACGAGGGCAAGGTCATCATCTATAGCGGCGACGCCGCCGGACTGACCTTCCGCTCCTCGGTGGACGGCGCCTCCTCCTACGACATCATGCTGGACGCCGCCCACGGGACGTTCCAGATCGGCAAGCGTCCGTCCTACACCAACCTGGTCGGCTGCACCCTCCCCATCGAGCGGAACCGCTGGTACACGATCAAGGTGGTGGTCAGCGGCGACCGGATCGAGGCTTACCTGGATGGCAGCAAGCGGCTGATCGGCGAGGATACGACCTACACCACTGGCTATCTGGGGGTGATCCTGGACAGCGCCACAGCAGGGTACGACGACCTGCTGGCCACCCAGCCGTAGCGCCGCATAAAAAGGTCTGACAGGTTGCCGCCAGTTGCTCTCCCGACCGGGCGCACGCGCCGTAAGCGAGTCGGCCCGTTGAGGCAAGCTCGCCGGCAACCTGTCGGATTTGGCTACCTTCCCAGCAGCCACTCCACGCCAAAGCGGGAGATGTCGATCCGCTCGTGGTAGATCTGCTCGCCCGCCTCGTGCAGGCAGGCGATCTGGCCGTGCTGGGCCAGCGCCAGGTCCGCATAGGCCGAAGGGCCGGAGCGGAGCACCCGGGCCTCCCGCCAGGTGCGCCCCTCGTCGGCGCTGACCTGGATGGCCAGCCGCACCCGCGCCTCCCCGGCGGTGGCCGGGTTGGCAAAGAGGAGCAGCGACGGCCCGCCATCCGGCGCCGGCAGTTTGAGCAAGCTCCCCTGGCAGCCTCCCCGCCCCCCGCGCGGCTCCACCAGCTCGCGGTGCAGCCCCTCCTCGAGGAACGAGAGCCCGCCGTCGCGGCTGAGCCCATAGCTGCGCACGCTCAGCTCTTTGCGGGTGCGGCAGTTGAGATAGACCGCGCCGTCGTCCAGCTCCAGCGCGCAACTCTCGTTCCCCGGCAGGCTCAACACCGCGCCGAGGCGCCAGGTGGCGCCGTGGTCGTCGCTGTAGATCAGGTGGCTGCCGTAGGGGTCGCTGGGGTCCAGGCGGACGCCGGTATAATGGTCGCAAGGGATGATCAGCCGTCCGCTGGCGAGTTGGAGGGCGTGGCCCGGACCGGTGGCATAGCCGGTCCAGCAGTTCTTTTTCACCTGGGCAGTGATCTCTACCGGCGCGGACCAGGTGTGGCCGTGGTCGGCGCTGTGGGTCAACCAGGCGGTGCGCGGCGCCCGCCCCGCCACGATCTCGGGGTAGCCGCCATCGGCGCGGTTCTTGCAGAAGGGCAGCCAGATGACCCCCGTGTCGCGGTCCAGCACGGGGCAGGGGTTGCCGCAGGTCATCCCGGGCTCGGTCGCCACCACCTGCTGGGCGCTCCAGGTGCGGCCGCCATCGGCGCTGCGCTTGAGCAGCAGGTCGATCTGGCCCCAATCCTGGGCGCTATCGCGGCGGCCCTCGCAAAAGGCCAGCAGGTCACCATTGGCCGCCGGCAGCAGCGCCGGGATGCGGTAGGTGTGGTAGCCGTCGCGGCCACTTGCCCAGAGCACTTGGGTTTTAGGTGCGCCAGAGCCAGTCATCGGTATGCCTCCTTGGCGGTCGGTGGTCCTGGGCAGAATTATGCGACATTGGGATCTGGCGGCAAGTTAGGAGTCGAACGTCGCAAGTCGAAAGTCGCAAGTCGAAAGTCGAGGACGTGCAAAACTGGCAGGGCTTGTGCCAAGTCGCTCGGCGATGAACTCGCCGAGCTACCAGGCGGCGCCTGATGAGATCAGGCTTTCGGCATTCCATGTCGCGGAGGCTCGCAAAGCCCGATTCCATCGGGCGCTGTGGCGTAGCACGGCGTCGGCATTCCATGCCGCATTCATCGCCGTGCGGGACTCGGTGACGGCAGCGTGGCGCGATTGACGCCAAATCTGCCCCAAAACTGAAAAGCACCCCTGAAAACTGGGTCTTGACAACCGGGCGCTTCTGCATGATAATAAGACTCAGGGCGGCATGACCACACTCCCACAGTCGCCTCGTTGCACATCCACCTTTTTCCCTACCGCGCCACTTGTCCTGCCCGCGACCCACCCGCATCCCATCGCTAGAGCGGCTGCTCTCCAGTATTCACGCGCCAATCGCTGGCCCGCGAAAAGAGGCGAGCTGGGCTCGGGCCGGGCGCTGCGGCCCCGCGTGGGGGCCTGGTCTCTTGGAGATGGCTTCGGACTAGGAACGAGCAAGGAGGATCCCAATGGCAGAGATGGTCGTCATGGTGCGTTGGGCAGTGGGCCTCGTGGGGCGGAACACCCCTGAGGAGGTGCGCAAAGCCGACTGGGCAGAGGCGGCCCAGATTGCGAAAAAATGGAAGGAGGCGGGCGTTCGTCCCGTCGCCTCCTTCGACTTTGGTGCGCAGGGCCTGGATGGCCAATACTCCCACGTCACGTTCTACGCTGTCCCCAACATGGACGTGCTGGCGGCGATGAACCAGGACCTGTGGACATCGCAGTGGGCCAAGCACGTGGAAAACTATAGCATGGTCATCGGCGTGAATCGTCCTGAAGCGATCGAGAACTGGAACAAGCTGTAGCCGGAGGGACCTGGCAGGTCCCAGAGCGCCGCCTGGCGTGCCAGCGCCTCGCCTCTGTGGTGAGATGGCTGCCGGAGGACGGCCCGCCGAGGATCTGTTAGGTCAAAAGGAGGGCACGAGATGGGCATCTATGTGTCGCTGATCAACTATACCGAACAGGGGATCAAGGGGATCAAGGAGCGACATACTGCCCCAACATCCATGAGTGCAACCTTGGAGGCCAAGGGCATCAAGGTCCTCAGCGCCTACGTGACCATAGGCCAGTATGACGAGATCCACATCTGGGAGGCGCCCGACGACGAGACGGCGGCCGGGCTCCTGCTGGCTTGGGGCAAGCGCGGGAACGTCAAGACCGTGACGCTCAAGGCCCTCACCATCGACCAGTTCCGCGAGATCGCGGCCAAGCTGCCGTAGGGGAAGGAAAAACGACCTGACAGGTCCCAGGGATCGCTCCCGCCCACCGGCGGCTCGCGTCAGCAGCGAGCGGGCCGGTCGTGGAGAGCCCGTCGAGGACCTGTCAGGTCAGGCTGGTTAGTCCTTTTCCGCCGCCCAAAGCAGGCCGCGGACGGTCATGGTCAGCGCCTCGGGGATGTCAAAGACCTTGGCCACGTGGCCCAGCGAGCAATAAAAGACGCGCCCCTTGCCATAGTGCTTGGTCCAGGTGACGGGCATCACCACGTCGCCGAATTGGGTGGTGGCCAGCACGCGGATGGCCGGGTCGATGTGCATGTAATAGTGCTCCGAGACCACCTCGAAATCCTTCAGCCCGGCGGTGATGGGGCTGTCGGTGGGCTCGATGTGCACCATGTAGCGGACGCCGTCGTTGCCGGGGTGGGCCACCCACTGGCCGCCCACCATGTACTGGTACTCGGTGGCCTCGCGGAAGGCGTCGCCCATGCCGCCGTGCACGCCGCCGATGCCCACGCCGCCCTTGACCGCCTCCAAGAGCCCCGCGAGCTGGTCCCGCTCGATCTTGCCCATGGTCCACAGCGGCACGATCAGGTCCAGCTTGGCCAGCTTGTCCTTGTCCTTGAACACGTCCAGCGTCTCCGAGAACTCGACCTCAAAGCCGTGCTCCCGCAGGGCCTTGCCCAAAATCTCCGAGACCGGGAAGGGCTCGTGCCCGGCCCAGCCGCCCCGCACCAATAGCGCCTTTTTCATCTGATCTTCTCCCTCGTGATGTGATCGGATCATGGCCTGACGCGGCGATTGTACCCCGAATCGCGACAGGGGTCAATGCGCGACGAATTCCGTGGCCTTGGGGGGGGGGAGGGCGAACACAAGGTTCGCCCCTACCAGGGCCATTGTAGGGGCGAACCTTGTGTTCGCCCTCCGACGAGTTCGCCCTCGGCCCTTGCACACAAAAATGCCCGGCGTCGCAAGACGCCGGGCACATGGGAGGGCTCTGTCTAGCCCTTCAGATACTCGTCGATGGCCGCTTTGCTGATGCGGTAGGAATTGCCGATCTTGCGGGCCTTGAGCTCGCCGGCGTCGATGGCGGCGATGATGTCCGCCTCGCTCACCTGGACGTAGGCCGCGGCCTGGGCGGCGCTCATCACGTCCGGCGCCGCGGCGGCGGCAGGCTGCGGGGCCTGCGCCGGCGCCTGGGCCGCGCCCGCCACAACGGGGATCCCGCCGGCGGTCAGCACGCCCTTGCCCGCCAGCACGGCGCCGAGGCCCGCCAGGTCGTCCACGCCCTTGTTGCCGGCGGCGAGGATGGCGTCCGCTTGCTGCAACACGGCATAGGTCCCCGCGTCCAGCAGGCCCATGTCGCGCAGCGCCTTGGCCGAGGTCTCTTGCGGGCTAAAGCCGCCAAAGCGGAAGAAGGTCAGCCGGAAGCCCATGGCCGCAAACTCTTCCTGGATCTTGGCCTGCACGCCCGAGGCGAACTCGTCCATCATGGACTGGGCCTTTTGCAGCGTGCCTGGCCCGGTCTCGGTCACCAGGTCGGTGAGGGCCTGGACGATGAGGGAGACCATACGCTCGCGCAGCATCTCGATGGTATAGGCCGAGCCGGGGCGGATAAAGCCTACGAACTGGTTGAGGAAGGTCTGTGGGTCGGAGAGCTGCACGCCAAAGTTGCCGTGGGCGCCGATCAGCAGCCAGCCCAGGCCGATCCCCGGCGTCTGCAGGGCGATGGGCTGGACGGTGCCCCAGCGCAACTGCGGGAACTCGCGGGTGCTGGTGTAAAAGATGCTGGCCTGGAATGGCGTGTTGCCGCCAAAGACGATGTTGCTCAGCAGGCCGGTGAGCAAGGGGATGTTGGCGGTGGTGACGGTGTGGCGGCCGGGGCCAAAGGCATCCAGCGCCTTGCCGTCGCGCACGAAAATCGCCTGTTGCGCCGGGCCGACCACGATCTGGGAGCCGATGCGCAGGTCTTGGATCTGGTGGTGGTAGGCGACCGTGGTGGTCATGTTATCGTCGTACTGGACGACGACATCCGCAATGCGTACCATGAGCTATTCCTCCTTAAGCCGTGCCTCTTAGTATCTTTTCCCGCTCGCCAAAGGTGTCATTCGCGACGCCGACGATGCTGGAGGCCTTGCGAATCGCCGCGGGAACCTCTTGCCCCGCGTCGATGGCGGCCTGGACGTCGTCGAGACCGGTCTTGATGGCCTCCACGTTGTTCAGCAAGGTGATGTCAAAGTTATAGATGGCGTCCAGCGTGTCCTCTTTCACCTTGGTGACGTTGAAGGCGCCGCTGTAGCCGTAGCTGGCTCCCCGCACGCGGTCCATGAAGCGGCGCAGCCGGGTCTCCACCGTCTGCAGGTCGTCCACATAGATCAGCATCCCGCCGCTCAGGAGCTGACGCTGCAGGTCAGCCACGCGCCGCCACTGCACCTCGAGCTGTCGCGCCACGTCGTCGCGCAGCAGTTTGTCCGTCTCGCGACGCAGCTCCTTCTCCTTGTACCCCTTGTAAAAGGGGAGCTTTTCGGCCAACTTTTCCAGTTTGCCCTTCTGTTCCTGCGCCTTGCCGAGGGTATCCTCCATGGATTTCTCTCCTTCCATATGTGGGCATAGGCATCATGCAAGATCATTCTACCACGTCTGCACACGTGCGCAAATCGCCCAGTGGCGCGGTGCTCGCAACCCTGCCGCGCCTTTCCCGTATATTATACGAAGATCAGCGGGGAAAAGTCGCTGATATGGGTCATGGCCCGCCGGCGCGCTTGGCGGCCAGGCCGAGTTGCGGTACAATGATAGATACCCGTATTGGAGGAGAGAGAGATGCAAAGAAACGCCAAGTTCCCGTGGCAGACGCTGTTGATCGCCCTGTTGCTGGTGGTCGTGTTGATTGTGATCTTTTCCAGCTATACGATCATCGACCCAGGGCATCGCGGCGTGGTGGTGATGCTGGGCGCGACGGAGGACCGGACGCTGCCCGAGGGCTTTCACCTGGTGATCCCGCCCATGGCCCGGCGCGTCGTCGCCGTGGATGTCCGCACCAAGAAAGTGGAAGTGAACGTCGAGGCCGCCTCGTCCGATATGCAGCTCATCCAGGTCACCGGCGTGCTCAACTATCACCTGGACCCTGAGAAAGTGAGCCAGCTTTACAAGCAGGTGGGCCTGAACTTTGAGGAGATCATCATCGGGCCGGCGATGCAAGAGGCGATCAAGGCCGCCACCGCCACCTTCCGGGTGGAGCGCATCCTGGTGGAGCGGACGGTAATCCGCGATCAGATCGAGGAGGACCTGAGGCAGCGGCTGAACGTCAACAATATCGTCGTGGACGCCTTCTCACTGGCCGACGTGACCTTCTCGGCCGAGTTTGACGCCGCCATCGAGCGCAAGCAGATCGCCGAGCAGTCGGCCATCCAGAAGCAGTACGAACTGCAGGCGGCGCAAAAGGACGTCGAGATCACCCTGGCCAAGGCCGAGGGCGAAAAGAAGGCCGCCGTCATCGCCGCGGAGGGGCAAGCGGAAGCCCGCAAGCTCGAGGCTGCCGCGGAGGCCACCGCGCTGGAGCTGATCTCCAAGCAACTGGCGCAGAACCCCAGCCTGATCCAGTACGAGTGGGCGCGCCGGCTGGCCCCCTCGGTGAACACCATCATGCTCCCCGGCGGTCAGGATATCATCCTGGACGCCAAGTCGCTGACCTCGGGCAACTAGTCCGCGCAGTCCAAAGCCCCTCCCGTTCGCGGCGAGGGGCTTTTTGGCTTCACCACCGAGACACAGAGGGCACGGAGAATAACGGGGTGAGGAGGAGAGAGGACGCGCAGAGGGTGCGGGTTCCTCGGACTTGCTTCCTTATCCTCCTCATCCTGCCGATCTGCGTCCCAGTCTCGGTGTTCTCTGTGTCTCGGTGGTTGGAATCCCTCTCTCCTACCCTTTTTGTCCTCTCGGTGTCCTCTGCGTCTCGGTGGTTGGAATTCCTCTCTCCTACCCTTTTTCCTCTCGGTGTTCTCTGTGTCTCGGTGGTTAACTCTCCCCCGCCAGCGCCTGGGCGGCGGCGTAGACCTGCCAGAGCGGCGCGCCGCTGGACTCGGCCAGGCGGCGGCAATCCTCGTACTCGGGGATGGGCCGCGCCAGCCCATCCGGCAGCTCGGCGA
>JAAYEA010000092.1 GCA_012689325.1 Chloroflexota bacterium
AACCGCGAGCGCGCCATGGCCGTGCTCCATTACCAACCCTACGACCGGCTGCCGGTGGTCCATTTCGGCTTTTGGCGGGAGACCCTGACCAAGTGGGCGGCGGAGGGGCACATCACCGCGGAGCAGTCGGCGAGCTGGGGCGACGGCAACCCCACCGACCAGGAGATCACCCGGCTGATGGGCTTTGATTTCAACTGGTACTCGTGCTTTCACCCGCACACGGGGCTGCGGCCGGGGATCCAGGGCAAGGTGCTGGAGGTGCTGCCCGATGGCGGCCGCGTGATCCTCAATGGCGACGGCGCCATCGTGCTGCAAAAGGACGACGCCACCGGCATCCCCTCCGAGATCGACCACCTGCTCAAGGACCGCGCAAGCTGGGAGGCCGAGTTCGCGCACCGGCTCCAGTTCACGCCGGAGCGGGTGACCCGCGCGGTGGTCAATTGCGGCGGCGTGGAAAAGCGCTACGACGAGGGCGGGCTGGACTGGCTGCAGGCCAACCAGCGCGAGACGCCTTACGGCCTCCATTGCGGCAGCCTCTACGGCGTGATCCGCGGCTGGCTGGGGCTGCTCGGCTCCTCCTATCTGCTGGTGGACGACGAGCCGCTGCTGGACGAGATCATCGACACGGTGGGCGAGCTCTGCTACCAGGCCACCAAGCGGTCGCTGGAGGACGGCGCCAAGTACGATTTCGCCCACTTTTGGGAGGACATCTGCTTCAAGAACGGGCCGCTGATCAACCCGGCGGTCTTTCGCGCCAAGGTGGGGCCGCACTATAAGCGCATCACCGAGCTGGTGGGGCAGTATGGGCTGGACATCGTCTCGCTGGATTGCGACGGCAAGATCGACGCGCTGGTGCCCATCTGGTTCGAGAACGGCGTGAACACCATGTTCCCCATCGAGGTGGGGGTCTGGGACGCCAGCATCGCGCCGTGGCGCAAGCTGTACGGCCGGGGGCTGCGCGGCGTCGGCGGCACGGACAAGAAGGTCTTTGCCCGCGATCGGGCCGCCATCGACGCCGAGGTGGAGCGGCTGCGGCCCCTGGTGGAGCTGGGCGGGTACATTCCCTGCCCCGACCATCGCCTGCCGCCGGACGCCGAATGGGCCAACGTGTTGTATTATTGCGAGCGCATGCACGCCGCGTTCGGATAGGGCGGGGGGCAACCGCCGGGCGACCACGGGGGGCAACCACGGGGGGCAACCACGGGGGGCAACCACGGGGGGCAACCACGGGGGGCAACCACGGGGGGCAACCACGGGGGGCAACCACAAGGGTTGCCCCTACAAATCCAATGTAGGGGCGGCCCTTGTGGCCGCCCTCTTTGCTGGGGGCGTCCCTACGATGCGCGAATGGCGGCGAGGAACGCCGCGGCGATGACCGCGTGCCCGGCGTCGTTGGGGTGGATCTGGTCCGGGGAGACCAGGCGGTCCCCGCCGCCGTCGGCCATGGCCCGATGCACGTCGGCGAAGCGGGCGCCCCGCGAGGCGGCCACCGCGGCGCACGCGGCGCCATATCGCGCGTGCAGGGCGGGGCCGCCGCCATCCCAGGGGGGATGGAGCGCATAGGCGCCGGCGGGGAGGTGCGGCGGCGAGCCGATGACGATCCGCCGCGCGGCGACGCCCGAGGCGACCAACCCATCCACCACCTCGCCCAGGTCGGCCTGGAAGCGCTCCACGGTGATGGCCGGGTCGTTCAGGCGCATGTCGTTGAGGCCATAGAGGATCAGCACCCAGGCGGGGCGATGGGCGGCCACGCGGTCGAGATAGGTGTCGCGGCCGTTCTGGTCGGCGGCGGCCCCCACCGTGGCGACGGCGCGCTGGGGGGTGTGCTGCAGGATGGTGGCGCTGTGCCCCGCGTTGACCGCGTCCGCCCAGTCCAGCGCCGCGGCCACCAGGTCGGCCCAGCGGCGCGTGGGGTCGGACGCGCCGGCGCCCGCCGTGATGCTATCGCCAAAAAAGACCGCTGTCACCATCGCGCCTAACCCCTCTCTTTCTCCCGCGCCGGGCGTGACTATAGGCCCGTTGACCGGCCCTGTCAAGCCCCGCGGCTTGTCTGGGAGGCCGAGGCTTCAGCCGGATTCCGCCGCCGCCGACCCGGCTAAAGCCTCGACCTCCACGGATCGGGGCGTCACTTGCCCAAGCCCCGAGAAATCTCGCGAGTTCTTGACATCCTCCGCAATTGATATATACTAATACCCGTGCATCCCGTTGAGGTGGCAGCATCACCCACAAGCCGTCCTCAACCCCCCCATTGACGCCTAAGGAGCGCAACCGCCTCGCGAGCGCGTCAAGCCCAGCGCACCCGATAGGGTGCTGTCCCTGAACGCTGTCGTTCACCCATGCCCTGACCCGCCGCCCCACCGGCGCGCCATGCCGCGTCCGGCGCGAGGAGCGGCCTTTCCCTTCATTCGTTGCCAAGCCAGGCCGTCCCATACCCTATTCTTGCCTGGCATATAAGGAGGCAAATCGCAATGCACCACAAGCGTTCCTATCGTTGGCTCTTGGCCGTCGCCAGCGTCCTGCTGGCCCTGGTCGTCGTCGCCTGCGGCGCCAAGTCCGCCGGGCCGCTGATGGTCCTGGACTGGGCGGACTATGAGCAGGAAGTCTTTTGGGCCGACTTTAAGGAGGAGCACCCCGACCAAGAGGTGCAGTGGACGTTCTTTGCCGATGACCCGGAGGCCTTTGCCAAGCTGCAGAGCGGCTTCTATGCCGACCTGGTGCACCCCGGCAGCAGCTGGCTGCGCGTCTATGTGGACGCCGGCCTGCTGGAGCCCATCGACACCAGCAAGCTGGACAACTGGTCGGGGATCATCCCCAGCCTCGCCAAGGCGGGCCAGGTGGACGGGAAGCAGTACCTGATCCCCTGGGAGTGGGGCTATGACTCGCTGCTGGTCCGCACCGACAAGGTCAAAGAGATGCCCGATTCGTGGGCGGACATGTGGGACCCCCAATACAAGGGCCACGTCTCCACCTTTGACTCGGCCGAGGCCAACATCCTGATCGCCGCCACCGTGCTGGGCTATGACGCCTACAACATGAACGACACGCAGATGGCCGCCGTCAAGCAAAAGCTCATCGAGCTCAAGCCCAACCTGCTCGGCTACTGGACCGACTATACCGAGGTCAACCAGCAAGTGGCCGCCGGCGACGTCTGGCTGGCCGTCACCTGGCCGGATGCCTGGGTCACCGTCAGCGGCGAGGGCGTGCCGGTGGAGTACATCGAGCCCAAGGAAGGCCGCCTGGGCTGGGTCTATGGTTATGCCCTCACCAAGGCCTCCAAGAACAAGGACCTGGCGCTGGACTATATCGACGCCATGATCTCGGTGGATTCGATGACCGAGATGGCCAACCAGTACGCCTATGGCGCCGCCAACCAGGCCGTGCTGAACAACGTCAACCCCGAATACATCGCGGCCATGTCGCTGGACAAGCCGGATGTGATCGAGCGCACCCAGTTCTTCAAGCCGCTCACCGAATCGCAGCGGCAGGCCTGGATCACCCTGTGGGATGAAGTCAAGGCCGCGCCGTAAGCCGCAAGCCTGACCTGACAGGTTCCCAAAGCCGGTCTCGGTGACGGCGGCTCGCTGGCACACGGCGAGCCTCTGTCGGCGACGCAACCGACGGGAACCTGTCAGGTCGTCTACGCATCTCGAAAGGACGCGCATCTGTCGTGAACCAACGTAGCCGCATCGCGGTACTGATGATCCCGCCGGCGCTGTTGCTGCTCTTCTTTTTCGTCCTGCCCATGCTCGTGATGGGCAGTTTCAGCTTTCGGGCGGGGAGCTTTGGCGCCGAGCGCCAGATCTGGACGCTGGACAACTATCGCGACTTCCTCGCCAGCACCAGCTTTCAGCGGCTGCTGCTGAAATCGATCCTGGTGGCGCTGCGGACCTCGCTCTATTGCGTGGTGCTGGCCTACCCCGCCGCCTATTACCTGGTCTTTCGCGCCGGCGCCAAGCGCTCCACCTTGCTGACCCTGATCCTCGCCCCGGCCTGGACCAGCTTTTTGCTGCGCATCCTCTCCTGGAAGATGATCCTCTCTTCCGAGGGGCTGCTCAGCTCGCTCCTTTTGTCGCTGGGGCTCATCGAGGAGGGGCGGCCGATCCTCCTCTACAGCATGAACGCGGTGATCGTGGCGCTGATCTATTCGTGGCTGCCTTTCGTGGCGCTGCCGATCTTTGCCGCGTTGCAGCGGATCGACAAGAGCCTGCTGGAGGCCGCCGCCGACCTGGGCTGCCCGCCCTGGAAGGCGTTTCTGCGCGTGACGCTGCCCCTCAGCCTGCCCGGCGTCGCGGCGGGCTTCTTTTTTATCTTTATCCCCACCCTGGGTGAGTGGGTGACCCCCGCGCTGGTGGGGGGCGTGGACGGCGTCATGTACGGCAACATCATTCAGAGCCAGTTCGTCTCGGCGCTTAACTGGCCGATGGGCTCGCTGATGAGCCTGGTGATGCTGCTGCTGATGCTGATCATCCTGGGGGCGCTGAGCCGCTTCGCCTACCTCCTGCCCCTCGAGGAGGCGAAATGACGCGCAGATCAAAGCTCTCGGGCGGCACGCTCTATTTCATCGCGGTGGTGGCGTTCCTCTACCTGCCCATCCTGATGCTGGTGATCTTTTCCTTCAACGACTCGGTGATGCTGATCTTTCCGCTGAAGGGGTTCACGCTCAAGTGGTACCAGGCGCTGCTGGGGGCGACGGAGCTCTTGCGCGCGGTGCGCAACAGCTTTTTCCTGGGCATCGCCGCCTCAGCGGTGGCGACGACGCTGGGGACCATGGCCGCGCTGGGGCTGATGCGCTTCCGCTTCCCGGGGCGCGGGCTCTTTTTGGCCGTGGCCGCCATGCCCATGGTCATCCCCTACGTGGTGCTGGGCGTGGCGCTACTCATCCTCTTTAGCTCGCTGGACATCCCCCGGTCGCTGGTGACGGTGGGCGTGGGCCATGTGATCGTCAACATCCCCTATGTGATGCTGATCGTGGCGGCGCGGCTGGCCGGCTTTCCCGCCAGCCTGGAGGAGGCCTCCCAGGACCTCGGCGCCACCTATTGGCAGACGCTGTTCAAGGTCACGCTGCCCATCTGCGCGCCGGCGATCCTGGCCGCGTTCCTCAGCTCGTTCACCACCTCCTTTGACGAGTTCGCCGTCAGCTTTTTCCTGAGCGGCTCCGAGGCCACGCTGCCGATCTATCTCTATTCGCAGTTGCGCTTTCCGCTGAGGCTCCCCATCGTCGTCACCCTGGCGGCGGTGGTGATGGTGGCCTCCATCGTGTTGTTGTCCTTTTCCGAGTGGCTGCGGCGCCGGGAGTAAGTGATGAAAGGTTATTCTGTAGAGCTCAAGGACTTGGTCAAGGTCTATGGCGGGGAGCACGGCGACCCGCGGGTGGGGGCCGTGAACGGCATCAATTTGGGCATCCACCCCGGCGAGTTTTTCACGCTGTTGGGCCCCTCGGGCTGCGGCAAGACGACGACGCTGCGGCTGGTGGGCGGGTTCGAGACCCCCACCTCGGGCGAGGTCTATATCGAGGGGCAGGCGATGAGCCACGTGCCGCCCTATAACCGGCCGGTGAACACGGTGTTCCAGAACTATGCGCTCTTTCCGCACCTGACCGTGGCGCAGAACGTGGCCTTTGGCCTGGCGATCAAGCGGGTGGACAAGAAGGAGCAGGAGCGCCGGGTGCAAGAGGCGCTCGAGATGGTGCGGCTGCCCGACGTGGGCAAGCGCAAGCCCGCGCAGCTCTCCGGCGGGCAGCAGCAGCGCGTGGCCCTGGCGAGGGCGCTGATCAACGAGCCGTCGGTGCTGCTGTTGGACGAGCCGCTGGGCGCGCTGGACCTGAAGCTGCGCAAGGCGATGCAGATCGAGCTGAAGCAACTGCAAAAAGAGGTGGGGATCACCTTTATCTATGTGACCCACGACCAGGAAGAGGCGCTCACCATGTCGGACCGGATCGCCGTGATGGCGGAGGGGAGCATCATCCAGGTGGGCGACCCGGTGGGGATCTATGAGCAGCCGGCGACGCGCTTTGTGGCGAATTTCATCGGCGAGAGCAACTTTATCGAGGGGGTGCTGGGCGGGACCGGCTCGGACGGCGCGGTGGTGGAGGTGGGCGCCGAGCGCGCGCTGATCCGCCCGGACGCGGAGCCCTGGCCCGCCGGCACCGAGGTCACCGTCTGCGTGCGGCCGGAAAAGCTGATGCTTTACCCGCCGGCCACCGAGTGCAACGGCCTGAGCGGGACGGTGCGCGAGGTGATCTATATCGGCACCGACACCGAGTTCGTGGTGGAGCTGGCCAACGGCGTGCGGGCCGTGGCGCGGCTGCAAAACATCGACGGGCGCGGCCTGGGCGAGTTCGCCGTGGGCGACGCGGTGCGCGTCGGCTGGGCGATGTGGGACGCGCACACGCTGGAGGATTAGGCGGGTGTGTAGGGGCAACCCCCCGTGGTTGCCCCGTGACGAGGGCGGCCACGGGGCCAAGAGGGCGGCCACGGGGCCAAGAGGGCGGCCACGGGGCCAAGAGGGCGGCCACGGGG
>JAAYEA010000093.1 GCA_012689325.1 Chloroflexota bacterium
CTCGATGGGGAAGCGGACGGTCAGCCGGCGCGTGGAATCGCCGTCCGCCTGGGGGACGATGGAGAGCACCAGCACGGTCATGTCATCGCTGGGGCGGCCGCGATCCAGCGCGATGGCCGCGCTCAGCAGCCCATCGGCGGCGGATTGGGCCGTCGCCGCGGGGTCGCTCAGCAGTTGGGTGATCAGCGCGGGAAGGTCGAGTTTGGACCCCTCGCGCGCGCCCGCCTCCAGCACGCCGTCGGTAAAGATCACGATGTGGGTGTTCGGCTCCAATGGCAGCTCGGTGATGAGGGGCTTGGTACGGGCATAGATGCCCACGGCCTGGCTGGGCTCGCTCAGGCACTGCAATCCGGCGGGGGTGAGGACATAGACGGGGCAGTGGCTGTTCCGCGAGATCACCAATGTGCGGGTGAGCAGGTCCACGGAGACGATGTTGAGCGTGGCAGAGACCTGCCCCCGCCGCTCGGTGAAAAGGTGGTCGTGGGCGGCGCGGGCTGCGGCGCCATCGCGCACGCCCTCCGCCAACAGGGCCAGGGCCTTGCGCGTGACGATATTGCTGATGGCCTTGGCGGGCTTGCCGCTGCGCTGGCCGTCAGCGATGACGACGGAGAGCCCCCCGCGGGGACGCTCCACCATCTCGATGGTGTCTCCGCTCTCGTCGGTGGCGTATTTGGCGACCTTGGCCGCGGCGACCCGCGCTTCGAGGTTCAAGGATATCCCCTCTAGGCGTTCTCGTCCTCGGACGTGGCCTCTTCCGTGGGGGCTTTAGCAAAGGTGGGCCGGGCGGCGACGCGGCCGCGGATCGCCTGGCGGATGATGGTCAGCTCGCTGGTGGCGCTGATGCGCAGGGTGGCCTCTTGCGGGCCAATGAGCTGCACCTGGCCGATGATGCCGCCGACGGTGACCACCCAGTCGCCGCGATGGACGCTGGCCAGTTCCTGCTCATGGCGGCGGCGCTGGATCATGTTCGGCACCACCGTCAGGGCGATAAAGATCACAAAGACCCCGATGAGAAAGGTCAAGTCTTGTGGCATTTTCCGCTCCTGTGACGTGCTGATGGGATTATACTCCGAACGGGCCAGCCCGCAAGGCTGGGGCTGGCGGCTCCTTGGCAGGCCGGAGAGGCCGCCTATAATGGGAGTGAGAAGGGAGGCGGGGAGATGGCCAAGGTGAAGGCGCTGTACGGCTTTTCGCCCGAGCTCGAGCCCTTTAGGAGCTTGCGGCCCGGTCAGATGGTGAACCTGCTGCGCCATTGGGGCGCGGACGCGGTGTTCGGCGGCTACCAGGACGAAGGCTTTGTCGCCGCGGCCCACGGGGCGGGGCTGCCGGTCTATGCCGAGTTCGGCTGCTTTGTGCGCCAGCAATGGTGGGAGACGCACCCCGAGAGCCGCCCCCTCACCGCGGAGGGCGAGCCGCTGCCGGTGGTCGAGTGGTATGCCGGCGTCACGCCCAGCATCCCCGCCGTGAGGGAGGGATTGCTGGAGCAATTGGGGTGGCTCGTGCGCGAGCACGACGTGGATGGCGTCTGGCTGGATTTCATCCGCTGGCCTTCGCGCTGGGAGTCGCCGCAGCCGCGGCTCTATCAGACCTCCTTCGACCCTATCTCGCTGCGCCTGTTCAGCCAGGAGACGGGCCTGGACCTGCCGGAGCGGGAGCCGCAGGCCGCCGCCGCGCTGATCTTGGCTCGCCATGCGGCGGCCTGGACGGCCTGGAAATGCCGGCAGATCACGAGCTGGGTGGCGCAGGCGCGGCAGGTGGTGGCGGCCCAGGCGCGGCGTTCCTGCCTGGTGGGCCTGTTCGTCGTCCCCTGGCCTCGCGATGAGCGCGAGGGGGCCATCACGCGCATCATGGGCCAGGATTTCGCCGCCCTGGGAGCGCACGTGGACGTCTTTTCGCCCATGGTCTATCACCGCATGTGCGGCCGTCCTGTCTCGTGGATCGCCGAGATCGCCGACCACGTCGGCCAGCTCTCGGGCAAGCCGGTCTGGCCCATCATCCAGACGATGAGCCAGCCTGATGCCCTGTCCGACGGCGAATTCGCCCAGGCGATGGACGCGGCCCTGGAGTCGCCGGGCTCCTCCGGCGTGGTCCTCTATAACCTCAAGGGCGCCGTGGACGAGGGCCGCTTGGACGCGATCCGGCAGCGCTTCGCCCGGCCCTAGGACAGCCTCACCCGCGACGGGAACTCGGCGACCCCTTTGACGCCCGAGCGCACGCGATAGAGCGCCCCGGCGCCAGGGCCCAGCTCGGCCTTGTTTTCGCCCCCGGCGGTGGTGACGTACATGTCGGCATAGTCCTCGCCGCCAAAGATCACGCTGGAGACCCGCTGGGCGGGAAAGTGGATGCGCTGGACCTCGGCGCCGTCCGGGGCGTAGCGGACCAGGCAGCTCCCGCCCCAGCGCGCCGACCAGACGTACCCCTCCGCGTCCACGGTCATGCCGTCCGGGCCGCCCTCCCCGGGGCGGTTGGGCACGCGGGCAAAGGCCCGCCGATTGGTGATGGCGCCACTCGCCCGGTCATAGTCGAAAAGATAGATCTCCCGGGCGCCGGTGTCGGTGTAATACATCTGCTTGCGGTCGGGCGTGAAGCCGAGGCCGTTGGAGGTCCCCACGCCATCCAGAACCTTGGTCAGCGCGCCGTCGGTGTCCAGGCGATAGAGGCGCCCGGCGTGCTGCGGGCTGGACATGGTCCCGCAAAAGACGCGCCCCGCGGGATCGGCGATCACATCGTTAAAGCGCGAGGCTTCCTCGCCGGGGATCCCGTCGACGATGGTCGTCAGGCGGCCGTCGCGCCAGATCTTGATGGCGCCCTTGGCCATGAACAGCAAGAGCGCCCCATCCGCCTGGATGGTAAAGCCCCCCACGATGTCCCCCTGATAGAACTGCTCGTGCTGGCTGGTGGCCGGGTCGTAGCGGAAGAGCCGCCCCGTGGCGATATCGGTCCAATAGACCCGCTTTTCCGTGGGATGCCAGAGCGGCCCCTCGCCGATGACGCAACCATAGTCGGCTATCAACTCGGGTTCCATGTTGCCTCCATTCCTGAAATGATCTGACCGTGAGCTGGTTGCCTGATGTCAGCGGGGCGTCAGGCAGGCGATTGGCGATGGGTGTAGCATTACACTAGAGCGATATGTTACCATGAAGGAGCGATCGCATGAGCATCCTATCGCGTTTCGCCTATCGTGAAGGTTCGGCGGTGGTGGCGGGGTTCGTCGCGGGCCTGGCCATCGGGGTCCTGGCGGCCAACCTGGCCTTTGGCCTCTGCCTGGGCGTGGGCCTCGGCGCGGTGGTGGATGGCGCCATGCGCCTCTGGCGCGGGCAGCAAGCGGCGCGCTGACGCGCTCACTCACCCTCCTCCGGCGGCGCGCCCTCACCTGGGCCGCCATGCCGGGGACGGGCCACGGGCAGCCGCGTCGCCGCGCGAAAGAGGTTGATGCGCACCTTGCGGTTGACCCGCCCCACCTGCTCGATGATCTGGCCCATCAGCTCGCGCTGGGAGCGGTCCGCCCCGGCGCAATGCTGGGCGACCACCGGCAACCCGGCGGCCAGGGCAAAGGCGGCGATCTCCCGCTCGCGGATATAGGCCAGCGGGCGGATCACCGTCAGTTGATCCTCAAAAAAGGCCACCCGCGGTTCCATGGTCTCCACCTTGCCATGGAAAAAGAGGTTCAACAGGGTGGTCTGGGCGATATCGTCGGCATGATGGCCAAAGGCCACCTTGTTGCACCCCCGGGCGACGGCGGCTTGGAAGAGGGCCTTGCGCCGCCGCCAGGCGCAGTGGAAACAGGGGGAGGCCCGCTCCCGCCGCGCCACGCCGGGCGACTCCAGGGTCGCTACCTCGCAGGCAACGCCGCGCTGGGCCAGATACGCCAGCAGCGGCGCCAGGTCCACCGGCCCGCCGCATTCTTCCGCCTCGTGGCGCACGTGCACGGCGCACAGCTCGTAACGCTCGCGCGCCGTCCGTTGCCGCGCCAGCAGCAGTTGCAGCAGCGTCAGGCTATCCTTGCCGCCCGAGAGCGCCACGGCAATGCGGTCGCCCTCGGCGATCATCTCATAGTCGCGGATGGCCTTATTGACCCCTTTGAGGAGATAGAATTGGCGCCGTTCCCAGCTCATGGCTCTTTGCTCCGCGCCATTCTAGCCCATTGCGGGCCAACCGCCAACTCTTGCCGGGCGGGGCGATCCGTCTATACTGGCGAGGACCGACGACACGAGAGGAGGATTCCCATGCCTATCATCGATATGCCTTTGGACCAACTGCGCGCCTATCGCCCCGCGGCAACCCGCGAGCCGGATTTCGACGCCTTTTGGGCCGAGACGCTGCAAAGCGCGAGCCGCATCCCCCTGGAGCCCCAACTGCAACTGGAGGCGGACCTGCCGCTCCCCGGCGTGCGCGCCTATCGCGCCACCTACCGCAGCTGGGATGACGCCCTTATCTCGGGCCGCTACTTGGCGCCGGAGGGGAAGGGGCCGTTCCCGGCCATCGTGATCTATCATGGCTACAGCGGCGGCGTCCACCGCATGAGCAACGAGATATTCCTCTGGCCGCTGATGGGCTACGCCACGCTGGCCATCGACGTGCGCGGCCAGGGCGGGCTCAGCACCGACGGGAGCGTGTACCCGGAGGGGCACATCACGGGGTGGATGACGCAAGGGATCAGCGACCCCAAGCGCCACTACTATCGGGGCGTGTTCGTCGATTGCGTGCGGGCGCTGGATTTCGTTTGCCAGCAGCCCGGCGTGGATGCCCGGCGCATCGGCGTGACGGGCGTGAGCCAGGGCGGCGGCCTAACCCTGGCGGCGGCGGGGCTGGATCCCCGCCCGGCGGCGGCCTTTTCCGAGGTGCCCTTCCTCTGCCACTATCGGCGCGCGGTGGACGTCTCGAACGCCCGGCCCTATACCGAGATCGGCGACTATATCCGCTACCAGCCCGGCACCGATGACCTGGTCTTTCGCACCTTGAGCTATTTCGACGCGATGAACCTGGCCGGGCGCATCCAGTGCCCCACCTACGTTACCGTGGGCTTGCAAGACCTGATCTGCCCGCCTTCCACGGTCTTTGCCGCCTATAACGCACTGCAAGTGACCAAGGAGATCATGGTCTCCACCTTTGGCGTGCACGAGCGCTTCCCCGGCGTGGTGGAAAAGCAGATCCGGTGGATGCACACATACCTCAAAGGGTAACGGGGCCAAACATAACAGGCCGAGGCGAGTCCCGCCCCGGCCTGTTCTCGTTTGGGGATAGACGCTACTCGTCCAGCAGCGCGGCCAGCCCGAGGGCATAGCTCTTCCAGCCCAAGCCGACCACCTGCCCGCGGCAGACCGGCGCGATGACCGAGGTGTGGCGAAAGGTCTCCCGCGCGTGCACGTTGGAGAGGTGCACCTCCACCGCAGGCAGCCCCACGGCGGCTATGGCGTCGCGGATGGCATAGCTATAGTGGGTGTAGGCGCCGGGGTTGATGAGGATCCCCTCGGCCCAGCCACGCGCCTCGTGGATGGCGTCGATGATCGCCCCCTCGTGGTTGGATTGCACGATCCTCAGCTCGGCGCCCCGCTCCGCCGCCTGGGCCAGCAGCCGCTGGTTGATGTCGTCCAGGGTCACGCTGCCATACACCCCCGGCTCGCGGGTGCCCAACAGGTTCAGGTTCGGGCCGTGGATCACCAATATCCTCTTCATGTCGCCTCCTCCCGCATGGCTTGCAGGACGCTCAGCGCCGCTTCCCGCGACACCTCGTCGCTGATGATGACATCGCCGATGGCTCGGGGCAGCACAAAGCGGAGCCTGCCGCCCAGTTTCTTTTTATCGCTGCCCATCGCCTCCCAGATCGTTTCCGGCGCGTGGGCGGGGAGCGCCGTGGGCAGGCCGTGCAGTCGCAAGCAGGCGCCGATGCGCTCGGCCAGGGCGCGCTCGGCCAGCCCCAGCGCCACGGCGAGCCGCGCTGCCGCCACCATGCCGATGCTCACCGCGTCGCCGTGGCGCAGGCGAAAGTCGCTCAGCTTTTCCAGGGCGTGGCCAAAGGTATGCCCCAGGTTGAGCACGGCGCGCTGCCCCTGTTCGTAGGGGTCCTCCTCCACCACATCCACCTTGACCTGGATCGCCTCGGCCAGCGCCCAGGGCTCCGTGGCTGAGCCGCCGCGCTCGAAATGCTCGAAAAGCGCGGGCGCGGCGATGACGCCGTGCTTGATCGCCTCGGCCAGCCCAGAGCGCAGCTCGGCGGGGGGGAGCGTCTCCAGCGTGTCCAGGTCCGCCAGCACCAACTCGGCCTGCTTGAAGGCGCCGACGAGGTTCTTGCCGGCGGGGAGGTCCACGGCGGTTTTGCCGCCGACGCTGGAATCCACCATGGCCAGCAGGGTGGTAGGCGCCTGGACCAGGGCCACGCCGCGCATATAGGTGGCCGCGGCAAAGCCCGCCACATCGCCGACCACGCCGCCGCCCAGCGCCACGATGGCGCTATCGCGGGCCAGCCCCGCGGCGACGAACTGGTCATAGAGGTCCCGAACCGTCTCCAGGGTCTTGTGAATCTCGCCGTCGGGCATCAGGCAGCGCGCCACGTCCAGGCCCGCCTGGCGCAGCCCGGCCTCCAGCGCCGGGGCGTGGAGCGGCGCCACGGTTGCATTGCTCACCAGTCCGACCTTGCCGCGCAGCTCGCGCTGGCGCAGCAGCTCGCCTGCCTGGGCCAGCAGCCTCCGCCCCACATGGATTGGGTACTCGCCCGCGGGCCCGCGCACCGCGATGACTCGCGCGCCGGCCTGCCAGAGCCGGACGATGGCCTCGGCCACCTCGCCGGCCTGGTTCTCCGTGGTGTCCAGGTGGTAGGCGATCTTTTGATAGGCGGGCGCGCGCCGGGCCAGCAGTTCCTCCATGCGCGCCCGGCGGTCGTCGGCGTAGAGCATGGGGCGGTCCTGGGCCTGGCTCAGCCGCCGCCACAGCTCGGGGAACTCGCAATCCAGGCAGATCACCAGCCCGTTTCGCGATAGGGCGCGGCGATTGGCGTCGTCCACCAGCGCGCCGCCGCCGGTGCTGATGACGACGTGCTCGCGCTCGGCCAGCTCGCGGCAGAGGTCGGCCTCCATCCGGCGGAACGCCGGCTCGCCGTCCTGCGCGAAAATATCGGCGATGGCCTTGCCCGCCCGCGCCTCGATGACGGCGTCCATGTCGATGAACTCCCAGCCCAGGCGCTGGGCGACTTGACGGCCGTTTCGGCTCTTGCCCGTGCCCATAAAGCCGGTGATGACAATGTTGCGGTAGCCGTTCCCCATCTAGCCCCCCATCCCGGCCAGGAAGTGGCGGCGCATCTCGGCCAGCGAGTCGCCGCCGAGCTTGGCCAGCAACGCGTCGGCCAGCGTCCAGGCCACCATCGCCTCGCCGACGATGCTCGCCGCCGGGACGGCGCAGACGTCAGAGCGCTGGTATTCGGTGGCCGCGGCCGCGCCCGTGAGCAGGTCCACGGTGGGCTGCGGCGTGATGGTGGTGGGGATCGGCTTCATGGCGGCGCGCACGAGGATCGGCTCCCCGTTGGAGATGCCTCCCTCGATCCCGCCGGCGCGGTTGCTGGCGCGGCGGAGCGCCCGGTGGCCCTCCGCGGAAGGCAGGATGGCGTCGTGCACCTGCGTGCCGGGGCGCCGCGCGTTTTCAAAGGCGGGGCCGATCTCCACGCCCTTGATGGCGGGGATGCTCATCACCGCCGCCGCCAGCGCCGCATCCAGCCGCCGGTCCCATTGGGCGTGGCTGCCCAGCCCCGGCGGCGCGCCCTGCGCCGCCACGCAAAAGACGCCGCCCAGGCTATCGCCCGCGGCCCGCGCCTCGTCGATGCGCAGCCGCATGGCCTGCGCCGCCGCGGCGTCCGGGCAGCGCACGTCTGACGCTTCGGCCAGGGTCAGGAGCTCGTCCAGCGCGGTCCCCTCGGATATGGTCGCGAGGGCGCCGCCGATCTCGGTCACATAACTGCTGATGCGGACGCCGAACTCGGCCAGCAGGGCCCGCGCTGCCGCCCCCGCCGCCACGCGCCCCGCCGTCTCGCGGGCGCTGGCCCGCTCCAGGATCGGGCGCACGTCGTCCAGCCCATATTTGAGCGCGCCGGCCAGGTCGGCGTGGCCGGGCCGCGGCACGGTGAGGGCGGGCCAATCGCGATCCTTCCAGTTGGCCCAATCGCGATTTTCGATGCGCAGCGCCAGCGGCGCGCCGGTGGTCAGGCCGCGGATGACGCCGCCGGCGATCTCGGCGCGGTCCTGCTCGATGCGCATGCGGCCGCCGCGCCCATAGCCCTGCTGTCGCCGGGCCAGGTCTCGCGCGATCATCTCCTCGCTCAGGGGCAGCCCCGCGGGCAGCCCGTCGATGATGATGGTCAGGCAGGGCCCATGGGACTCGCCCGCGGTCAGGAACCTCAGCATGGCCTCACCTCCTCGCCATCTCGTCGACGCAGGCGCGGTACATCACGTCGGTGGGGGGCATCACGTCGAACCACCAGCGGAACGAGATGGCCCCCTGATAGACCAGCATCTTGAGCCCGCCGATGGCCTTGGCCCCCGCCGCTTGCGCCTGCGACAGCAGCCGGGTCCGCAGGGGGTTATAAACCAGGTCAAAGACGGTCAGGTGCGCGGGGAAAGGGAGGTCATCCGGCCAGGGCGAGGCCTCCACGCGGGGCCACATCCCCAGCGGCGTGGTGTTGACCAGCAACTCGGCGTCGTCGCGGGCCTTGCCGAGCTCTTCGGGGAGCAGGGCGCGCGCCTCGAGCGACCGGCCTGGCAGCAGGCGCGATATCTCGCGCACCAGGGCTTCGCCGCGCTCCACCGTGCGGTTGAGCAGGGTGACCTGGGCTCCGGCCCGCGCCAGGGCATAGACGATGCCACGGGCGGCGCCGCCCGCGCCCAGCACCAGGGCGCGCTTGCCCCGAGGGAGAAATCCCTCCTCCTCCAGGCTCATGAGAAAACCCGGGATGTCGCTGTTGCCGCCCACCCATTTGCCGTCGCGGCGGATCAGGGTGTTTACCGCCGACACGGCCTGGGCGTCCTCGGAGAGCTCGTCCACGCAAGCCCAGACCGCCTGCTTGTGCGGGACGGTGACGTTGCTGCCCACAAAGCCCAGCGCGGCCAGCCCCGCCACCGCCTGCGGCAGGTGATCGGGCGGCACGGCCAAGGGCACATAGCAGCAGTTGAGTCCGAGGGCGGCAAAGGCGGCGTTGTGCATCTGCGGCGAGAGGCTGTGCTCCACCGGCCAGCCCATCACGCCCACCAGTTTCGTCCGGCCATTGAGCGAGGTGGACACGATTACGCCCTCCTCTCCGCGTCGAGCGGCGCGATGATCCCCTCCAGCATCTCGGCAAAGCCGGGAAACGAGTCGGCGATGCTCCCCGCGTTGTGGATGACCGTCTCGCCGCGGGCAACCAGCCCGGCGATGGCCAGGCTCATGGCCAGGCGGTGATCCTTGTGGCAATCCACCTCGGCGCCTTGCAGGGGCGTGGGGCCGGTGACGACAAAGCCATCGGGGCGCTCCTCGATGCGCGCGCCGAGGCGGCTCAGCTCGGCCACGGTGGTGGCCACGCGGTCGCTCTCCTTCACGCGCAGCTCGGCGGCGTCGCGGATGACCGTGACGCCCTGGGCCTGGGTGGCGGCCACGGCGAGGATGGGGAACTCGTCGATCATGCGCGGCACCAGATCCCCGCCCACCACCGTGCTTTCCAGTGGGTTATGCCCCACCTCCAGGTCGGCCACCGGTTCGCCGCCCAGAGTGCGCTCGTTCTCCAGTCGGATGCGCGCGCCCATGCGAATCAGGACATCGTATAGGCCGGTGCGCGTGGGGTTGACGTTCACGTCCAGCAGGCGCAGGGACGAGTTGGGAAGCAGGCTGGCCCCCACCAGGAAAAAGGCCGCCGAGGAGAAATCGCCGGGGACCCGGATGTCCAGCGGCGCCAGCGGCGGCTGGCCGGTGGGCGGCGGCTGCAGGGTGATCACCCCGTCCTGGTGATCGACCTTGACGCCCATGGCCCGCAGCATCCGCTCGGTGTGGTCGCGGGAAGGCGCTGGCTCGTGGAGCACCGTGGGCTGCGTGGCGTATAGCCCGGCCAAGAGCAGGCAGGACTTGACCTGCGCGCTGGCCACGGGCAGATGGTAGACCATGCCATGAATCTGGCCGCCGCCGATGCGCAGCGGGGGAAAGCGGTCGCGGTCGCCCGAGATGTCCGCGCCCATCCGCCGCAGCGGCTCGATGACGCGGTCCATGGGGCGCTTGCGCAGGGCCTCGTTGCTGGTGAGGACGCAATCGAAGGTTTGCCCGGCCAGGATGCCCGAGATCAGGCGCATGGTGGTGCCCGATCCGCCGCAGTCCAGCGGGACGGTGGGGGGCTGCAGCCCACGCAGGCCCCGCCCGTGCACGACGAGGCGATCGCGCCCCTCCTCGTCGATCTGCACGCCCAGCGCCCGGAGGCAGCGCAAGGTGGCCAGACAGTCCTCGGCGTCGAGAAAGCCCTGCACGCGGGTCTCGCCGGCGGCGATGGCCCCAAAGAGCGCGGCGCGGTGCGAGATGGACTTGTCCGGCGGGACCCGGACCTCGCCGCGCAGCCGCGCGGCCGGGCGGACGATCAAGGGATCGCTCATGACTTCCCCTTTCCGAACATGGGCGCGCGCTGCCGCTGCAGGGCGGAGAGCCGCTCCCGCAGGGCGCCTTCATCCTCAGCGGTGATCAACCCCCGGAGCTCGTCCAGGTTGGCCTGGGCCAGGTCGATCATCTCGCCGATGGCGGCGCGGTTGGTCATCAAGATATCGAGCATCATGCGCACATCGCTGGCGGCCAGGCGCGAGGTGTCGCGGAAGCCGCTGGCGGCCAATTGCCACACCCGCGGATCGCCCTCGGCCACCGTGCGAGCCGTTGCCACCAGGCTGGCGGCCAGCAGGTAGGGCAGGTGGCTGATGGCCGCCACCAGCCGGTCGTGCTGCTCGGCCTCCACCACCAGCGGCTGCGCTCCCACGGCGTGGGCCAGCTCGCGAGCCAGCGCCAGGCTGCGCGGGCTGGTGCGCGGCAGCGGCGTCAGGGCAAAGGTGGCGCCCCGGTAGAGCGTCAGGTCGGCGGATTCCAGCCCGCTGCTCTCCTTGCCGCACATGGGGTGGCCCCCGATGGCCTGCACCTGGGGCGGAAGCCGGTTCATGGTCTGGGCGATCTCGCGCTTGGTGCTGCCCAGGTCCACCAGCAGGCTTCCTGGCTGCATCAGCGCGCCGACCTGCGGGATCATATCGATGATGGCGCGCACCGGCACGGCCAGCACCACCACGTCGGCGCCGGCGACGCCCTCCTCCAGCTCGGTGGCGCCCACGTCGACGACGCGGCGCGCCAGCGCCTCGGCCACGGTCTCGGGCCGCCGTGCGATGCCGCGCACCTGCCGGCAGGCGCGGCTCTGACGCAGCGCCAGGGCCAGCGAGCCGCCCATCAGCCCCAGGCCCACGATGGCTACCGTGGCCGAGGGCAGGATGGCAAAGTCGGGTTCCGCGGAGGCGTCGCCGCTCATAGCAGGTCTCGCCCCAGCGCCTGCGAGAGCGGCTTGAGCTCGCGCATCAGCTTGTCCAGCGTCTCCGGCTTGAGCGATTGCGCGCCATCGGAGAGCGCCTGGGCGGGGTGCGGGTGCACCTCCAGGATTAGCCCGTCGGCGCCGGCGGCCAGCGCCGCCTTGGAGATGGGGCTGACCAACTCCCAGCGGCCGGTGCCATGGCTGGGGTCCACGATGACGGGCAGGTGCGAGAGCTGTTTCAGCGCGGGCACGGCGTTGATGTCCAGAGTATTGCGCGTGTAGGTCTCAAAGGTGCGGATGCCGCGCTCGCAGATCATGACCTGGTTGTTGTCATGGGAGAGGATGTACTCGGCGGACATGAGCAGCTCTTCGATGGTGGACATCATGCCGCGCTTGAGCAGGACAGGCCGGCCAAGCTCGCCCACGGCGTGGAGGAGGGCATAGTTTTGCATATTGCGCGCGCCGACCTGCAAGACATCGACGTGCTCGGAGACCATCTCTACGTCCTTGGGGTCCATGACCTCGGTGACGACGGCGAGCCCGGTCTCTTCGCGGACCTCGGCCAGGATCTCCAACCCATCGCGCCCCAGGCCTTGAAAGCTATAGGGCGAGGTGCGCGGCTTGTAGGCCCCGCCGCGCAGCACCTTGATGCCGATCTCCTTGAGCGCCCAGCCGACCTCGTGCATCTGCTCGCGGCTTTCCACCGCGCAGGGCCCCGCCATCACGACGATGTCCTTGCTCCCGACGGTCACGCCATTGAACTTGACCAGGGTATCTTCGGGGTGAAAGTCCCGGCTTGCCAGCTTGAAGCGGCTCAATACGCGCAACGTCTTTTCCACTCCCTCCATCATCTGGAAGCTGTCGGGGTTCAGTTGCCGCTCGTCGCCGATCACGCCGATGATGGTGCGCTCGGTGCCCTGCGAGAGGTGCGCCTGGCAGCCCAGGGTGCGGATTTGGGTGACGACGGTGTCGATTTGGGCCTTGGACGCGCCCGCTTTCATGACGATGATCATTCTAGCCTCCTATGCGGCATCCGCTTGTTGTCCGTTGGCCTCGGGCACGGGGGCCGCGGGGTAAGAGCCCAGCAGCTTGACGAACACGGATTTGTGGAGCAGTCCCACCAGGGCGCGCCGGCAACTGGGGTCTTGCCAGTGCCCGTCGAAATCGAGATAGAAGACATACTGCCAGGGCTTGTTGCGCCGCGGCCGGGATTCCAGCTTGGTGAGGTTGATCCCCTTCTCGGCGAACTCGCCCAGGCAGTTATAGAGCGCGGCGGGGATGTTCCGCGTGGCGAACACCAGGGAGGTCTTGTTCTGCGGCGCGCGCGGCGGCTCCTGATCGCCCAGCATGAAAAAGCGGGTATAGTTGAAGGCCAGGTCCTCGACGTTGACATCGAGGACATCCAGCCCATAGATCTTGGCGGCCAGCGAGCTGGCGATGACGGCGGCATCGGGCTTGGGATCGGCGGCGAGCTCTTTGGCGCTGCCAGCCGTATCATAGGCCGCCACCGGCTCCAGGCCGCGATTGACCAGGTAGCGCTCGCATTGGGCCAGCGCCTGGGGATGCGAGTAGACGCGCTTGACATCCTCCATCTTGACGCCGGGGTTGACCATCAGGCAGTGCCGCACGCGGTAGTGGACCTCTTGCCAAATCTTGAGGTCGCGATCCAGAAGCAGGTCATAGGCCTGGGTGACGGACCCGGCGGTCGAGTTCTCCACTGGCAGCGCGCCATAGTTGGCCGCGCCGCTCTCCACGGCCTCAAAGACGGCCTCGAAGGTCCGGCAGGGCAACGTCTCCACGTCCGGGCCAAAGGCCTGATAGATCGCCTCCTGTGAGTAAGCTCCGTTCTCCCCTTGAAACGCGACGATCGTCATCTATTCTGCTCCTCCGTTGGTTGGGACGCCGGCCTATGGCCGAGGTCCGGGCGCAGCGCCTGGGCGCCATTGAGATACACGTGTTGCATCTGGTCCTGCGGCTTGTCCGTGTTCCAGTGCGCGAGGATGCGGATGCAGCGGGGCAGGCTCCCGGGCACCGGGATCTCCACCGCATCCAGAAGCGGGACCTGCGTCCAGCCCAGCTCGCGCGCGGCTCGCGCCGGGAAGGCGGCATCCAGGTCCGTGGTGGCGGTAAAGATGACGCTGCCCACGTCCTCTGGAGCGATTCCGTTCCGTTGGATCATCTCCGCCAGCAATTCGCGGGTCGCCGCCAGGATCGCCTGGGGCTCGTTGGCTGATGCGGTGGTAGCTCCCCGCACTCCGCGGCACGCCATGATGGCCTCCTCCTGAACAGGATAAACGAAAAGGCGTGGAGTTGGTTGCTCCACGCCTTTGGTCTACTTTGCTTCTTTGCCCTAGCCCTGCCTAGTCCCCTGGACGCGTCGCAACCCTTTCGCCTGCACCGCAGGCGTAAAAGTACAAGTAGGCGCTAA
Organism: Chloroflexota bacterium; assembly: GCA_012689325.1. Taxonomy (GTDB): domain Bacteria; phylum Chloroflexota; class Anaerolineae; order JAAYEA01; family JAAYEA01; genus JAAYEA01. The sequence continues at coordinate 13,926 of JAAYEA010000093.1, forward strand.
AGACAAAAAAGGCGCGCTCGGAGATGCTTTGATCCGCGCGCGCCGCAACCACGCCCAAGCTGGCTGGACAAGCCATGCCCGCTCGCCTGGTTCTGCAGATCGTCGCTTCGGACCTACCTGGCATCTCGTTGTTTCCTTTCGCGAACTGGCCGAATGATAGCATAAATCGGCCGATTCGTCAAATGGCTTGCCAGAGTTCGTCCGGGGCGGATTTGCATTCTGGCCGAGTTTCCTTATAATTCCTAGGTAATCAGCACATACGACTCCACAAAGGTGTCGGGCATCTAGGTTATCTAGGTTTCACTCGGACTCTGTGGTGACGTCTCGAGTAAGTCGTCAAGCTCGCTGAAAAAGAGGGCTTGGCGACTTGTGCTATTCGGGCTTGGCGTATCTATCTATCGGGCTTGACGGGCAGTACTATCCAGAAAGGGAGAGACACAATGAGCAATATGTGGGATTCGGAGACGAGCGTATCTCGCGGTCTGGCCGGAGTCGTCGCCGCAACCACCAAGATCAGCCTCATCGATGGCCAGAATGGCAAGCTCTTTTACTGCGGATATGATGCCATCGAACTGGCCCGCCGATCTTGCTATGAGGAGGTCGCCTACCTGCTGCTGAACGGCGAGCTGCCCACCGTCGCCGAGCTGGATGCGTTCAAGCAATTGTTGCGGGAGAACCGGGGGCTCAGCCCGTTCATGCTGGACCTGCTGCACGCGCTCCCTGGCGCCCACACGCCCATGGATGCCCTGCGCACCGCGGTCTCTTCGATGTCCGCCACCGATTCCAGCCCCTCGGACCTCTCTCGCCCGGCCAACCTGAAGCGCGCCGCCCGCCTTATCGCCCAGTTCCCCACCCTGGTTTCGGCGCACTGGCGGATGCACCAGGGCGAGTCGCCGATTGCCCCCGATCCCAACCTGGGCCACGCCGCCAACTTTGCCTATATGCTCTTTGGCCGCCAGCCCAAGGACTATGAAGCGCGGTTCCTGGATATCGCTCTGATCCTGATGGCCGAGCACGGCCTCAATGCCTCGACCTTTGCCGCTCGCGTCACCGCCTCGACGTTGGCCGACATCTATGCGGCCTTTTGCACCGCCATCGGCACCCTCAACGGCCCGCTGCACGGCGCGGCCAATGCCGAGGCCATGAAGATGCTCCTGGAGGTCGGCCGGATCGAGGAGGTGGAGGGCTATGTGCGCGGCCAGCTCTCCATCGGCAAGCGCATCATGGGCTTTGGCCACCGGGTGTACAAGACGGCTGACCCGCGCGCGGTGCTGCTGCGCCAGATGCTGGCCGACCTGAATGGCGCCGTCTCGAGCCTGCCCTGGACCCGCATGGCCATGGCCATCGAGGACGAGGTCCACAAGCAGAAGGGGCTCTATCCCAACGTGGACTTTTACTGCGCGCCCATGCTCTATAGCATCGGCTTCCCCATCGAGATGTTCACGCCGATCTTTGCCTGCAGCCGTACCGTGGGCTGGGCGGCGCACGTGCTGGAGCAATACAGCGATAACCGCCTGATCCGCCCCAGCGCCATCTATAATGGCCCGGAAGCGCGCGAGTACGCGCCCATCGAGCAGCGAGGCTAGATCATGCCCGATAACCTGGTTCAGAAACTCGTTCGCTCTCATTTGGTCTCGGGCAGCATGAAGCGCGGCGAAGAGATCGCCCTGCGGATCGACCAGACGCTGACCCAGGACGCCACGGGGACCATGACCTACCTCGAGTTCGAGGCGATGGGCCTGCCGAGCGTCCGCAGCAAGCTGTCGGTCAGTTATGTGGACCACAACATCCTGCAGACGGGGTTCGAGAACGCCGATGACCATCGCTTCCTGCAATCAGCGGCGGCCCGGTATGGGCTCTACTTTTCGCGGCCCGGCAATGGCATCTGCCACCAGGTGCACCTGGAGCGCTTTGCCATCCCCGGCCAGACGCTCATCGGCGCGGATAGCCACACCGTCAACGCCGGCGGGCTGGGCATGCTGGCGCTCGGCGCTGGCGGTCTGGACGTGGCCGTGGCCATGGCCGGCGAGCCGCTCTACCTGCAAATGCCGCGGGTCCTGTTGGTGCGGCTGAGCGGGCGGTTGCAGCCCTGGGTGGCGGCCAAGGACGTCATCCTGGAGATCCTGCGGCGGCTCACCGTGCGCGGCGGCGTCGGCAAGATCCTCGAATACGGCGGCGAGGGCGTGGCGACGCTGAGCGCCATGCAGCGCGCCACCATCACCAACATGGGCACCGAGCTGGGCGCGACCACCTCGATCTTTCCCAGCGACCAGGTGACCCGCGAGTTCATGCGCGCCCAGGGCCGGGAGAAGGACTGGCAGCCCCTGGCCGCCGACCCTGGCGCCGAATACGATGAGGTGCTGGAGCTGGACCTCGGCGCCATCGAGCCGCTGGTGGCGCGCCCCTCCAGCCCCGATAACGTGGTCCCAGTGCGCGAGCTGGCGGGGACGCCCGTGGCGCAGGTCTGCATCGGGAGCTGCACCAACTCGTCGCTGCCCGACCTGATGACCGTGGCGGCGATCCTGCGCGGGCGCACCGTGCACCCCAACGTCAGCCTCACCATCAGCCCTGGCACCAAGCAGGTCTATACCATGATCGCGCGCAACGGCGCGCTGGCCGACCTGATCGCCGCCGGCGCGCGCATCCTCGAGTCGGCCTGCGGACCCTGCATCGGCATGGGGCAATCGCCGGCCACCGGCGCGGCCTCGGTGCGCAGCTTTAACCGCAATTTCCCTGGCCGCAGCGGCACCAGCCCCGACCTGGTCTACCTGGCCAGCCCGGAGGTGTGCGCCATGGCCGCGCTGCGCGGCGCTTTCGCCGACCCGCGCGAGCTGGGCGATCCGCCAACCTTTGCGGCGCCGGAGACCATGGCGGTGGATGACAACATGATCATCCCGCCGCTGCCCGCCGACGCGCCCAAGCCCGAGCTGGTGCGCGGCCCGAACATCAAGCCCTTCCCGGAGCAAAAGCCGCTGGCCAAGACGCTCCAGGGCGAGTTGCTGCTCAAGGTGGGCGATAATATCACGACCGACCACATCTCGCCGGCGGGCTCCAAGTACCTGCCGCTGCGCTCCAATATCCCGGCCCTCTCTCAGCACGTTTTCGAGGGGATCGATCCCACCTTTGCCCGGCGGGCCCAGGCGGCGCGCGACGCCGACCCGGCCAACAAGGGCTTTATCGTGGGCGGCGAGAACTATGGCCAGGGCTCGAGCCGGGAGCATGCCGCGTTGTGCCCGCTGTATCTGGGCATCGGCGCGGTGATCGCCAAGTCCTTCGCCCGCATCCACATCGCCAACCTGGTCAACTTTGGCCTGGTGCCCTTGACCTTTGCCGATCCCGCCGATTACGACCGGATCGCCCAGGGCGACATGCTGAGAATCGACGATGTGCTGGCTAGCGTCAGCGCTGGCCCAACCCTGACGGTCCAAAACCTGACCCAAGGGACGGCCTTCCAGGTCAAGCACACCCTGACCGAGCGGCTGATCACGATCCTCCGCATGGGCGGGCTGCTGAACTATGTTCGTCAATTACACGCCAAGGAGAACGCATGACCTATCACGTGACCCTCATCCCGGGCGACGGCACCGGGCCGGAGCTGGTGGAGGCCACCCGGCGCGTGCTGGAGGCCACGGGCATCTCGTTCCAGTGGGAGATTCAGGAGGCCGGCGAAGAGGTGATGGCCAAAGAGGGCACCCCCTTGCCGGATCGCGTGCTGGACTCGATCAAGCGCAACGGCGTGGCGCTCAAGGGCCCCATCACCACGCCCATCGGCAGCGGCTTTCGCAGCGTGAACGTGGCGCTGCGCCACGCGCTGGACCTCTATGCCAACGTCCGCCCGGCGCGGAGCCTGCCCGGCGCGCGCACGCGCTATGAGGATATCGACTTGGTGATCATGCGCGAAAACAGCGAGGATCTCTACGCGGGCATCGAGCACTATGTCATCCCTGGCGTGGCAGCCGAGTCCATCAAGATCATCACCCGCCCGGCCACGGAGCGCATCTCGCGCTTTGCCTTCGACTATGCGCGCAAGAACGGCCGTCGCAAGGTGACGGCGGTGCACAAGGCCAACATCATGAAGTTCACCGACGGGCTCTTCCTGGAGGTGGCGTCCGAGGTGGCGAAGGATTACCCCGATATCGCCTTCGAGGACCGCATCGTGGACAATATGTGCATGCAGCTCGTGCAAAAGCCCGAGATCTATGACGTGCTGCTCTGCCCCAACCTCTATGGCGACATCATCAGCGACCTGGCCTCGGGGTTGGTGGGCGGCCTGGGCGTCGCGCCCGGCGCCAACATCGGCGAGGGATTGGCCGTCTTTGAGCCGGTGCACGGCTCCGCGCCCAAGTACGCGGGGATGAACAAGGTCAACCCCACGGCCACCATCCTCAGCGGCGCGCTGATGCTGCGCTACCTGGGCGAGACCCAGGCCGCGCAGCGCGTGGAAGATGCCGTGCGCGCGGTGATCGCCGAGGGCGACCAGGTCACCTACGACCTCAAGCCGGCGGCGGACGACCCCACGGCGGTGGGCACCAGCCAGATGGCCGACGCGATCATCGCGGTGCTACGCAAGTAGGCTAACGACGTCTGTGGCGGGACGGGCTCCGCGGAGCCCGTCCCGCTTTTTGTTTGTTGGCCGCTATGGCGCGGCTACGGCCGCCCAATTGGTCCGCAGCGAGCGGCCCTGGCCGTACGCCCCCCACACCGCGACCCACCACTCGAAGGGCTGCCCGTAGGCGAACCCTTCCGGCAGGCTCCCCAGGGCATAGTGGTCGTCCAGCAGATCCTCGCTGACAAAGGCGGCGAGGGTCTCGTCGCCCGCGCGCCAGGCGAGCGCCAGTTGATAGACGTCATCCGGCGCCCAGGCGGGATCGCGGGGCAGCCAGGCAAACGTGATGGGCAGGGGGAGCGGCTCGCTGGTGTCGGGCGTGACCAGCGGGATATCGGCGATGTCGAAATCGCCGCCGGGGTGGGTCGTGGCGCCGGCGGCCGGCGTGAAGGGATAGCCGCGCCAATAGAGCAGCCGGCCCTCCGCTCCGCCCTCGTTCTCATACCGCACGCCCATGCTTTGGCCGGGGCCCAGCAGGCCAGCCTCCGCCGTGAAGGAATAGAGCCCGTCCTGATCGGTCAGGGCTTGATCCAGCGCCCCGACATACTCCTCCATCTCGTACAGGCCCAGCGTGACGCTGACATTGGCGGCCGGCTGTCCGGCCAGCGTGACCCAGCCATAGATGAGCACGGTGGGCGCCGGCGTTTGCGTCGGGGTGGGCGAGGGGGTGGCTGCCGCGGGGCGATGGTTCCGTTGGATCGCGGGCAGGGAGATCGTCCGCGTCGTCGCGGCCTCCGTCGCGTGTACCAGGGCGAGCCCCCCGAGCCAGACGATGGCCAGGCCAACGAGCGCCCTGGCCCAGGCCGTCTTGATGGGCATGGTTGCCTCCATGTTCTCGATGCGGGCAGCTTGTGCTCGCAGGGGCAACCCTATTATACGACCACGGCCCCGACCACAAAAAAAGCCCCCGAGCTCGTGTGGCTCGAGGGCCTGTGATGACTGGACGTCGTTTGGGCTAGCGGACTTGCCAGAAGCCCGCCAGTTGCCAGCCGGTGGTGTTGCCCGCGGCATCTTCGGCCATGATATAGAGCCGGTGCGTTCCGACGAACTGGGGGCCAAAGCTCACGGACCAGGCGACCCGCAGGGTCTTGCTTTGCGCGGCCCACTGGACGTTGCTGGACTGGGCGAATAGCGTGCCCCATGAGCTGTTGAGGCTGCCGGCGGCCTTGGCTGGGATTCCGGGTTGCCAGCCGCCCTGGCTTGCGTCAAAGAGGGAGAGAAGCCCCGAGGAGACTTCGTAGCGCAGGGCCATGCCGCCGGTCAGCACCGGGGCATCGCCGATCAGGAGATAGACCCTGGCCAGGTCCGTGTCCGGGTCCTGGAACGTGGCGGTGAAGCGCTGGGCCAGGTTGTGGCGCTTGCCCCCCGCGTTAGGGCTGACGCGCAGAGCTTGCGGCTTGGCCCAACGCCCCGCGCCAAGGTCGTAGACCGCCATCATGAAAGAGCCGCCCGCGGGGTTCTCCGAGGTGGTGTGCTCCAGCCAGTAATAGTAGGTCTTGCCCGGCCGGGCGGTGCGGTCCAGATAGCTGTAGGAGGCGCCCGTTGCGCTGCCCGAACCCTGGCTGGGGATCGTCCGCCTGGTCAGCTTGGCGGCCTGGGCGAGGTCATGGGTGAGGCCGCGGTAGAGGTTAAAGCCGAGCGAATCCACCTCGCTGTTCGTTGTCCAGCGGATCAAGATGCCGCTCTGCGCGGGCTCCACCGACCAACTGACCACGGCCGCGGTCTCGGCGGCGGCGGGGGCGGCGCCCAGCCAGAGCGTGCTGGCGAGCAGGCCGATGGCCAGAAACCAGCGCATGCCGGCCCGCAGGTTGGGGCAAAACAGGGTTTTCATGCTGTGACCCTCCGAGGAGCAGGCGGGGCAATGGCCCCGGCCTCACTGTGCTGACTGGAGCTATCCTTGTCTGGACCTTATCATAGCAGGTCGAGGGTGGGAAATCAAGAGCGGGCGCTTGCGATTTGCTGACAATCACGGCGCTGGCGCCGGATTTGACAACGCCAAGGCGCTGTGTAGCATCCCAGCCAAGGGCGACGATGAACTTGCACGAAAGGTGGTAGGGATGGAAGCCAAGACACTGCTATTCGACAAGCCGGGCCGGGAGAACACCCTGGCGACCCTCGGCATCGCGCGGGAACGGGCCCAGGCGCTGGGGATCACGCAGGTGGTGGTGGCTTCCTCGCACGGCTACACAGCTCGCGAGGCGCACCGGCTCCTGGCGCCGCTGGGGATCAAGGTCATCGCCGTGAGCATCAGCCACGGCTGGGAGAGCAAGGGCTGGTGCATGTCGCCGGAGGAGCGGGCCGAGTTGCAGGCGCTGGGGGTGATCGTCTTCACGGGCATCCATGCGCTGGGGGATGGGGTCAGCTCGGCCTTTTCCGAAAAGAACGGCGGCCGCGCCCCGGACGAGATCGTGCGGGACACGCTCTATTGTTTCTGCCAGGGGATGAAGGTGGCGGTCGAGTGCCTGCTCATGGCCGCTGATGCGGGGCTGTTGGACATGGGCGCGGAGGTCATCTCGGTGGCGGGGACCGATAGCGGCGCGGATACGGCCATTGTCTGCCGTCCCGCCTGTCCGCGCGCCTTTCACCAGTTGCGCATCCGCGAGGTGCTGGCCAAGCCTCGCTAGAGCGCGCGCCGGAGCGCGGCTTGCCGGGCAGGGCGATTGCATTAAAAGTGAGGTAGAATAGCGGCTATCCTGTACAGGGGGGTAGCCGAGGTGGACAAGCCGGGCGCAACGATCAGGGA
>JAAYEA010000580.1 GCA_012689325.1 Chloroflexota bacterium
CGCGGGCCAAACACACCAACGTCCTGCAGCACCTGATGGGCTACCTAAAGAAAGACCTGTCGGCTGAGGACAAGCAAGAGCTGCTGGGGCTGATCGAGGATTACAGGCAGGAATTGGTGCCGCTCATTGTGCCGCTGACGCTGCTTCAGCACCATCTGCGGCGCTATCCGGTGCCCGAGTGGGTGCATCAGCAAGTCTATCTGAATCCGTATCCCAAAGAGCTGATGCTGAGGAACCATGTCTAGCAAAGGAGCAAACATGGCAGGCGAGATGGAAACCACCCCGGCGACCGATTTCACGCTGGCGGACACGCATGGGCAATCGGTGAGCCTGTCCGATTATCGCGGCCAAAAGCACGTGGTGTTGATATTTAACCGCGGCTTTATGTGACCATTCTGCCGCGCGCAGATGGCGCAGTTGCGCCAGGACTATGCCCAGTTCGTCGCGCGCGAGGCCGAGGTGTTGGTCATTGGGCCAGAGGACCAAGAGGCGTTTCGAGCCTATTGGGAGAAGGAACGGCTGCCCTTCGTGGGCCTGGCCGACCCCAAGCACGAGGTGGCGAATCAATACGGCCAGCAGGTCAAGCTGCTCAAGCTGGGCCGCATGCCGGCCCTGATGGTTATCGACAAGGCGGGGCTGGTCCGCTTTCGGCACTATGGCGGGGGCATGAGCGACATCGTGCCCAGTCGGCGCATCCTTGCCGTGCTGGACGAGATCAACCAGGCCCCAGCCTGACCCTCGGCATGACATCTCGAGCCTGTTTTGGAGGAGGTAACTTGGCATACGATGTGGCAGTGATCGGCGCGGGGCTCGCGGGGCTGACCGCCGCGGCCACCCTGGCCAAAGGCGGCGCGCGCGTGGTGGTCTGCGAGCAGGGCGCCCAGGTGGGCGGGTTGTGGAACTCGTTCCGGCGGGAGGGCTATCTCTTTGACGGCGGCATCAAGGCGGTGGAGAACGCCGGCATGATCTTGCCCACCCTGAGCCAGCTTGGCGTGCTGGACCGGGTGCATTTCGCCAAGAGCCCCATCGCCATGATCACCGAGACCACCGTCCAGCCCATCCGCAGCGCGGCAGACCTGGATGCCTACTTTGCCCACCTGACCTCGCTCTTTCCCGCACAGCAGCGCGGCTTGCAGGAGGTGCAGGGCGATGCGCGGCGGATCTTTGACCTGCTGGCCGCCCTGCTCAACTTTCCGGGCCTCTTTCCCGAAGCCCAAGGCGGCGCGCGGCCATCCTCCTGGCTCAGGGAGAACCTGGGGACGTTGAGCCGCACCCCCAAGGTCCTCTCGCTGATGAACACGCCGCTGCGGCAGTATGTGGAGCGGCGGATCAGCGACCCCCACCTGGCCAACCTGCTCTGTGACCTCTTTCCCGACGGCACCACCGCCTTTTTCGGCCTGGCCTATTTCGGCGTCTTTCTCGACTATCACTACCCCGAGGGCGGCATCCAGGCGGTGCCGCAGGCGCTGGCCGAGGTGATCCAGGGGTGGGGCGGGGAGATCCTGCTCAACGCGCCCGTGTCGCGCATCCAGCTCGCCTCCGGCCGCGCCAACGGCGTGGCGCTGGCGGACGGGCGCGAGCTGGACGCCCGCTACGTGCTGTCGGCGAGCGACGCCCGCCAGACCTTCACTCGCCTCCTGCCGCCGGAGGCGCTGCCCGGGGGCTTTTTGGCGGGGCTTGGCCGCGCCGAGACCTCGCACACGGCCTTTAACGTCTTCCTGGGGCTGGACCTGCCGGTGGAGCGGCTGAACCTGCAAGGGTGCGGCCACGTCTTTTACGCCCCCGACCTGCAGGGGATCACCGAGGAGGACCGCCTGACCCGCGAGGACTATTTCGCCCACGTCCCGCAAGAGATCTCGGTCCCTTGCCTGCACGACCCGAGCCTGGCGCCCGAGGGCAAGACCGGCCTGATCCTCTGCGCCATGACCTCCTGGCACTATGCCGACAACTGGGGGCTCCGGGACGGGCAGCCCACCGAGCGCTACGCCCGGCTGCAGGAGGCCTTTGCGGACCAGATGATCGGCAGCCTGGGGCGTTTCATCCCCGACCTGGAGCGACACATCGAGTTCCGCTTGACAGGCACCCCCTATACCCTGCAGTCCCGCACGCTCAATAGCGAAGGCGCCATCATGGGCTGGAGTTACAACCGGCGCAAGACCTGGTACCGCGGCAGCATGTTGCAGATCGCCAAGGCGGTGACCTCCCCGATCCCCCACCTGCTGCTAGCGGGGCATTGGGCCTTTTCGCCCGGTGGCTCGCCCACCGCCGTGCTGACCGCCAAGCTCGCCGCGGACCGCATCCTGAAGGACGGCTAAGGGCCGTTCCCCCGCGAATCTAGCACGCGAAAGAGGTATTCCATGCGATGGTTGGACGATATCCTGCTGCGCGACCGCTA
>JAAYEA010000094.1 GCA_012689325.1 Chloroflexota bacterium
CAAGGTGAGTCAGGAGGCGACCCGCGCAGCGGGTGGCCCAATGACCCACAAGGTGGGTCAAAAAATGACCCACCTGCGCCAAGTGGGTCAAAAAATGACCCCCCAAGTGGGTCAAAAAATGACCCCAATCCAAATAGAGACATCCAGATCGAACATGATGGTGATGTTCTGGTCCGAGCCCTGATCGAGCGCGGGATCACGCCCAAGGCGGCCCGGGAGCTGGCGCGCGAGCACCCCGCCGCCCGCATCCGGGAGCAGCTTGCCTGGCTGGACACGCGGCTGCGCGACGATCCCGACGGTATCCGCAACCCGCCCGGCCTCTTGCGGAGCGCCATCGAGGAGGGGTACGCCGCCGGACCGCCGCCTGCTCGGGCTCCGGAGGAGGCTGCCGCCGCCCCGCCCGAGCCGCTGCCCCGGCGCGAGCTGCCGCCCGATTTCGTCCAGCGGATGGCCCAGCGGCACGGCGTCGGCGCCGAGACGGCGCGGCTGTGGGAGGCGGCGCTGGGGGAGCTGGCGCTGCAGTTGCCCGCGGCGACGCATCAGCGCTACCTGGCCGGGCACACGGCGCTGGTGGCGCTGGGGGAGGGGTCCGCCGTGGTCGCCGTGGACCACCCCTACACCCGCGATTGGCTCGACCATCGCCTGCGCCGGGTCGTGGAGGAGGCGCTGGAGCTGGCCGCCGGGCGGGCGCTGGCCGTCGAGTTCGTGCTGGGGGAGGAGCAATAACCACGAAACACACGAAAAACACGAGCAATCGGAGGAATTGTCTGGTGTATCTGGTGTATTTCGTGGTTTTGCCGATTGCCCTGCATGGTGCTACACTGGAGGGGTCACACGGCTATGGGGACGGGCATTTCGAGAAAGAGAGTAACCAATGGACGCACTGACCAACCTTTTGATGCAGACCCTCTCCGGCGGGGGGCTTTCCCAGATCAGCCAGCAGATCGGCGCGGACGAGTCCACCACCGGATCGGCGCTGGGCGCGGCGGTGCCGCTGCTGGTGTCGGCGCTGGCGAACAACGCCTCCAACCCGCAGGGCGCGCAGTCGCTGCAGCAGGCGCTGGTGGAAGACCACGACGGCTCGATCCTGAGCAACCTGGGCGGCTTTTTGGCGAATCCCCAGGCCGCCAACGGGCAGGGGATCCTCGGCCACGTGCTGGGCGGCCAGCAGCAGGCCGTGACCCAGGGGCTGGCGCAGAACACAGGCCTGCAGCCCAACCAGATGGGGCAGCTTTTGCAGATCGCCGCGCCGCTGTTGATGGGCGCGCTGGGGCAGCAGCAACAGCAGCAGGGTTTTTCCACGGGCGGCCTGGCCTCGTTCCTGGGCCAGCAGCAACAGGTGGTGGCGCAGGAGAACCCCAACCTGCTGAGCATGCTCAACGTCATGCTGGACACCAACAAGTCCGGCTCGGCGCTGGACGAGATCTTTGGGTTCGTGAAAAAGCTCCTCGGCGGGCGGAGATAGGGTAGGGGCGGGCCCCCGTGCCCGCCCTCTTCCGGACCCAGGGCAGGCCGGGACCCGGGGCAGGCACGGG
>JAAYEA010000095.1 GCA_012689325.1 Chloroflexota bacterium
AGCCCAGCAGCACACGAAATCCTGGGCAGCACCGCCATTTGACAGCTCTATCCAGGCCACCTATCATGGGCTGGTACAGCCGCCCATGCCGGAGGAGCCATGTCCATCTCGCCCGACCCAGTTCCCGCGTCGTTCAAGAGCCGCCTCGTCCAGGTGGTGCTTCTCTTCGCCAAGCTTGGCGCCATCGGCTTTGGCGGCCCCGCCGTCACCATCGCCATGATGCAAGATGAGGTGGTCGTCCGGCGCAAGTGGCTCAGCCAAGAGCAGTTCCTGGATCTCGTCGGCACCACCAACCTGATCCCCGGCCCCAACGCCACCGAGATCGCCATCCACGTTGGCTACCTGCGGGCCGGTTGGCCGGGACTGCTGCTGAGCGGCATCGGTTTCATCGTCCCGGCGGCGCTGATCACCGGGGCCATCGCCTGGGCCTACGCCCGTTACGGCGCCCTGCCCCAGTTGGCCCCCTTCTTGCAGGGCATCAAGCCCGCCGTGCTGGCCGTGATCGTCGCCGCCCTTTGGCGGATGGGCAAGGCCGCGGCCAAGAGCTGGAAGCTGGTCGCCCTCGGCGCGGCGGTGGCCGTGGCGTCGCTGGCGGGGGTCAACGAGATCCTCGCGCTCTTTGCCGGGGGAATCCTCGGCATGTTCTGGCTCCAAGCCGACCGCCTTCGGGCGCTCCTCCGCCGCCCGCCGGGGATGGGGCTACTGGGACTGGCGGCGCCGCTGTGGCCGCTCGCCCAGGTGGCCTGGCCCGCTGTCGCTGCCAGCGCCGAGGTCTCGCTCTGGGACCTGTGGCTCTTTTTCCTCAAGATTGGCTCGGTGATGTACGGCAGCGGCTATGTGCTGGTGGCGTTTCTGCAGGGCGGGCTGGTGGAGGAGCTGGGCTGGCTCTCCCAGCAGCAACTGCTGGACGCCATCGCCGCGGGCCAGCTCACGCCCGGCCCCTTGCTCTCCACGGCCACCTTTGTCGGCTACCTCTTGCGCGGCCTGCCGGGGGCCGCCCTGGCCACCATCGCCGTCTTTTTGCCGTCCTTTGTGTTCGTCGCGGCGCTCAGCCGCATCCTCCCGCGTTTTCGTCGCTCCCCCTGGGCCGCGGCCTTTCTCGACGCCATCAACATCTGCTCCATCGGGCTGATGGCCGCCGTGTCCATCGAGCTGGGCCTGGCCACCCTATCGAGCTGGCCTGCCGTGGGGATCGCCTTGCTCGCGGCAGTCGCCGCCCTGCGCTGGAAGGTCGGCAGCGCCTGGCTGGTGCTGGGGGGCGCCATCGCCGGCTGGCTGGCCTACGGGCTCTTCTAGCTGGCCGCGCCCTACTCCTGCGCGGCCTCGAACAACAGCAACTGCGAGGTGAGCGCTGCGTCCAGCCTGACGGGCAGCCCGCGCAGGGCCAGCTCGCTCCCCGCTGCGCGGAACGTCTGCCCCTCGTTATCCAAAGTGACCTGGTACTGCCGCGCGAGGTCCAGGCCGCGGGGGCGGAAGAGGTACTCCCCCTCCCCGCTGCCGAGCTTGAAGATGCCGGCATAGCCGCGCTGCCGATCCGCCGTGCCATATTCCAGCACGCACCACTCGGCGGGGGCGAACAGCCCGATATCCGGCGTGTGGTGATACACCACCGGATGGCTGGCCAGGACCGCGCGGCAGAAGCCCTTGTGCAACGCGATGTAGCGCCGCGTCCGCCGGTAAAACTCGGTGGAGCGGTCAGCGTCTTGCGCGCCAAAGCCCACAAAGATGGGCGCCGCAAAGAGCGTGACGCGCAGGTGCGTGTCGGCATCGGCGAGTTGGTGCGCTTGCGTCCCCATCCAGTTGACGTGGTTATGGTAGTAGCACAGCGCCTCCGGCGGGATGAACAGGGTCATGGCATTGATGGCGCGGATGCTGTACGGCATCACGCTCCAGTCCGACACGGCGGCATAGTGAAAGCGCGCCAGCATCCCCAGGTCGTTGCGCCCGCCGCCACCGCCGCAGTTCTCCAGGCACACCTCCGGGAACTCGCGGCGCACCCGGTCGAAGGTGCGATGGATCGTCTCACCATGCCGCCAGAACTCGCTCTCGGCAAAGGAATCGCGCCGCGACTGGCCGCCCTCCCCCACCGAGACGTTATAGTCCAGCTTGTAGAAATCCAGCCGGTGCTCGCGGATCAGGCGCAGCACCGTCTCCTCCAGGAAGGCGGCGGCCGCGGGGTTCGCCAGGTCCAGCGTCTCGGCGCAGGGGCGCCCATCGTCGGTGCGCAACGTCCATTCCGGATGTTCCTGATGGAGCCGGGACCGATCCGAGACCGCCTCCGCCTCGTGCCAGAGGCCAAAGAGCAGCCCTTGGCGATGCGCGTGCTCGCGGATGCCCGCCAGCCCGCCGGGGAGCCAGCTACCCTCTTGCCAGTCGCCTCGCAGAGCCGGCCACTCCCCGAACTGGGCGCCATACCAGCCCGCGTCCACCATGAAGGCCTCGACCCCCATCTCGGCGGCGATGTCGACCTCGCGCAGGATCCACTCGCCAGGCTCCTCGACGACCCGTCCGGCAACGGTGAACATCTCTTTGCCCGCGGGCCGCGGCGGCACGACGCTGGCGCGCATGTGCTGGTGCCACGCGGCCACCGCCTGATCCATGCTGCCGTGCAGCGGCCCCAGATGCACCTCCGGGCTCCGCACGGTCTCGCCCGGCGCGATCACGCGCAGCGGCGCGGGCGCCAGCGGACCGAGGCGAAAGGAGAGCAGCGCGTCGGGGCGATGGCCGAACTCGGCGTAAAAGTTGCCGCCCCAGGCCAGGCCCATCCAGAACATCTCGCCGGTGGCCTGGTTGCGGACGATGTAGTAGGGCGAGCCCCAGGACCGGCCAAAGGACCTCCGCTCGATGCGGAACTGCTCCGGCGGCAGCGGCTGCCAGGCCCAATCGCCCTCGTGGCCCCACTCCTCGCTGGCCAGGTATCCCAGCGCGAACTTGGCCTGGGCGCGGGCGTCGAAGGTCGGGTTGGCGTGGCTGTGGTGGCGTTGCCGCTCCGTGTTGGTGTTCCAGAGGATCCCCGCCCAGGGCGCGACGCTGGACAGGGCAGCGGGCGCCCCGCCATTGTTGGTGATCTCGAGATAGCGAACCAGAATCGGCGAGCCGTCGAGGCGCGTCACCACCCGCACCGTCACCGGGCGGACCTGGTGGCGGAGCTCCACCACCGCCTCCGTCGTGTCGGGGCGCTCCCCAGGCCGGCGGGAGCCGCCCGCCCACTCCCAGCGGTTGTGCAGCGACTGGCCATCTATCTCGAGCGCAAAGGAGTGCAGCGGGTGCTGAAGGGAGCTCACCTCGGGCAGGCCGGCGGTGACGTTCTCGCGCTGCGCCTGCCCGCTGGCCGACCAGTACAGGCCGATCCACCGGCCATGGTCCAGCGCCTCCTCATGGACGGCACCGTCGCTGACATAGCGCGCCGCCTGGCGCGCACCGCTCCGGTGAAACGAGATCTCGGTATTCGCAGGCACGCGTTTCCCTCCTGCCCCCGCCGCGGCGGCGCAGGCGCATCAACTGGTGCGCGACTCGGCGCCCGCTACTGGCCGCCCAGCGCCGCCTTGAGCCGCGCCGCCACGATCCGCTCCTCGCCCGGGCGCAGCGTTTGCGGGTTGATGAATACGCCATCGGTCCCCGCGGGCGCCAGCGCCACCGCCGGGTCGCCCTCCGCCAGGCGGCGCAGCAGCTCGTCGCGGGTCAGCCCGAGGCCGGCTTCGTCCAGCGTCAGCTCGGCGCGCGGCATCGGCTGCCCCGCCTCGCTGGGGAAATTCCGCCGCGCCGACACCCCAGGCGTCCCGGCGAACTCGGCCAGCAGCCAAGCCACCTGGTCCTCATAGCGCCGCAGCAGCCCGGCGTGGTCCAGCCCCAGGTACCACTTGACCGCCGTCATCAGCCCGACGATCTCTTCCTTGCCCGCCTTCATGGGCCGGCCGATGAAAGCGCGCGGGCAGGCGTTAAAGGCGCAGGCGTCGATCAGGTCGCGCCGTCCCAGGATCAGGCCGCTGGCCTGGGGGCCGCAGAGCCCCTTGCCGCCGCTGAAAAGCACCAGGTCGGCGCCCATCTGGGTAAAGCGCCAGAGGTTCTCCACCGGCGGGATTTGCGCCGCCGCGTCGATCACCAGCGGGATGCCCCGCCTCTTGGCGATGGCGATCTGCTGCTCCAGCGGGACCTGCTTGGCCATGCGGGTGGCGTTGTAGAAGCAGAAAATCGCCGCGGTGCGCTCGCCGATGGCCGCCTCCAGGTCGGCGGCGGTGGCGCCCTCATCGGTCCCGATCTCGACCAGCTTGCCGCCGGCCTGGCGGATGGCGAAATCGTAGCCCACCCGCCCGGCCTTCTGCACGATCACCTCGTTGGCCATCCCATCGCTGAAGGGGAGCCGGGCCCGCTTGTCGGGATCCAGGCCCGTCAGGCAGGCCGCGGTGCTCAGCACCAGCCCGGCCGCCGCCCCGCACGAGATGTAGGCCGCCTCGTTGTGGGTCCACTCGGCGATGCGCCGCCCCACCTTGTCCTGGAGCTCATCGATCTCGACGAAATGCCCCGCCGCCTCGGCCATGGCCCCCAGCACCTCGGGCGGCATCAGCGAGCCGCCCAGCCGGGTCAGCGTCGCATAGCCGTTGATCACCTTTTTCACGCCCAGCTCGTCATAGAT
>JAAYEA010000096.1 GCA_012689325.1 Chloroflexota bacterium
GAGCTGCGCGCGCTGGCCGACTATGTGGCGGCCGAGATCCGCGACCGGGCGCGGGTGGAGCGCGCGGAAGAGGGGAACCTCATCGTGCTGGGCGATTTCAACATCGACGAGCGCCTGAACAACCCGCTCTTTCGCGCCTTTATCGCCACGGGGCTGCTGGTCCCGCCGCAGCTCTGGAACCTGCGGACCACCTACAACACCAAGCCCAAGTACTATGACCAGATCGCCTGGTTCATGGGCGACCTGGACCTGCCCTACGAGGAGCGCGCCGGGGTCATCGACTTTGCCGGGTCGGTCTATCGCGAGCTGCCGGCGCTGCAAATGTCGTACCGCGTCTCGGATCACTTTCCGCTGTGGGTCGAGTTCGTCATCGACCGCAGCACGGAGCGCATGGCCCGCACGCTGGGCCTGGACCCGGCCATGCCGGACCCGCTGAGCACCGTCGCATAGACGCGACAACCACGGAGAAGAGAATGACGGCGATCCTACGAACCTATTGGCAAGCCTACCGCAGGTTCAATCGGGACGTGCGCCTGGCGCTGAGCTCGCACGCCCTGGTCAGCTTTGCCATGGTGGGCATCATGGGGGTGCTGTTCAACCTCTATCTGTTGCGTCTGGGCTTTGACGCCGTGTATATCGGGCTGGTGGCGGGGATCAGCTCCATGGCGCGGGCCGTGGCTTGCCTGCTGGCGGGCTCGGTGGGCGCGCGCTGGGGGGCGCGCCGCCCCATGATGGCGGGCATCATCGTCAGCATCATCTTTATGGCGCTGTTGTTGGCGAACGAGTGGCTCCCCGCGGGGGCGCGCGGCGCCTGGATCCTGATCGCCTACGTCCTGGCCGCGGCGGGGCAGTCCACCCACATGGTCTTTTGCACGCCGTTTCTCTCGGCGTCCACCGACGCGACCACGCGCACCCATGTCTTTTCGGTGCTGGCGGCGATCAGCCCCCTGGCCTCCTTCGCGGGGAGCCTCATCGGCGGGCTGCTGCCGGGCGCCCTGGCGGGCGCGCTGGGCGCCTCGCTGAGCGATGTGGCGCCCTATCGGTATGCGCTGCTGTTGGCGCCGCTCTTGCTGCTGCCCACGCTGCCTATCCTGAGGGCCGTCCGCGACATGGATCGGGGGATGGGACAAGGGGCGCGGCAGGCCGCGGAGCGGGGAAGCGCCGCGCCGTATGGGATCATGGCCATGCTGGTGGTGGTGATGCTCTTTCGCTGGGCAGGGCGCGCGCCGACCAGCACCTTTTTCAATGTCTATCTGGACGATCAACTGGGCGCCTCCACCGCGCTTATCGGGGCGCTGGCGGCCGCCGGCAGCTTGCTGAACGTGCCTGGGGCGCTGTTCATGCCCGCCATCGTAGCGCGCTGGGGGGCCTACCACACGCTGATCTGGTGCACGGTGGCCATGGGCTTCTGCCTGCTGCCGCTGGCCTTGGTGCCGCACTGGCTCGCCGCTGGCCTCAGCTACGTCCTGACCCTCGGGCTCTATGGCATCACCAGCCCGGCCATCACCGTCTATAGCCAAGAGATGGTCTCGGCAGAGTGGCGGCCGGCCATGTCGGGGATCATGAACATGTCCGTGGGGCTGGGGTCGGGGCTGATGGCCTTTGGCGGCGGCTATGCCATCGCGGCGCTGGGCTACCGCCCCCTGTTCCTGATCTCGGCGATTTGCATGGCGATCGGGGCGGTGGTCTTTTGGGCCTATTTCCGCACGCCAAGGGGCGAGATGAGGCGGGAGGGCCGCGGCACCCTGACGTAGCTCATATCCGCCACCCCGCTTCCGCGCTATACCTTGCAACAGTGGGCCAGGATGGGCGCGAGAAAGGGGTGCCGAGATGTCCAGGTTATCCAGCTTCCTCAAGTTGATCCAGCTCTTTTGGAGGCACGGCGCCGCACTGGCGGCGTTTCTGCCAAGCCTCCCTCAGGTGATGCACGCCGCGGGCCAGGGCATGGAGCTGGCCGGCAACGGGGCCGTGGCGACCAGCAAGGTCTTGCGCGGCGGGGTGGGGGTTCCCCTGAACGCCAAGCAAGTGGTCGCCGGCGCCGCCGACGCCGTGGAAGCGGCCAAGGCGCAGCTTCAGGCCGCCGCCGACCTGGTGAAAGAGGCGGGCAACACCATCGGCAGCATCAAGGTGCCGACCGTGACGGCGACCTACATCAACCTCCCGATTCCCGTGGCGCCGGGCGATCCGCCGTGGCGGGTAGTGAGCGGGGTGAGCTTTGGCGAGACCTCGCTCTTTGGCGGCGTCAAGACCGCCCTGCGGGATAGCTCGTCGCGGATCGATGACGTGGCCGATGATTTCCAGGGCATGGCCAACAACCTGAACAAGCTGAGCCAGGCGCTGAACGACGCGGGGGCCGACCTGGGCGAGATGGGCGGCGCCCTGCGCAACGCGGGGCAGGCCCTGCAAGAGATCACGGCCCCCTGATCCCCATCCAGCGTCCGACCCCAGCCGCCGCAACCCGGCGGCTTTTTGTGCGTATTGAGAGTGAGCCGCCGACAAGCATGTGGCGCGGCGGGAGAACGTTGCAGCAGGAGGCTGTCCATGAGTTTCTTTGGCAATCTGATCTGGTTGGTTTTCGGCGGGTTTGTCGCGGGGATGGGCTATATCATCGGCGGGCTGCTCTTGTGCCTGACCATCGTGGGCATCCCCTTTGGACGGCAGGCGATCAAGCTGGGGCGCGCCACCATGACGCCCTTTGGCCGGGACGTGGTCGA
>JAAYEA010000097.1 GCA_012689325.1 Chloroflexota bacterium
ATCTGCAGCGAGCGCCGCAGGTCCACCCGCAGGGCGGCGTCCGCCTCCCGCTTGAGCGCCTGGGCCAGGGCCTCGTCCAAGCAGGCGGCGCGCTCCTCCAGAACACGCCGCTGGGCGGCGGCGTCAGGGAGGGCCAAGAGCTCGCGGGCGAGATCGTCAGCGGACATATCCCTTCCCTCCGGACCAAGCGTCTGATCAGGACGACCGCGCTACGCCCCCACCACCAGGTTCCGCACGCGAATCTCCGCGCCGGGGGCGGCCAGCACCAGGGTGTAGCTCCCGGCGGCCAGGCCCTCCAACGCGAAATCGCCCACCTCCCCCACCGGCGCGCGGCCGGCCGGCTCACCGGCCAGCCAGAGCTGGACCTCCGCGGCGCCCAACGCCTCCGCGCCCGTGACCAGCCCCGTCACCACGAAGCGGCCAGGGCGCGCGGGATCCGGCTCCGCCTCGATGATGAGGCGCGCCTCCTCCGCCTGGTAGATCGCTGGCGCCGCGGCCTCCGCGCCGCGGTAGGCGGGGGCCAGCGCCGCCGCAGTCGCGCGGCTGACCCGCCGCGCCCACAGGACCCGGGCGCCCTCGAAAAGCCTGTCCAGGAGGCCGGGCTCCGGCGCCAGCGGCGCCTGCGCCTGGTACGCGACCAGTTGGGCGACCTCGCGGCGGCAGCGCGGGCATTCGGCCAGGTGGCGCGCCACGCTGGCCTCGCGCTCGGACGGGAGCACGCGCAGGTGGAACTCGCCCAGTTCGAGAGACGACGGGCAGTCCGCCCGGTCTAGCTTGGCGGCGAGCTGGCGCTCCAGGCGCCGCAGCCGCTCCGCCCGTTCGCGGCAATCGTGGCACCCCTCGAGATGGGCCGCCACCTCGGGCTCGGCCTCGTCCAGATGGGCCAGGAGCTCTGCATCGGTGGGATGTGGTTTATTGATTGGACTCACGCTTCATCTCCTTCCGACCCAATAAACGCAAGAGCGGGCACTTTTCAGGCATCCCAGGCCAGCAAGTGCGCGAGGCCGGCGTCGCGGCGCAGGCGGTCCAGGACGTTCTCCTTGATGCGATAAACCTCCTTGACGTCGGCAAAGGACCCGGCGTATTCGGCGCAGAGCTCGCGCGGCGTGAGCCCCAGGGCATAGGAGCCATAGACCACCAGTCGCTCGCGCTCATCGGCCAGGCGGGCCAGGACCGCTTGCCAGAGCTCCTGGCGCTGCAGGCGGCCCAGCACCGCCCCCTCCACCGTGGGCGCCGAGCCGGCCTGGTCGTCCGAGAGCGTCTCCGGCGCCACCTCCGCCGGATCCTCGGCGCGGCGCACCGCGTCCAGGATGGCGCTGTGCACGCACATCTGCAGGTAGCGCAGCAGCGACGGCACGTCGGCGAATTGGGCGAACTTGCTGGGGTCGAGGGCGAACCACATCTTTTCGAAGGCGCAGTTGACCAGGTGATGGATGTCGTCGCCGCAGTCGGCAAAGGCTGAGTGACGGCGCACCCAGCCCGCCACCAGGGGGTGATATTGGGTATAGAGCCTCTCCCAGGCCCGGGTGTCGCCGTCGACGATGGCGCGACGCCACAGCTCGTGGCAATAGTGGGGGTTGTGCGGCTGGCGCTGGAAAAAGAGCTCCGTCTGGCGCGCGCAGCGTTCCGAGAGGGCGGCTAGCTCCAAGAGGCGGAGGTTCTCGTCATGGGCCACGGTTCGACTCCGTTCGGTGACCCTGCCGGACCCAGGAGTGGCTGGGCGCTGGGGACGATGTGGGGTGGATGCAGATCGGCGTGCCGGTCAGGGTCGCTGGCTCAGCATGGGATGCCATAAAGGCTCAGGAGCGCTCTGGTCAAGATGCCGTCATTATAACATGGACGCAAGTGGCCGTCAATGCCCGAATCGGGTTTCCCTTGCGTTGATGGGCTTGCGGCCTAGGGGGCGCCGCGCGTTTTGAGGCATCGCCCCAGATGCCGCGTGCGACACCCCCCTGCTTCGGCAGCTTGCCTTTCCTATCCCCCTGATTACAATGCAGCGGCATAGCAGGTAGCCGTTCCTGCTCCTCTCGTTTGGGCTGCTTGCCCTATGGACCTCGTCGCGGGCGCGGACAAAGGAGACCAATGGGCTATATCCCGTTCTTTGACGACTGGCGGCTTATCTCGCGGCACAACCTGGAGCGCCGACTGGGCAAGCCCCGGTACGTGCCGGAGGCGACCCTGGAAGACCCCCTCACCGAGGGGACCTGGAACTTTCCCATGGTGGCGCGGCTCCCCGAGGGCAAATACGTCGGGTTGTACATCGCCGCCTGCACCCCTCCGGTGCTGGACCAGTACCGCTTTTCCTTCAAGCCGCGCGTCTCGGTCCTTTGCTACGCCGAGAGCGACGATGGCATGCACTGGCGCTGCCCCGACCTGACCGGCGAGGCCCGCTTCGCGGGCCCGCGCTTTGCCCCGAACCATGTCTTTGGGGTGGAGGGCATCCACGATGGCGGGCCCGTCTACTATGATCGCCATGACCCCGACCCGAGCCGCCGCTTCAAGTTCGTCTTTGGCCGGGCGCCCGATCTCTCCGTTCACGGCCGTTTGGCGATGGCTGTGTCGCCGGACGGCATCCATTGGGAGCTGGCGCACTCCTGGCCGGACATCATCGCCTCGGACTCGCCTCTGAGCGTCTTTTACCATCCGCAGCGCGGCGCGTACATCCTCAACGGCCGGGCCTATGGCGGAGACCGGCGGGTCTTTTTCCGGGAGACGCGGGACTGGCAGACCTTCACCGAGCCCGAGCTGATCATGCACCCGGATCCGGAAGACCCGCCGTTGGTGGGCTTTTACGGGATGCCGGTCTACGAGTACGAGGACATGTGGATCGGGCTGCGGCTGAACATCCATGCCGACCCGTCCACCTACGGCTTGCCCAATGGTCCGATCGACTGCTCCCTGACCTATAGCTATGACGGGCGCATGTTCAATCGCGCCTTTCATCGGCCCTTCGTCGAGCGCAACGAGCTGGGCGACCACGGCGGCGGCTGCGTCTATACCACCTGCATGCTGGTGGACGAGCATCACACGATCCGGTTCTACTCGGGCGGCTCCAAGGGCGAGCATTTCCAGCGGCAGGACCTCGCCGATGCGGCGCTGATGCTGCACACGTTGCGGCTGGATGGGTTCGTCTACCTGGCCACGCAGGCCGGCCGCGGCTCGCTGCGGACGCGGCCCTTGCGCATCACCGGCGACGATCTGCGCATCAACGCGCGCTCGCCCTACGCCGAGATTCGCGCCCGCCTCCTCGATC
>JAAYEA010000098.1 GCA_012689325.1 Chloroflexota bacterium
GCCATCGCATCGTAAAAGTAGAGCTGGGAGCCTCCAGCGAGCGCAGCTATGCTCGAGGTCAGGGCCGCTGAAGTCAGCGGGCCAGTCGCCACCACCACGGTCCCATCGCGCGGCAGTTCCGTGACCTCGTCGCGCCGCAGCGTGATGCGCGGGTGGGAAAGGATACGCTCGGTCACGAGCTGAGAGAAGCGCTCCCTGCCCACGGCCAGGGCCCTTCCCGCCGGGACCGCCGTCGCATCGGCGCAAGCGATGATCAGCGAACCCTGCCGCCTTAGCTCTTCCTTCAGCAGACCAGGAGCGCGATCCACCAACTGGGAGCCCAGCGAGTTGCTGCAGACCAGCTCCGCCAGCTCACCGGTGACGTGCGCCGGCGTTGACTTGCCAGGCCGCATCTCGTACAGCGTCACGTCCACGCCTCGCTCCGCGGCCTGCCAGGCCGCCTCGCTGCCCGCGAGCCCTCCGCCGATCACGCTGATCTCCATGCTGTCCGCCCTACCCCACAGCCGCAGACGCGTTCAGGTCGGGAAAGAGCATGGACTCGGCAAAGATCTCGGTGAAACCGGGCTGCGACATGAGTTCCATGTATTCCACCCGCCTGCCGATCTCCCTGGCCATAGACCGCTCACTACGCGAAATCAGGGCCAGCTTGGCCCCCACCCCGGCCGCGTTCCCTACCTGACGAAACCTGGACGACGGCAGCCCAGGGAGCATCCCGATCGCCATGGCGCTCTCCACATCCACGTATGTCCCAAACGCCCCCGCAATGATGATCTCGTCAAGATCCTCGTGCGCCAGCCCAGCATACCGCAGCAAGCACTCCACCCCGGCGCGGATGGCGCCTTTGGCCAACTGAATCTCGCCCACGTCGCGCTGCGTGATCACCACCGGGCGACCATGGCCCGACTGCTCCCCCGGCGCCAGCGTCACCAGGTACCCCTGGCTATCACGCTCCACCAGAGGGCTCCCCGGCTCGAAGCGCCCTCGATTGTTGAGCGCGCCCGCCCGGTAGAGCACGGCGACGGCATCCAGGATGCCCGAGCCGCAGATGCCCACCGCGGGCGCATCATCGATCACGGCGATCTTGAGCCTGCCGTTCTTCGCCAGCACGACTCGCTCGATCGCGCCCGTCGTCGCGCGCATCCCATCACGGATGTGCGCCCCCTCGAACGCCGGCCCGGAAGCGCAAGAGCAGCTCACCATCTTGCCGCCATGGGCCAGCACGATCTCGGTATTCGTCCCGATATCCAGCGCCATCACGTTGCCCTTGGCCTTGTAGACCTCCGTCGCCAGGATCATCGCGACGTGATCTGCCCCCACAAAGCCAGCGATGTTGGGCAGCGTATGCAGGTAGGCCCCGGGAGCTGTGCTCAGGCCCAACTCGCGTGCCTTGACGTCCCAAGACTCGGACACCGCGGCGATATAGGGCGCGCTGCCCAACTGCTCCACCGGCAGTCGCAATAACAAGTGATGCATGGCGGTATTCGCGCCGACCACCACCTCCAGCACCTCCCGCGGCGACCTACGAACTTGGGCGCACAGCTCGGCCAGAAGCTTGTTGAAGGCTTCCACCACCACCTGGCTGAGCTCCGCCGCCTTCCACTCACCCTGATTGGCGTAGGCAATGCGGCTCATCAGATCCTCGCCATAGGCGATCTGCGGGTTCATCGCGCCAGCGCTCGCCAGCGTCGCGCCAGTGGACAGGTCAACCAAGTAGGCTGCGATCTTGGTCGTACCCAGATCCACAGCCAGACCCAAGGGCGCCCTCCCCGGCTCCAGCACCGCGCAGACCTCGCTCTCCCGCAGCCAGGCCGTTCCCTCCCAGTGATCCTGGCGCAGAGCAACCGGCGCTTCGCGGCCCACCGCGATATCGTAATAGGGATCGCCCCCCAGCGTGGCGCCTTGCAGCGCATGAATCAGCCGGGTCATGTCGGAGCGCCCATCGTCCAGGGTTGGCGGCGTCAGTGCCACAGGCACGCCCACGAGAATGGGCTCGATAGCCACGTCGGGCTGCAACCCGCCCAGTTGCAGCCGCTGGGCGCCGCGCATGGACTCCAGAGGGACGTTCACCTTGACGTCACTGAGCGCCTTGGCCTGGCAAGCGAAGCGCCAGCCCGTGTCAAGCAACTTGCCTAGCCGCCTGACCTCGGCCCCTGTCGGCTGCGTCAGTTCGCCGCTCATCAGCCGCACCCTACATCGGCCGCAGGTCCCGTTCCCGCCGCAATCCGCGGACAGGCTGACTCCGGCCTGCCGGGCCGCCTCCAGCAAGGTGGACTCTGCGGGCACGACCACTCGCCGCCCAATCGGTTCGAAATCGACTTCGACCAACGCACTCCTTTCACCCACGCGCCGCCATCTGGTTTGTCGCGCGCAGCCTTACGAATCTGCAGGCGGCTCCCCGCCCGTTTGCTCGTTCCCTAGACCAAGGCTTGCCAGCCATCCCAGCGCCTGTTGCGCAGCAGCCTGTTCGCTGACCTGCTTGCTGCGCCCCAGGCCCACTCCCCGTGCGACGGTGCCGATCACCACCTCCACGGTGAACTCGCGCTCGTGATCAGGACCGCTCTGCGCCACCGTGCGGTAGACTGGCGTGATGTGAAACCGGCTCTGCGATAGCTCCTGCAGCAGGCTCTTGGCATCTTTGACGGCATAGCCCTCTTCAGCCCCAACGATAGCTTCCTCGGGCAGCAGCGCCGCCACCTGCGCCGCCAAGAGAGGCGTCAGGATCTCCCGGACCGCATCCATACCCCGATCCAGGTACAACGATCCGATCACAGCCTCGAAGGCAGCGC
Source organism: Chloroflexota bacterium (assembly GCA_012689325.1). Lineage (GTDB taxonomy): Bacteria > Chloroflexota > Anaerolineae > JAAYEA01 > JAAYEA01 > JAAYEA01. The sequence goes on from JAAYEA010000098.1 coordinate 2,787, forward strand.
ACAGGTTTGCCACGCGCGACCTGCCGCCACTCGCCTCCTCCCCCTTGCCCAGAAGGAGGTGGCTCCCCAAGTCCCACTGGCGAGCCAGCGAAGCCAGCGCGGAGGTCTTGACCATGGCCGCCCGCAGCGCCGTCATCTCGCCCTCCTGCATCCGAGGGAACCGGCCAAAGAGATAGTCGGCCGCCACATAGTCGAGGATGGCGTCTCCCAGGAACTCGAGCCGCTCATTGGGCGGCAGCGGGTATTCCAGGTTCTCGTTCGTGTAGGAGGTATGCGTCAGCGCCTGCTGCAGCAGGTCAACATCGGCAAAGGTGGTCCCTATTCTCTCCTGCAGTGCGCCCAATCCACTTGGCACTCGTGGCTCCTTCTGCATGCATCATCCCGCGCTAGCGCAGGCGGCACCAGGAGTATACCACCACAGGCGCTCTTTGTCCATCCAACATTGACCGATGCCACGTTTGGGCGTAGAATTCGAGCGTCTGCACACCAAAGCCAGAGGATCACCATGACCACCCCGATGCGCCAGCAGTACCTTCAGATCAAGAGGCAGTACCCGGACACGATCGTGCTGTTCCGCCTAGGTGACTTTTACGAGACCTTCGATGAAGACGCCAAGATCGTCTCCCAGGTGTGCGACATCGTGCTCACCTCTCGCCCCGTGGGACAGGATCAGCGCGTGCCCCTGGCGGGCGTTCCACATCACGCTGTGGAAGCCTATATCGCCAAGTTGATCAGCGCCGGCCACAAGGTGGCCATCGTTGAGCAGTCCAGCGACACGGACATCAAGGGGCTGATGTCTCGCGAAGTCACGAACGTGATCACGCCCGGGACCGTCTTGGAGCCTGCGCTCCTCGACGCTCGTCGCAACAACTATTTGGCGGCGGTGGCGGTTTCGGGGGACCATATTGGAATCGCCTACGCCGACATCTCTACCGGCGAATTCGCCACCACCCAGTTCCAGAGCGACTCCCCCGTGCCAGCCGTCTTTCGCGAGCTGGACCGCCTGCAGCCTGCCGAGTGCCTCATCCCAGACAACTATGCCGCCCTCCTGAGCGGCCAAGCGGCGACCAGCGCGATGCACATCACGCTCTGGGATGCCTGGCGTTTCGAGCTCCAGAACGCCAGGGATGCCCTATTGCAGCAGTTGGGCGTGCACTCCCTGGAAGGCTTTGGTTGCGCTCATCTGCCGCTCGCCATCCAGGCGGCAGGCGCGCTGGTCCAGTACCTCGCCGAGACCCGCAAGGCCGCCCTGCAACAGCTATCACGACTGAGCACGTATTCGCTGGATCACTTTATGGTGCTGGACCCCTCGACCCGCAGAAACCTGGAGCTCCTCCAGACCATCCGCGAAGGCAAGGCCCAAGGGGCGCTCCTGGGGATCCTGGACCACACGTGCGCGCCCATGGGGGGAAGGTTGTTGCGGCGCTGGCTGAGCCAGCCGCTTCTGGACCTCGACAGCCTCAACGCACGCCTAGATTGCGTGGAGGCCCTGGCCGGAAACACGATGCAGCGGACGGCGATCCGCGCTGTGCTCCGGCAGATGGGGGACATGGAGCGCCTGGCCAACCGAGCAGCCCAGTTCGTCGCCACGCCGCGGGATCTGGTGAACCTCGGCGTCTCGCTGCGCCAGGCGTCCCCCCTGCACGCGGCCATAGTTGCCCTGTCCCCAACGGCCCCAGGCCTGCGCTCCCTGGGCGAGAGCATAGACGACTGCGCCGACCTGATCACGCTGCTATCGCAGGCCCTGAGGGAGGACGCCCCTGTCCGGGTCAGCGCCGGAGGCATCATCGCCCCGGGGTTCTCCCCCGAGCTCGATCACATCAAGGAGGCCTCCCAACGCGCCAAGCAGTGGATCTCGGCGCTGGAGGTCACCGAGCGCGAACGGACCGGCATCAGGAACCTCAAGGTGGGGTACAACAAGGTCTTTGGCTACTATATCGAGGTGACCAAGGCCCAGCTCGCCCACGCCCCCGAGGACTATATCCGCAAGCAGACCCTCGTCGGGGCCGAACGCTTCATCACCCCCGAGCTAAAGGAACAGGAAGCCTTGGTGCTGAACGCCGAGGAGCGCCTGGCCGAGCTGGAGGCGCAGGTCTTTCGGCAGATCTGCGAGCAAGTGGCGGCCCATACCGAACGGATCCTCCGCACCGCTCGCGCCGCCGCCGAGCTCGATGTCTACGCCGACCTCGCTGAGGTTGCCTCTGCCCGCGGGTATGTGCGCCCAACGCTCGACCAGGGCAGCGGAATCGATATCCGCGGCGGGCGGCACCCCGTCGTGGAGACCACTCTGCCGCCTGGCACCTTTGTCCCCAACGACCTGCTGCTGAGCGAGACCCAAGAGATATTGCTGATCACCGGACCCAACATGGCAGGCAAGAGCACCATCCTGAGGCAAGCGGCGCTGATCGTGCTCATGGCCCAGATCGGCTCGTTCGTGCCTGCCGAGAGCGCGACCATCGGCTTGGTCGATCGCATCTTTACGCGGGTGGGCGCTCAGGACGATATCAGCGCGGGCCAAAGCACCTTTATGGTCGAGATGGTGGAGGTGGCCAATATCCTCAACAACGCCTCGCCGCGCAGCCTCCTGATCCTCGATGAGGTGGGGCGCGGGACCAGCACCTACGACGGCATCTCGCTCGCCTGGGCCGTCGTCGAGTACATCCATAACCACCCCCGGCTTCGAGCCAAGACCCTCTTTGCCACCCACTACCACGAGCTGACCGAACTGGAGGATCTTCTTCCTCGGGTCAAGAACTATAATGTCGCCGTGGCCGAACAGGGCGATCAGGTGGTCTTCTTGCACAAGTTGCGACGCGGCAGCGCCGACCGGAGCTACGGCATTCACGTCGCGCAGTTGGCCGGCATACCCAAGCCCGTGCTGAACCGCGCCGAGGAGATCCTGGAACGCCTCGAGAGCGATGCGGGCCAGGCTGGCATCGCCAGCCGCCATGTCATTCGGGAGGTGCAGCAACTCTCCCTCTTTGCCCCCGAGAGCCCCGTGGTCGCCGAGCTGCAGGACCTCGACATCCTGGGCATGTCGCCCATCGAGGCGCTGAACAAGCTCTTCGAACTCCAGCAGAAAGCCAAGGCCTCCTAGCCACCATGCGCGCCATCGCTGCCCTCTGCCTGCTAGCATGCCTTCTGGCGACCGGGGGCTGCTCCCCCCTGGCCGTGGACCGCGACGTGGCCCAGGAGCGCCTCAACCAGGCCACCCCGCCACTTGACCAGTCGTGTGCCGTCGGCCAGACCTTTCGAGCCTCCCGCCCCAACTTGGCCGCCATCGAGGTGCTCCTGGTGGTCTACGGCGATGAGCCCTTGGGGAAGGAAGCCTCGCTGACGCTGCACCTGCACACCACTCCTGAGGCCGCCGAGGACCTTCAGCAGGTGCGGGTGACCCTGGCTGGCCGGCGCCACAACGATCTCTTGCGCTTCGCGCTGGCGCCCCTCGCCAACTCGGCCGGGCAGGACTACTACTTTTGCCTCGAGAGCAGCGCTCCCGGCCGCGTCGCCGTCTGGCGAAGCACCCTCGATGCCTACGCCGGCGGAAGCATGTTTGAGGCCGGGCAGTCGCAGGCTGGGGACCTGCGCTTCGCAACGTTCGCCCAGTACATGCCCTCCCAAGCCGTGCAGCAGGTCTGGGACGCGTTTCGGGGGCACCTCTGGCCTTTGGCGGCGGTCTTGCTTCTCCTCTATCTGCCGGGGAGCGTCCTGCTCCGCCTCCTGCGTCCCGGCCGCGGCGAGTGGATACGTCAGCCGGTTGCCCACGGCATTCTGGCCCTCTGCCTCAGCCTGGCGCTCATCCCCCTGTTCACCCTGTGGGCCAGCACGCTCGGCATCCGGCTGTCGCCCCTGCGCGCCAGCGTGGTTCTGGCCCTCCTCGGCGCCGTGGAGTTGGGGTTCGCCTGGCGCGCTGCGCCGAGCGCCTGGCGGGCGCTGCGCCAGCGGGCGCCCTCGCCCTGGGCAGCGGGGCTTGCCCTGATCCTGGCCCTGACGCTCATCGTGCGCCTGATTCAGATCCGTGATGTCGTCCTGCCACTCTGGGTAGACTCGGTTCACCAGACCCTGATCACCCGCCTGATCGCCGAGCAGGGTGCCATCCCGACCTCCTACGAGCCGCTTTTGCCAGTCTCCGGCTTTTACCGGCACTTTGGCTTCCACGCATTGGCGGCCTGGTATCATTGGCTATCGGGCTTGGCGATCCCACAGGCCATCCTGGCGCTCGGGCAGATCCTCAATGCCATCGCCATCCTGCCCGGCTATCTTCTCGCCGTTCGCCTCACGGGGCGGCCCCTGGCGGGCCTGGTAGCTGCCGCGATCACTGGGCTGATCTCGCTCATGCCTGCGTATTATGTCAGCTGGGGGCGCTACACGCAGTTGGAGGGGATGGTGCTTCTGCCGGCCTGCCTGGTGTTGTTGTACGAGTCCCTGCGCTCCCAGGACCGGCGCCGCCATTCTGCGCTCGCTGCCGTGGCCGCTGCCGGGCTATTTGTTACCCACTACCGGGTCATGTTTTTCTTTGTCACCTTTCTGGTGTGCCTCCTGTTGTGGGCAGCGCTCGCTCGGCCCAGGGGCTGGCCGACGCTGCGCACGCTCTGCTGTCGCACCGCACAGATCGCCCTCATCTCTGCCCTTCTCGTCCTGCCCTGGCTGTGGAACCTGTTGCACGAACTTGCTCAGCCGCTCGCCGCCCTGCCCGTCCGCCCCGAGAGCGGAGACGAGTATAACGCGATCCCCTGGGTCTTTCTGCGGATCGGCCATAGCCCAGCACTGCTCAAGCTCGCCGGTGCGGCCCTTGTTTCCTGGCTTGCTCGCTTGGCCTGGCGCGCCGCTCGCGCAAGATCGCGGGTGAAAGGAACTGCCTCCGGCGACAAGGCCGGGCCATGGCAGGCCGTCGCGTCCTCGCTTGGAGCAACCCTTGCGGAGCACCCCGCGCCGGCCCTCGTTCTCGGGTGGGTCTCCCTCACCGCACTGCTGGTGAACCTGCACCTCATCGGCCTGCCAGATATCGGCGCCGTCAACAACGCGTCGGCCGTCATTGCGCTGTACCTTCCGCTCTCGTTGTTGGCCGCCAGCGTTGTGAGCGATGCACTCGATTGGGTCACCCGAGCTGGGCCCCTGCTCCGCAAGGTAACCACCGCCGCGCTTGGCTTCGCGATCCTCGCATGGGCGCTGGTGGGCGCGCGGGATATGGTGACCCTCATCAACCCTTCAACCGTCCTCGCCACTGCCGACGATCTCCGGGCCATGGCCTGGATCCGAGACCATACCAGCGCCGACGCGCGCTTTCTCATCAACACCATGCCCTGGCAGCGCGGGATGTTCATGGGGAGCGACGGCGGCTGGTGGATCCCCCTGCTCACGGACCGCCAGACCACCCTCCCCGCCGTGGTCTATTGGGGAGGCGCGCCCGACTATGTGCGCCAGATCACCGAACTGGCCCAGTGGGCATCAACCACGGCCAGCCTGGACGACGCCGCGGCCTGGGAGCATCTTGAGCAAGCTGGCGTGACGCACGTCTATATCGGAGCCAGGGGCGGGAACATCAAACCGGAGATGGTGTACGGCAAGCCCGGCTGCGAGTTGGTGTACCAAGTGGGGCCCGTGTACATCTTTGCGCTCGACCGTGCGGTTCGCTAGCACGTCGTTTCTCAGATACAGCAAACAGCCTCCCCGACGCCGGGGAGGCTGTTGTCATTCCGTATCCTGGCGGGCAGGCCGCTAGCGACCGTACGGGTCCGCCGCATCCCGGAGGCCATCGCCGAGAAAGTTGAAGGAGAGGATCGCGATCACGACGGCGAGCCCGGGCAGCAGCAGCCACGGCGCCAGAGCCACCGAGCGCACATTCTGGGCCTCCTGCAGGAGCACGCCCCAACTTACCACCGGCGGGCGCAGCCCCAACCCCAGAAAACTCAGGCTGGTCTCGCTCAGGATCATGCCGGGGATCGAGAGCGTGATGGAGGCGATGATGTGGCTCGTGAACGAGGGGACCATATGCCGCAGGATGACGCGCAACTCGTTGGAGCCGGACAGCCGCGCCGCCATGACAAAGTCCTCTTCGCGCAGGCTGAGAAAGCGCCCGCGCACCACGCGCGCCATGCCGGTCCAGCTGATCAACGAGAGAATCACCGTGATGGCAAAGTAGACCCGAAGCGGCGGCCAGCCCGGCGGCACGGCGGCAGCCAGGGCCATCCATAGCGGAATCGTCGGCATGGAGCGGATGAACTCGATGGTGCGCTGGATGACATTGTCCACAAAGCCGCCATAGTACCCCGAAAAGCCGCCCAGCACGATACCCAGGGTGAGGCTAAGCGCCACGCCCACCAGGCCGATAGACATAGAGACGCGAGTGCCATAGATCACCCGCGAGATCATGTCCCTGCCCAGCCGATCGCGCCCCAGGAGGGAGAAAGCGACTTTGGATCCCGCAGGGGCCTCGATGCCCAACAGGTGCCGATCCGTTTCCCACAGGCCCCACAGCTTGTAGGCGTCGCCCTTGGCAAAGAGCTTGAGCGGGTAGCGGGTCGTCCGATCCTCTTTGTAGGTCCACCGCAGGGTGCGCGGGTCCTGCTCGCGTCCCAGGGCATAGACAAACGGTGCCACAAACCGCCCACTCTCGTCGCGCACGTGGATACGCTGCGGAGGCGCATAGGTAAAGGCCGCGAGCCGTGTGTTGGGATCGTAAGGCGCGATAAACTCGCACAAGATCGCCACCAGATACGAGAGGATCACCACCACCGCACTGATCATCGCCAGCTTGTGGCGGCGAAACTTCCACCACATCAACTGCCACTGTGTGGCCACATAGACGCGGTCGTTCTCTTCCAACGCTGGCTCTTCGGGGACGGGAGCCGCGGACACCAGGTCGATCTCTTCGGTGCTCATCTACTTGCTCCCCCCTCGAACCGGATCCGTGGGTCCACCCACGCCAGCAGGATATCTGACAAGAGCGTCCCAATCACGGTCAGCACGCTGAGCATAAACACAAAGCTCCCCGCCAGGTACATGTCCTGCGACGTGAGCGCCCGCAACAACAGCGGTCCCGTGGTCGGCAGCGACAGCACCACCGACACGATGGTGCTTCCGCTCACCAACTGCGGCAGGGTCCAGCCCACGGTGCTGACAAACGGGTTGAGGGCCACTCGCACCGGGTACTTCCAAACCACGCGCTTCTCGGTGAGGCCTTTGGCCCTGGCAGTGGTCACGTAAGGCTTGTGCAATTCGTCCAACAGGTTCGCCCGCATCGTCCGAATCAGCCCCGCCGTGCCCGAAGTCCCCAAGACGAGCATCGGGATCCAGAGGTGCTTCACCAAGTCCGCCACCTTGGACCAACCCCAGGGCGCATCCACAAACTCGGGCGAAAACAGCCCACCCACGCTCTGGTTAAAGTAGGCAAAAGCGATCCACATCAGCACCAGAGCCAGCAGAAAATCGGGGATCCCCAACCCCAGAAAGCCGAAAAACGTCGCCACATAGTCGACGAGAGAGTATTGCCTCGTGGCCGAGAGGACGCCAACAGGGATCGCCAGCAGCCAGGTGAACATCAGGGTGCCAAAGGAAAGCACCACCGTCAGAGCCAGCCGCTCCCAGATCAGGTCGCCCACCGGCACGCGCCACTCCATCGAGTAGCCGAAATCGCCTTGCAGGACTCCGCCCATCCAGCGAAGGTACTGGATATGCATGGGCTGCCCCAGGCCATAGCGGTCCGCCAGCGCCTCGATCTCTTGCTGGTCCAGAGCATCGCCTGAGGCCCTCAGGTTGGCGATATAGGAGGTCAGGTAGTCGCCAGGGGGAAGCTGGATGATGATAAACGCCACGACCGATACTGCTAACAGTGTTGGCACTGCCATCAGTATCCGTCGAAGGATGAATTTGGCCATTAGGTCACTTCCTCTTGGGCTATCCGGTGCAGGTCCGAAGAGATCTGTGTCCCTTCGGACCTGCAGGGCCCGGTCGTCATTTAGTGATAGCGCACTTCGACGGAAGGCGGATAGTTAAAGCTCTCAAAGTGAAGCGCGGCGTTGCTGGTCGTCGCGTCACCGTGGTGGATCATCACGCGATAACGCCAGGTCCTGGACTCGCCCGCCGGGATGTCCATGTCGCCGCGAATGTTGGGGTCGCCATAGAAGTCGTGGAGACCAAAGCAGTTCGCGGTCATCAGGCCGTAGGCGCGGACGTGCCAGTAGGTGGGGAAGCGAGGGTTCGTCAGGTGGTCCATCAGGCAGATGCCGTACCAGCCATCGGCCACGGGGCCCGAATAGTCACACCAGGGCGCCCGCTTGCCCCAGGTCTCCTGCTCATCTTTGCCCTGGCACTTGCCCCCAGAGCCCGTTTCGATGATGCCGCCGTTCTCGCGCTCCGCCTCGATGGAGGAAGCCATGCGCGCAGAGATCAATCCACCCTCTTTGGTATCGCCGATGGTCAGAGCCCCCTCGGAGGCATGCAGGGTCACCTCATAGTCAAAGATGCGCCCGTCTTGCGGCGTCAGGTAAAAGGTGACGCGCCGCGTCTCAGTCATGTACACGTTCTTGTCGTGGTCGGTCCAGTCCAACTTGGACGTGAAGCCGCCCGCCACGGGACCGCTAAAGGTGCGCGCGAAACCCTTGTGCACCTGCCAGCCATGGCCCTCGCCCTCGCCCCAGTTCTGGTTTCCATTGATGGCGTCCTGGGCGGTATAGATGCCCTTGTGGTGCGGGTGATCGTTGCTCTCGCCAGCCACGCCCTCAATCATGGGCCAGTTGCGGGTTACGCCGACCCCATCCGCCGCCAGCACGGGATAGAGATAGGGGTGCACCACCTGCTCACCATAGTTGTAGGTGGTAAAGTGCTTCCCGCCCACGAACACCTTGAGCTTACCAGGGGCGACTTGCTCGAGCCTGACACCGTCGGTCAGCTTGGGCGCGCAGCACCCTTCCACTGCCTGCAGCTCGAACTCGCGGGTCTCCTCCGCCACCATGGAGGGGATCACCCAGGCCACGCTCACCTGGCCATCTTCCTCTCGCCAGGCCTGCACGGGCAGCGCCACGCCATCGGTCTTGTCCCACAAAGCCACCTTGTCCAGATCCAGGGCAGCGTCTGCCGCTACCTTGCACTGCACGGGGCACCACATCCGATCATGCAACCCCGCCTTGACGATCAAACGCGCGATTCTCATCTCCCTGTCTCTCCTTTTCGTTTTTGGGATCGCCATTCAGGAGCTACCGCTCCAGGACCACCTACGGCAGCGCCGCCTTGAGGTTCTCCAGGCTCTGCCGAGCAAGATTCTCTATGCCCATCTCGAACTTGAAAGCCTCGAGCGACAGCCAGCGATCGTAGCCCAGATCAGCCAACGTCGCCAGGATCGGGCGAAAGTCGAGGTCGCCCATACCAGGCCCCAACTGATTCGGGTCGTTGACATGCACGTGCTTGAACAGCGGCCAGACGGCCTTGAGTTGCTCAGCCACCGGCCAGCGCGTGTCCGCACCCATGGACTTGCAGTCCACCATCATGCGCAGCCCCGGGTGATCGACCTCCCGGACCATCTTGGCGACGAGGTCCACCGACGTGAGCAGCTTGCTGCCCATCAATGGTTCGATGCAAAAGAATACGCCGCGCTCGGCCGCCCTCTCGCCGCACCGCCGCATCGCTTCCACGGTCCACTTCCAAGCTTCCTCCATCGACCAGCCCTCCAGCGGATCGCGCTGCGGCGGTGAGCCAAAGACGAGCGCCTCGCCTCCCACGTCTGCGCAAAAGTCGATGAGATCCAGGAGATACTTGGAGGTTGCCTCGCGACGCGCCCGGTCCGGGGTGTTCAGATGGAACGGGGTCTTGGCCAGAAGCCAGTGCATTCCCGATACCTTGAGCCCGGCATCCTCAACGTCCTGGCGGATGCGCTTGCGGTCGGCAGTCGTCAGATCCGTCACCAGCGGGGCCAGCGTGTATGGCGCCAGCTCGACGCCCTGATAGCCGATGGCTGCGGCGCTGGCCGCGATCTTGGCCAACGACCAGCCCTCGTACATCTCGTTGCACAACGAGTACTTCCACCGAATGTTAGCTGTCATCTTGCCACTCCTTGAGAGATTGGGCCGTTCCCTGTTCGTCTCGCCAGGGGTCACCCTGGCTGGGTCGCTCCGCGCCCAGCGGACTGGGCAACATGATACCACGATTCGAGGGGCCGCGCCAAATAGCGCCGCCCAGCCAGACTACCAACTCGGGTCAGGGGCAGACTCGCCGCCGCGACATTCCTTGAGATCAGCTCACCTGTGGGTGTCCGCATGCGCAATGTTGCCCCTATCCCGTCTTTTCCTCACGCCCGGTCTGGGCGCTCCGGATAGCCCCAAAGACCATCGCCAGGCTCTTGACGTTGTCGGTGCAGACGGTCTCCGGCGTCCCGCCGGTCCGCACCGCCCGCAAAAAGTCTCGCATCACCCCGGCGTGACCGCCGACCTTGTCGCCGGGATCGCTCTCGGCCACTGGCACATCCGCCCACTCGGAGCGAAAGCCGCCGGACTTGGCCACCACCTGGCACTTGAACCCCTCCGCCCCGTCCCAGGTGACTGTCCCCTTGTCGCCCACAATGCGCCAGTCGCACTCCCAGGTCGTGTTCAGCCCTTCGGCGCACCAGCTTCCCCGGTAGGTATACACCACGCCGTCGGTCATCTGAAAGAGCGCCACCGCGGAGGCGTCGTGGTCGTACCACGAGCCTGCGGGATTCCACTCTTTGGCATAGACCGACACGGGATCGGTGCCAGAGATCAGGCGCGCCTGATCGAACGAATGGATCGCCATGTCCAGCAGGAGAACGTGCTCCATCCGATCGCGAAACCCGCCAAAGTGCGCGCCGAGATAGAAGTCGCTATTGACCGTGGTAATGCGCCCGATGACGCCCGACTCGAGAAAGGCGCGTAGCCGACGGATATTCGCATTGTATCGTCGGTTCTGGATCACCGCAAAGATTCGGTTGGCCTTCCTGGCGGCCTCGATCATCTTGTAGGCGTTCTCCATGGAATCGGCCAAGGGCTTTTCCCCCAGCACATGGCACCCGTGCTCCAGCGCTTCCAGCGTGACCGGCATGTGCGCATCGGGGATCGTGCAGTTGAACACCACGTCGGGTTGGGTGCTCTGCAGCACGCGGCCCAGGTCGGTATCCAGCACCGCGTCCTTGAGCCCAAACTCGGCCGCCTTCTCTTCCGCGGCCGCTCGATTGATGTCCACCAGCCCCACGAAGGAAAGCCCCTCCATCTCTTGGGCCGCCTTGAACCAGGCCCGACTGATTCCTCCACAACCCACCAGAACTGCCCTTGTCACAACCATGTTGCCTCCATCCGTGCGATTCTATGCTCGCTCCCTATCCCCCGGACAGGTTGATCAATGCCACCGCTACCACCGCAATCGCGATGCCCGCCAGGTTCGCCCGCAAGCTTTTCCCGCCAGAGCGCCATCCCAGCGAGCGAGGTCACAATGATGCTTGCGGCGCTCGTCACAGGAAAGACGACGATGCCAGGCAGAGCGTTTAGGGCAAGCAGCAGGGTTTGCGTCGCCCCCAGGTTGACCAGCCCCAGCGCCAGGCCCGCCCACACATCGCCCAGCGAGATGCGCGATCCCGAGCGCCACAGGCCAGCCGTGGACATCAGCGCGGCGACCACAAACAGCACCAGCGCATAGATCGAGCGTTCCGATTCCGGTCCCCATACATCAAAGGCCTTGGCCGCCAGATTCGTGCCACCCGCCGAGAGGAACAGGAGCCCGATGAACAGCCCCTCCGCCAGGAGTGCCCCACGAGTACCCTCCCCTTCCCGCATGCTCAGCAGCGGCAAAGCCAGCAACACCGCGGCCATGCCCACGATCTGCAGGGCGCCCGGGCGCTCCCCAGCATACAGGATGGAGAAGAGGACCGACATGAACACCGAGAGCCGAACGGTGGACCAGGTGACCGAGATGCCGTTCCGCCGCAGGCCGCGCATCATCAGCCAAAAGCTGGTCACATACGTCACGCCGCAGACGATGCCCGTGATCCAGGTAGCCTGGCTCACGGGGGCGCCCAACTGCGGCGCCGCGGCAATGGCGGAGGCCACCGCCGCCACGATATAGTTAATCGCCCCCACGGCCAGCATGTTGCGGCCAGCCACCTGGCTCTGCTTGGTGATGAGGCTAAAGCCACAGACAAAGACGAGGTTCAGGATGAGATAGTTCACGCAGCACCCATTTTCCTACCTCCAACCCACCTGCACCATCTCGGGAGCGAGGCGCGCCCTCCCTGGATGCGAGAGGCGCACCGTTTTGGTCTGCCCGGCCGGGAGATCGAACCAGTTGTCGGAGTAGCGCATCCCCTCCACCGGAACAAAGAGCCAGACGAAATAGGCGTACCCGTCGCTGCGGAGGTGCGCCACCAGGCTATCGCCATCGCGTTCCCACGTTATGTCGACCTTTGGCCGGGCCCGCACGAGATCCTTGATCTCAACGAACAGATGCCTGTTCTCCGGCAACACACCGTCCAGCCCGCGCAGCCATAACACCTGCTCGCACCGCGAGCCGTCGCCCAGGGTCTCCGAATCCAGACAAGCGACCCGCTGCGCGCAATTGGGGCCAACCCGCACCTCCACTTGGCCGCGAGAGGTCACCTCTCCAGTGAAACCCATGAGCTGCCACTCCAGGGTGTCCGCAAGCGGCGATAGCGTGTCGTTGGTCACCCACAGGCTGACCGCCCCATCCGCCTCGTCATGGGCCGTAGCCAGCACCGGCGCGTAGGCTCGCTTGGCAAAGAAGTAGCTGGCCTTGGGGAACGCGTAATAGTCCAGCACCGACCACGATAGCCCCGGCCAGCAATCGTTCCACTGCCAGAAGAGGGTGCCCGAGCAGTGGAACTTGCGCCGGCGATAGTGCTCGATGCCGAACTTGAGTCCCTCGGCCTGGCAGATCATAGAGTAATCGATATACTCGGCCAGGTCCTTCGGCAGGCCCGTGTGGGCGCGCATCAGCATGTTGCCCTTGTCCTTGGGGTTATCCTTGTTGCGGAAGAGCAGCCCCTCCGACCCAAAGTACAGCTCGCTCTCTGGCACGTTCCGCCGCAACGTCTCCAGCACAGGCGCCGCATGCATACCGAACTCGGAGATAAAGCGTCCCTTGTCCTCGCCATAGTGCCGATAGGACACGCCTTCCGGGCTCCAGTCGCGTCCGGGTTTCTCGCCAAAGCGGCGGGGCTGCACCATTCCATGCCAGGCCACCCAGTTGTGCCGGTCGCCAGCCTGGTCGCTGTTGTGGTCGTTCCCGCCGTAGGGGCTCGAGGGCCAGTACGGGCGGCTGGGGTCCAGCCGGCCCAGGATCTCGGGGAGATGCTGGTGATAGGTCGCTTTGCCCCCGAAATCGTGCCCGGGATCCGCCCACCGTTCCGTATCTTCGATCCAGTCGTTCTCGTTGTTGCCGCACCATAGCACGATACAGGCCCTGTTGCGCAGCCGTCGCACCTGGTACTCGGCCTCGGCCCGCACCTCGGCCACGAACGCCGGGTCACTATCCGGATATAGGGCGCACGAGAACATGAAATCGTGCCATATCATGATCCCCATCTGGTCCGCCAGCTCGTAGAAGGCGTCCTTCTCCCACTGGCCGCCGCCCCACACCCGCAGCATATTGCCATTGGCTTCAACCAGGAGTCGCAAGTGCTCCTCGTAGCGGGCAGCGTCGACCTTGCCGCTCAGCAGGTCCGCCGGGATCCAGTCGGCTCCCTTGCAGAACACCGGCACGCCGTTGATGACGATGGTAAAGTGCTCTGCGCCCGGCTCATCGGGGTCCGGCGTGCGGTCCAGGGCCACGGTGCGCAGCCCGACGCGATCGGAATGCGTGTCGAGCGCCTGTCCCTCCCTGGACAGCGTCACCTCCAGGTCGTAGAGCGGCTGATCGCCCATCCCTGCCGGCCACCACAGGCGCGGGTTCGGCACGCTCAACACGATGAGCGCCCGGCCGTCCTGCACCGCCGCGCTTCCGGCGCAGGCAGCCCCGTCCAGCCGAAGCGCCGCCGACACTTGCAGCGGGCCGGCCGCAACCCAGCTTTCGACCTCCGCTTCCACCAGCACCACCGCCAAGGCGCTATCCGCCTGCAGCACCCGCACATACGGCCGCGCTAGCCGCGCCTCTCGGAACCGTTCGAGGCGCACCGGCAGCCAGATGCCCACATTCACGCACCGCGGCGCCCAATCCCAGGAGAACTGCGACTGGGTCTTGCGCACGTGCACCCGCTCCACGCCGTAGCCGCCCCACTGTCCCGGCACTTCCCGTCCCTGGATGCGCTCCATCACGGGATCGAATCGCACGGCCAGGACATTCCGCCGCCCATAGGCCAGCTTGCCCGTCACGTCCAGCACCGCGGGCCGGAACATGTTGCCATGCTCGCCCACCATCTCGCCATTCAGATAGATCGTGGCATAGGTGTCGAGCCCCTCGCAGGTCAGAAGGTCTCTCTCGCCTGCGCTGGCCGGCGCCTCAGGGCCCGCAAACTCGGCCCGATACCACCACTCCTGGCGCTCCACCCACTGCACCTGCTCGACGTTCATATGGTAATGCGGATCGGGAATCTGCTTGGCTGCAAGAAGGCTGCTATGCACCTCCCCGGGCACCTGGGCGGGCAGCCAGTCCGTCTCATCATGGTCTGGCTGAGCAGCCCCATCGGCCAGCCCGGCGCCGGGCCGGTATCCTCGCAGCTTCCACGCCTTGATCTCGCTCATGGTCCCTCCCCTCAGCTCGCAGTGGCAATGCCGGCTAACAATCACGCAAAAGAGACGTGGTGCGCTCCCACGTCTCGACTCACCGTTCGCGACGACGCGGCCATTGTAAGCCATATGGAAACGGGCGTCAAACCAGGCCTACCGCGCTCCTACACAGCCTCTCGGCGCCCAGGCGCGGCCCCCCTTTTGACCCCGCCAGCGTCGATGGTATGATGGCGCATCGGCAGGCCGCTCCTGCGCCGCGGCGGAGGCTAGCCCATCAGAGGAGGAGAGCGCATGATCTTTTGCGTTTCGCCGGAGCCATACCTGGATCTGCACGGCTACACCGCCCAGTCCGTTGAGACGCTGCTGGCCACACTGGCGTCTCTGGGGATCGGCGGGATCGATTTCGACTATCCCCCGCCCGTTGAGGAGCCTGCTTGGCTGGAAAAGGCCCAACTGGTCCTATCCGCCGCGCGCC
>JAAYEA010000009.1 GCA_012689325.1 Chloroflexota bacterium
GTCAAGTGGTAGGCTGCGCCTCCTACCCGCAGGGCTCGCTCATGCTCGGCGGGGCGTCGCGCAGGCCGGCGCCCCACGCCTTGTTGGGCTCGGGGCCCAGCTCCAGCGTCAGCTCGCCGCCGGCGGCGAACTCGCGATGGTAGAACCAGGGGCGCTCCAGCGGGCGGCCGTTGAGCAGGGCCCGCTGGATATAGATATGCCCTGGCCCGGCGTTGCGCGCCTGGATGACGAACGCATCCCCGGGGTAATAGCGGGGGTCCAGGTGGATGGCGACCCGCTCGAAAACCGGGGTCGTGATCTCGTACACCGGCTCGCGGTGCGTCCCGCCCGAGACGTCGAAAAGCCCCAGCGAAAGGAGGGCGCTGTTGGCCGCCGCCAGCCCGTTGTCGTCGTCCTCGCAAAAGCCCAGCGGCTCGATGGACCCAAAGGTCTGCTCTTGCACGCGCCGCGCCCAGCGTTGCGCCAGCCAGGGCGCCCCGGCGTGGTTAAAGAGGTGGGCGAGGAAGCGCCCGTTCTCGTTGCCATAGTTCACATAAGCCAGGTCGCGCCGCAGCTCCGGCTTGGCGGCGTAAAAGCGCATCGGCTCCGCCAGCTCGAAGGCGCGGTTCAGCTTGTCCACCAGCGCCCGCCGCCCGCCCATCAGCCGGATCAGGCCTTGGACGTCGTGCGGGACATAGTACGAATAGGTCCAGCTATTGCCCTCGCACCAGCCGTGGAGGGCGAGCGGATCGAACGGGGCCAGCCAGGAGCCGTCCAGGTTGCGGGGCCGCATGAAGCCGCTGGCGGGATCGTAGAGGTTCCGATAGTTATAGGCCCGCGCCCGAAAGGCGGCGTAATCATCCCACCTGCCCAGCTCGCGGGCCATCTGCGAGAGGCACCAATCGTCATAGGCGTATTCCAGCGTCTGGGCGGCGCCGTCCACGTGGATGGCCCCGGAGAGGCTCT
This sequence comes from Chloroflexota bacterium, assembly GCA_012689325.1. Lineage (GTDB taxonomy): Bacteria > Chloroflexota > Anaerolineae > JAAYEA01 > JAAYEA01 > JAAYEA01. The sequence goes on from JAAYEA010000009.1 coordinate 946, forward strand.
CCCGCTCGGGGATGTAGCCCCGCGCCAGGTAATGCTCGATGCCGCCATCCACGGCGCTGTCGTGCTCATACCCCGCCTTGCCCATCAGCCCGCCGGGGAAGGCGTTGCGGCGCATCCCCTCATAGGCGGCCTCCACGTCCCAGTCGCGGATGCCCTTCAGGTAGGCGGCGGTCAGGTAGGCGGTGGAGTGGGCGGCGATCATCACGAAGGTATAGTTGCCGCCGGAGGGCCCGCGGGGGATCAGCCCGCCGTCCTGGCACATCTGGACCAGGTAGCGGCAATAGTGGCTGGCCAGGTCGGGATAGGCCAGCCCGTGCAAGGGGCCCAGCCCCCAGTGCGCGCCCCAGAAGCAATCCTGCCCGTTGACCAGCGGGTGGGCGGGCTGCCCGTCGCTGCCCAACGGCGCGCGGCGGATGCGCCGCTGGGGGCCGGTCATGTCGCTATAGCGCCCGTCCACGTCGCTGACGGTGTGCCCGCCGGTCAGGGTGCGCCAGATGTGCGTATAAAAGTTGGTGCGCTCCTTCTCGCTGCCGCCCTCCACCTGGATGCGACCCAGCCAGGCGTCCCATTCCTCGGCGGCCTCTTGCCGGACCGCGTCCAGGTCCCAGCCGGGCATCTCGGTCTCCAGGTTCAGCCGCGCGCCCTCGGCGCTCACGTACGAGAGCCCCACCTTGAGCTGGATGACCTGGCCGGGCTCGGTGCGATAGGCGGCATAGAGCCCCCAGCCGGGGCCGGAGACCTCGCCCACCTCCGGCAGCACCTCGTCACCTTTCCAGGCCCCCAGGGCGGCAAAGGGCGTATCGAAGCGGGCGAAGAAATGGACCCGGCAGGGCTTGGGGCGGCGCCGGGTAGGGGCGTTCTCCACATACCCCTCGATCTCGGCCTCTCCCACCTTCCGCGCCAGCACATCCGCCTGCTTGGACGGCCCCAGCTCGGCGCCCAGGTCCAGCAGGATGTGCGCCTGGCTGGCGGCGGGAAAGGTGTAGCGATGGAATCCGGCGCGGCAGGTGGCGGCCAGCTCGGCGCGGATGCCATAGTCGGCCAAATAGACGCTGTGATAGCCGGGCCGGACGATCTCGTCGGCGTGGCTAAAGCGCGAGGCATAGGCCGCCGATCCGGCGGGGCCGCGCAGCGGGCCGACCGTGGGCATGACGGGCACGCCCGAGAGCTGCCAGGCGTGGATGTGGCTGAACCCGTGGATCCGCTCGCTGTGGTAGCGATAGCCCGAATCCCACACGCCCACGGGGTCCGTGTCCGGGCTCAGCCGGACCAGGCCAAAGGGGCGGCAGGCCGACGCGGTAAAGACCCAGCGCACCTTGGGCTTGGCAGTGTCCATGGGCGGGTACACATAGTCAATAGGGCGTTTCCCTTGCGGCACGATGCATCCCTCTCTGGTTGTGTGGAATCAGGCGGTTGGGCCCCGGCGCAGGTCGCGGGCCAAGAGCGTCCCCTCGACGGCGAGCGCCAGCAGGGCGAGGGTAAAGCCGGCCAGCGCGGCGAGCACCAGCGCCCAGGCCCAGCCTCCCGGCTCGGTGCGGCCCGAGGCCAGCCCCGTGACCACGGCGAGGGCCTGCAGGCCGACCAGCAGCGCCACGGCCAGGGCGAGGCTGGCCCCGATGGGCCTGACCCGCGAGCGCGCCCGCAGCGCCGCCCAGACCAGCAAAACGCCGCCCAGCAGGGCCGCCGGGAAAAGCTCCGCCGGCATCAGATAGTCGAGGCGGAACCTGCCGGAGCGGATGGTCCCGACCGCGGAGAACAGCGCCGTGGCCGCCAGGGGGAAGCAGGCCAGCGCCGCGCCGACCGTGGCCAAGAGCTGGGAAAGACGCTCCGTCTTGTTCATGAGTGCCACCTTTCGCTTCTTCGTCCCTCGGCGCGCGCTCGCGCTCAACCATGCAGCCGCTTGAGCACGCGTCCAATCGCCAGGCTCACCCAGAGGCTGGTCTGGCGCGTCTTGGCCGTCTCTTTGCCCTCCGGCTTGGCATAGGTCGCCCGCCAGAGGCCGCTGGGCTCCTGGTGCTTGATCAGCCAGTGGACCGCCAACTGCATCTGCGGGTGATCCCGCGGCAGCCCGATCAGCGACAGGGAATCCAAGGCCGCCACCAGGTTGTTCCACCAGAAGGGGTATTCGAACCTCACCCAATAGCTCGCTGCGTGGTAAGACGTATAGGCGTCGGGCTGGAAGAACCGGGAGGCCATCAACTCGGCGGCGACCCTGGCCGCCTCCGAGCGCCGGTGGCGCGGGTGCGCGGCAAAGGCGCGCAGCACCATGCCCGTGGCATTGTGCGAAAACGGCCTGCCGCGGTCAGGCAGGAGCGGCTCGGCGCGCTCGCTGGACAAGCGGCAAACGGTCGCCCAGTCCAGGTCGCGCGTGATCAGGGGGATGGTCCAGCCGCCATCGTCCTGCCGCATGTCCAGCAGCCACTCGAGCCCCCGCTCGACGCGCGGGTCGTCCGCATAGCCCGCCTGGATGAGCAGCCCCAGGATGGCGCCGGTATAGTAGGTCGCGTACTGATCGGCGAGAAAGCCCCGGATATCCCCCTCGGCCGTCTGGCAGGAAAAGAGGAACTCGGCGGCTTGCCGCGTCTGGGGATGCTCCCGCGTCAAGCCGTAGACCTGCACCAGGTGGCGGAACTCGCGCCACGCCTCGACGAGACGATAGTGGACCGCCGGGTAGGTGGCCGCGCCGCTGCCGGGCCAGCTCCCGTCGGGCCGTTGCCGCCCGAGGATTCGCCGCGCCCCGGGCAGCTCCCACAGTCGCTGCACCGGCCCGACCTCCTCCCCCAGCAGGTCGCGCCGGACGAAATAGGCCAGCGCCTCGTCCCCGGAGGAAAGCAGGGCCGGGAGAGGATCGAACTCGAGTTTCGCTTGCCAGGGTTCCATGGCGCGCTCCCGCCCACTCGGCCACGCGACCGGAGGCTCAGGCGATCCCTGCCGTTAGCTGGGCCCCACGATCTGGATCAGATTGCCGCAGGTGTCATCCAGGATGGCGATGGTGACCGGGCCGGCGTTGCTCGGCGGCGCCTTGAACGCCACCCCCAAGCGGCTGAGCCGTTCGTATTCCAGGCGCACGTCGTCCACGGCGAACATGGTGAAAGGGATGCCTGCCTCGTAGAGGGCCTTCTTGAACCCCTGGGTGGCGGCGCGCACCACCGGATTCGAGTCCGGCTCCAGCAGCAGCTCGGGCCCCTCGGGGCTTTCCGGCGAGACCACGGTCAGCCACCTGTTCTCGCCCAGGGGGATGTCGGCCTTTTTCAC
>JAAYEA010000099.1 GCA_012689325.1 Chloroflexota bacterium
CGCGCCAATGGCTACGCCGGCGGCCACGGCACGCCGGAGGATGCCGATACGATCCTGCAGATGGGTCTCTCGCAAGAGGCGACGCAGCGTCTGCTGACCATGGTCGGCTCGGACGAGATCGCGCCGGCCTGCCCGGTGCCAGCGCTGGCAACCGAATAGGTCACCACCGAGGCCCCATGCGTGTGACGGGGCCTCGGTTTGTCTTCCGCCGTGGCGGCCCGCGGCCGCCTGACAAACGGGCCCGATTGTGGTATGATAGCCCCAGCGAGAGCAAGGGGACCACCACATGGCGACGATATTGCTGATCGAAGACGCCCAAGACCTGGCGCGGGCCATCTGCCGCCAACTGGAGGCGGAGGGGTATCGCGTGGCGCTGGCGGCGGACGGCTTGGCTGGCGTGGAGATGCACGCCCGGCACCAGCCTGATCTGGTCATCCTGGATTGGATGCTGCCCCGCCTGGATGGCCTGCAGGTGCTTCAGCGAATCCGGCAAGCCTCGCCCATCCCCATCTTGATGCTCACGGCGCGCAGCGAAGAGGCCGATCGGGTCATCGGCCTCGAGGTGGGCGCGGACGATTACCTCACCAAGCCTTTCAGTATGCGCGAGCTGCTGGCGCGGGTGCGGGCCCTCTTGCGCCGCATCGAGCGCGTGCAAGCCATCCTGGAGACCGACCGGCAGCGCGATGCCGCCCCCATCCGCTATGGCCCCCTCTGCATCTGCCCCGAGGCCTACCAGGTCACCCTGGACGGCGAGCCGATCGAGCTGACCAAGACCGAGTTTGACCTGCTCGCCTTGCTCCTGCGCAACCCCGGCCGCGCCTTCAGCCGGTCCTATCTGCTGGATACCGTCTGGGGCGAGAACTATGTGGCAGGGGACCGTTCCGTGGATAACGCCATCCTCAGGCTGCGCAAAAAGCTGGGGCCGCTGGGCGAGGCCATCGAGACGGTCTGGGGCGTGGGCTATCGGCTGTGCCCGCGCGGCACGGAGGCGCCATGAGCGCGACGGGGCCCAAAGCCCGTTTCCTCCTGGACACTCCCCTGTGGCGCGCCTTGGGGGAAGCGTTGGCTGCCAGCGCCATCCTCTTTACCATCCTGATCCTCTTCAGAAACTCGCTCCGCCCCGATAGCCTGAGCCAGACGCTCTTTTTCCTGGTGCCGCTCCTGGCGTTTTGGTGCGCCATCCGACTGCGCCTGCCGACCGGCGGGTGGGTGCGCCACGCGTTGATCGAGGGCGGGGCCGCCCTGGCAGTGGCCGGCGGGCTGTTGGCGATATGGGGCACGATCGGCGAGGCCCTGGGCCTGGCGGAGGGGTTCGCCGTTCAGGTGGCTGGCGGGCTTCCGGCTTGGCTCTACTTTGTTGGCGGCGGCTTTATGTTTCTGGTCCTCCGCATCGGGGCCCGCCTCTGGCTGCTGGTGGACCGCTTGCAGCGCCAGCGCTTGTTGTGGGCCATCACCTATAACCAGGTGTTGGTGGCGTTGCTGATCGTGGCGCTGGGCAGCATCGTCGCGGGCTTGGTGGTGGTGTCGCCGCGGGGCGATGACGGATGGGACGTGGTCCTTTTTACGCTGCTGCCCTTCGCTGGCGTCATGGCCTTTATGGCGCTGATCGCTGTGGTGGCGGTGTTGCCTCCGGTGCTGCTGGCGGCGCATCTCTCCTCCCGGCGCACCGTTCGCCGGATCGAGGCGCTGGCTCTGGCCGCGGCCAACCTGCGCCGCGGGGATTACCGGGCGCGCATCCAGGTGACGGGCGAGGACGAGGTCGCGCAGCTTCAGGCGGATTTCAATGCCATGGCCGCGGACCTGGAAAGGGCCATGCGCGAGCTCGAGGCCGAGCGGGACAAGGTGGCCGCCCTGCTGCAAGCCCGGCGCGAGCTGGTCGCCAGCGTCTCCCACGAGCTGCGCACGCCGGTGGCCACCATCCGCGGCTATCTCGACCTGTTGCTTGACCCGGCGAGGCGCGGAGGCGAACCCGCCGCCTGGGGGCGCGACTTGGAGATCGTCCAGGGCGAAACACTGCGCCTGCAGCAGTTGATCGACGATCTCTTTGCCCTCTCCCAGGCCGAGGCCCAGGCGCTGCGCCTGGAGCTGCGCCCGACGGACGTGGCCGAGGTCATCCGCCGCCGCGTGGAGGCGACCGCCTCGCTGGCCTGGCAGGGCGGCCGCGTCGAGATCGTCGCCGAGCTCCCCGTTGAGCTCCCCTTCGCCATGGCGGATGAGCAGCGCGTGGACCAGATCATCGCCAACCTGCTGCGCAACAGCCTGCGCCACACGCCCCCCGGCGGCATCATCGCCGTCTCGGCCCTCGTCGAGGGGGAACGACTGCGGCTCGACGTCCGCGATACAGGCGAGGGCATCTCGCCTCAGGACCTGCCGCACATCTGGGAGCGCTTCTATCGCGGAGAGGCGGCGCGCGCGGAGGATGGCCGCGGCGCCGGGTTGGGCCTGGCCCTGGTCAAAGAGCTGGCGGAGGCGATGGGCGGCCAGGTGTCGGTAAAGAGCCAGCCAGGGGAAGGGAGCTGTTTCACCGTCCGGCTGCCCCTGGCCTAGAGTACCCGGCAGGTGCTACCCCAAGGGATGCGCGCAGGCGCGTCCCTTTTTTCGTTTCTGCGACAAACCCGCGACAAAGCGGCGATCGGCTTGCGACATTCCTCTGGTAACATGGGAGCGTTGGGCAGTGATGGATGACACAAGGAGGAATACGAATGATCGAACTAGCCATCGCCACACACGATCTCACGCGCCGCTTCGGGCGGGTCACCGCCGCGGACCGGGTCTCGCTGCAGGTGCCGCGGGGCACCGTGTACGGTTTCTTGGGCCCCAACGGGGCGGGCAAGACCACCACGATCCGGCTACTGCTGGGCCTGCTGCATGCCGACGCCGGCCGGGTCGAGATCCTGGGCCAGGACCTGCGGCGCTTTCGCCTGCCGCTGCTGCGCCGGGTCGGGGCGCTGGTGGAGACCCCCTCGCTCTATCCGCACCTGACCGGGCGCGAGAACCTGGAGGTGGTCCGGCGGCTTTCCGGCGGCGATCCACAACAGATCGCCCGCGCGCTGAGCATCGTCACCCTGGAGGGGGCCGCGGACAGGCTGGTGGGGCACTATTCGCTGGGGATGAAGCAGCGGCTGGGACTGGCCATGGCCCTGCTGAACGCGCCCGACCTGCTGATCCTGGACGAGCCGACCAATGGGCTCGACCCGGCGGGCATCCGCGAGATGCGCAACCTGATCTGCCAGTTGGCCCAAGAGGACGGACTGACCATCTTTTTGTCCAGCCACCTGCTGGCCGAGGTGGAGCAGATGGCCACCTATATTGGCATCATCAACGAGGGGCGGCTGCTCTTCCAGGGCAAGCTGGACGAGCTGCGTGCGCAGATGGATCGCCACGTGGTGGTGGAGGTGGACCAGCCGCAAAAGGCCAAGCTGGTGCTGCAACAGAGCGGCTGGGCCATCCACCGCAACGGCGACCACCGGCTCACCATCGCGGCCAACGACCGATCCGACGTGTCCATGATCAATGCCAGGCTCCTGGAGGCCGGCATCAACGTCTATCGCCTGGACCTGGAGCAACCGACCCTGGAAGACATCTTTATGACCATGACCGAGCAAACACGAGGAGAGAGGAAATGATCGCGTTGCAGGCTGTTGCTACGGAATCGCTCAAGCTCAAGCGGACGCTGGCCTTTTGGCTGGCGCTATTGGCCCCGCTGCTGGTCGTCGCCTTGCAGGTCTTGATGGCCTACGACCGGACCCTCTATATCGCCGAGGGCGAAAACCCCTGGAGAATGTACGCGCAGGGGGCGCTGGTCATCTGGTCGCTGTTGATGCTGCCGCTCTTTGTGACCCTGGAGACGGCGCTGGTCGCCCAGTTGGAGCACGCCAACGGCGGGTGGAAGCTGCTCTATGCCCTGCCCGTGCCGCGCTGGTGCATCTATCTGGGCAAGCAGTTCGCCAGCATGGCGCTGTTGGCCCTGAGCTGGGCGATGCTGCTGGTCTGGGTGGTGCTGGGCGGCTGGCTGCTCAACCTCGTCAGGCCGGAGCTGCTGGGCGGCTGGCCCGTGCCCTGGAAGGACCTGCTGATCTGGGCATCCATGGCCTATCTCTGCTCCTGGCTGCTCATCTCGATCCACACCTGGGTCGGCCTGCGGTTCAAGAGCTTTATCGTGGCGCTGGGCTTTGGCATCGCCATGACCGTCATCGGGGTGGTGGTGATCAACCACGAGCTTGCCAGCTATTACCCCTGGACCATGACCACCCTGGTGGCCAATGGCTTTATCGAGGGGGACACCATGCTCAACCTGGGGCGGGATATGCCCATCACTGAGCTCTTGTGCGGCGCGCTGGGCGGGGTGGCCGTGGCCCTGCTCGGCGGCTGGGATGTGAGCCGTCGGGAGGCGCTGTAGGCCGTC
>JAAYEA010000010.1 GCA_012689325.1 Chloroflexota bacterium
AGGAGATCACGGTGGACGCGTCCGGCCGCGTGTACGTGACGGATGCTCGGCGCGTCCAGGTGTTTGACCTCGCAGGGCATTGGCTGGAGCAGTGGCCGACGCTCTATGCCGACCTGGCGGCAGGCCCCGGCGGGCTGTTGTGCGGCCTCTCGACGAACGCGGTGCGGGTCTTGACGGCCGCCGGCGCGCCGGTTCGCTTCTGGTCGGTGAGCGGGCCCTACCGCGTCGCGATGGACGCCGATGGGTTGATCTATGTGGCGGCGCTGACCGGGGAGGGGCACCGGCTGCTGGTCTTTGACGCCTCCGGCGCCAAGCAGTTCGAGCTTGCGCTCGGGGGCCCGGCGCTGGACGTGGCGGCGAGAGCCGGCGCCGAAATGTATGTGGCGGTCAGCGAGGGAATCCGTCTATACGGGAGGGGCCCATCGCTGGCGGGCAAGTGGGGACGCCAGGGGACGGCTGATGGCCAACTGGGGAGCCCCACCGGACTGGCCATTGGCTCGCGGGGGCGCGTATATGTGGCGGACGAGCAACGCCATCTGATCCAAGCGTTCTCATCCACCGGCGAATTCGTGCAGAGCTGGGGAGGGTGGGGGCCCTATGAGGCCGCCCTCAAGAGCCCGCGCGGCCTGGCGGTGGATCGCCTGGGGCGGGTGTACGTCGCCGACTACGGCAACCAGCGCATTCAGGTGTTCTCGGCGGAGGGCCAGTTCGTGCGCGCCTGGGGCCGCTATGGGCTGCAGGATGGCTCGTTTGTAGCGCCTTCGGGGGTAGCGGTGGCGCCGGATGGGACGATCTATGTGGCGGACGCGGGGACCTCGCGTATCCAGGCCTTTACCGCCGAAGGCGTCCTCCTGCGCGCCTGGGGCGCTCGTGGCAGCGCCCTGGGGCAGCTCATGGCGCCGCAAGACGTAGCAGTCGCCCAGGATGGCCGCGTGCTTGTGGCCGACACGGGCAACGCGCGCGTGCAGGTCTTTTCGCCGGCTGGCGAGGCGCTGGCGAGCTGGACGAGCACCGGCTCGGGCGGCCGCCTCCAAGCACCCACGGGCATCGCCGTCGGCGCGGATGGGCGGATCCTGGTCGCCGACCAAGGCAGCCATCGCGTGCACGTCCTCTCTGCCGAAGGGAAATGGATCGCCTCGATGGGCGGCTATGGCCTCGGCGAGGGGCTGTTGCGGGCGCCCTACGATGTGGCGGCCGGGTGGGGCGGCTATGTGTACATCACCGATGGCGGCAATGCGCGCCTGTCCGTCTACCAGCAGGCCAAGCTGGCGCCGGTCGCGCTGCCGCTGTTAATGCGCTAGGGGCGCGGGAGGGCAGGGGAACCGCTTGCGAACCCAGGGGACGATGCAGAACACCGACAAGGAGGCCCACATTGAACATCCCATTTCCATCGGACGAGTGGATCAAGGCCCTGAGCGGGCGGCTCAACACCAGCGAATCGTACGAGATGTCCGCCAAGAACTGGGAAGGCGATTTCCTTTTTATCGTCGAGGCCGATGCCGCTTTTCAGGGCACTGGCTATCTCTACCTTGACCTGCACCACGGCAAGAGCCCCAACGCGGAGCTGTGGCCCGAGCTGGACGGCAAAAAGGCCGCGTATACGCTCAGCGCTCCCTACGGAACCTGGCGAAAGGTGATCGAGGGCAAGATCGACCCCATTCAGGGGATGATGACCAAGCAGCTCAAGCTCCAGGGCAACATGATGATGATCATGCGCTACCCCAAGGCGGCCAAAGAGATCATGGAGTGCGTCAAGACCATCCCGACCCAGTTTGCCGCATAGGTGCGCGGCTGGGTCGTGCGTTCCCAAGGAGGGGAAAGGAGCGCGGAAGATGTGGTACTTCGTCTCGCCCAAGATCGCGTTCGGCGATGGCGCGCTGGAGACCCTGGACGAGCTGAAGGGGCGGCGCGCGCTGATCGTGACGGACACGTCGCTGGTTAGGCTGGGGCTGGTGGGCAAGGTGGCCGCCCATCTGGACAAGGCCGGCCTGAGCTACCGTATCTTTGACGCGGTGCAACCAGACCCCGACCTGGTCACCGTCCAGGCTGGCGCGCAGCTTGCGCAAGACGAGTCGCCGGACTGGATCATCGGCCTGGGCGGAGGTTCCTGCCTGGACGCGGCCAAGGCCATCTGGATCCTCTACGAGCGCCCCGACCTGGACCCGGCCGAGATCAACCCATTCATCGAGTTGGGGCTGCGCAAGAAGGCGCGCCTGATCACCATCCCCACCACCTCCGGCACTGGCGCGGAGGTCACCTGGGCGATCGTGCTCACCGACACGCAGGCCAGGCGCAAGCTGGGTCTGGGGAACCGGGAGAACGTCGCCGACATCGCCATCGTGGACCCCGAGCTGGTGGCAGGCCTGCCTCCGCGATTGACCGCTTCCACCGGACTGGACGCGCTGACCCACGCCATCGAGGGCTACACCTGCACCTGGCACAACGACCTGACCGACGGGCTCTGCTTGCAGGCGGCCAAGCTGGTCATGCGGTACCTGCCGCGGGCGGTGGCCGACGGCGCTGACCGGGAGGCCAGGGAGCGGATGCACAACGCCGCCACCATGGCGGGCCTCGGCTTTGGCAACGCGCTCGCCTCGCTGGCCCACGCCACGGGCCATTCCCTGGGCGCTATCCTGCACGTGCCCCACGGGCAGGCAGTGGGGCTTTGCCTCCCCTATACCATCGAATACATCGGCGCCGAGGCATCCGAGCGGTTCGCCGAGATGGCGGCGTTCCTGGGGGTGGCCCCCCTCGACGACGCCGAGGCTGCACCCAAGTTGGCGCGACGGGTCCGGGAGCTGTGCCAGACGGTGGGCGCGCCAACGTCGCTGGCCGACCTGGGGGTCGTCCGCGACCGTTTCGAGGGCGAGCTGGAGGCGCTGGTGGAGGGCGCTTTCAGCGATGGGACAATGCTCACCACCGCGCGCAGCCCCTCCTATCAGGAACTGGAGCTCATCTACCGGTACATGTACGAAGGCAAGCCCATCGACTTCTAGCGGAGGCGAGGATGCACGGATACCTGGGCAGGCTCCTGCGCGTGGATCTGAGCGCGGGACGGGTCTGGGATGAGCCGTTGAACGAGGCGTACGCGCGTGGCTTTGTGGGCGGGAGCGGGCTCTCCGTCCGCTACATGTACGACCTGGTAGGCGGCAAGACGGACCCGTTAGGGCCGGACAACCCCCTCATGTTCATGGCCGGGCCGATGGTGGGCACCGCCATGCCCTCCGCCGGGCGCTATAGCGTCTGCGCCCTCTCTCCGCTGACGCGGCTGTGGGGCGAGGCCAACTCGGGCGGCTTTTGGGGGCCGGAGCTCCGCTTCGCTGGCTACGATGGCGTGATCATCACCGGCGCCGCAGCAGAGCCGGTCTGGCTCTCCATCGTGGAGGGGACCGCCGAGCTGCGCTGCGCCGCCGAGCTATGGGGCCTGGATACCTACGAGACGCAGGCGCGCTGCCGGACGCTGCTGGGCCAGCCGCGGGCCAGGGTGGCCTGCATCGGCGAGGCGGGGGAGAACCTGGCGCTGATGGCGGCGGTGATGAACGACCATGGAAGGGCCGCCGGCCGCACCGGTATGGGCGCGGTGATGGGCGCCAAGCGGCTCAAAGCCATCGCGGTGCGTGGCACGGGACGCATCCCCGTGGCCGACCCTGAGGGGCTCCGCGCTGTGGCTCAGGAAATCACGGCGGCGGTCGAGGAGGACATGGCGGCGATGTCCCTGCGCCTGGCCGGGACGGCGGGCTATGTGGACCTCGGGCTGATGTACGGCGATGTGCCCATCCGTTATTTTCAGCAGGGCGAATGGCCGGAGGCTGCGGGCCTCTCCGGCGTCGAGATGGTGGAGCGCTTTCAGAAGCGCACCCGCGCCTGCTATCGCTGTCCCATCGCTTGCGGGCGTGAGACCCGCGCGCCGCGCTACGGCGCCGGGGTGGTGGACGGGCCCGAGTACGAGACGGTGATCGCCTTGGGCTCGCTGATGATGGTCGGCGACCTGGAGGCCGTCATCTATGCCGGGCATCTCTGCAACCGCTACGGCCTGGACACGATCAGCACGGGCGCGACCATCGCCCTGGCCTGCGAGCTGTTCGAGCGCGGGCTGATGACCGAGGCGGACACCGATGGCCTGGCGATCCGGTACGGGGATGCCGCCACGGCGCACCGGCTGATCGGCCTGATGGCTCGGCGGGAGGGCGTGGGCGCGCTGCTGGCCGGAGGCAGCCAGGCCCTGGCCGAGCGGTACGGCGTCCCCGAGCTGGCCGTCACGGTGAACCGGCTCGAGCTGCCCATGCACGACCCGCGGGCGTTCCATGGCATGGCGGCGACCTATGCCCTTTCGCCCCGGGGCGCCTGCCACATGCAGGGCGATATGTACGGGGTGGACGTGGGCCAGGGTGTTCCCTTCGATCTGGGGATCGTCCCGGGGGAGCGCTTCGAGTCCAGCGAGGAAAAAGGGCGCACCTCGGCGCGACAGCAGGCCTGGCGCAGCCTCTATAACGCGCTGCCCCTCTGCCAGTTTCAGAACCCCGGCGCTGAGCAGGTGGCGCGCGCCGTGAGGGCCATCACCGGCTGGGACGTGGATGCCGAGGGCCTGCTGGCCGCAGGAAAGCGCATCGCCACGCTCAAGCGCTTGCTCAACCTCAAGCGCGGCCTGACCCGCGCCGATGAGCGCCTGCCCGAGCTGGTGACCCGGCCCCTGGCGGGCGGAACCGAAGGCCACGTGCCGGATCTGGAAGCGCTGCTCTGCGGGGCTTATGCCGAGCTTGGCTGGGATGTGGCAACGGGCGAGCCCCTGCCTGAGGCGCTGGCCGGGTTGGGAGCCTGATTGCCCAGTCCGTTTCCTGGTTGTTCCCGGTTAGCTCGCGATGGTCTCGAGCCAAGCCTGCGCGGCGCGCTCTTGCGCGGCCTTGGATAGGGCGACCGCAGCCAGGCGGACTGCAAGCTGCTCCTGCTCCAGAAGCGCCGCCTCACCCAGCCTGGCGCGCCAAGCCGCCTTGATCCCCGCCATGCCCTGCAGCGCGCCGGCGACCGACCCGGCCATGGTGGCCATGGTGTCGGCATCGCGCCCCAGGTTGGCGCCGAAGGTGACGGCTTTCTCCGTATCGCCGTCAGACAGCCACAG
>JAAYEA010000100.1 GCA_012689325.1 Chloroflexota bacterium
GAAAGGCCTCAATCTGATCGAGCAGATTCTGGCGATCCTCGGTCATATGCCCTCCGTTTTTCCGAGAGCATACGGCCACTTGGCCTTTCAAGCAACTTGAATTAGTTGGAGCAGATGACCTTGTGTTTGCCCTCCTGGCGCTGGCGCGGGACGAATACGAGATTCGCCCCTATTGTGGCGCGCACCAGATGCGGTTGGCGGCCAGGTCGTAGCCCAACGCCCAGGTCTGACCCTCGACGCTGGCGGTCAGCTCGGCGCGGTCGGCGGCCGGGTCGAACCCCTCGGCCAGCGCCGCCGTGACCTGCGGCCGGGACTGGTTGCGATAGGGCGCGATGATGGTGAGGGCGTGGGCGGGGGCGCCGGGCTGGGGCAGCCGGAAGCGCAGGCCGATGCGCGGCACGCGCTTGTTATAGGTCCAGGCGAACCAGCCCTCCTCGCCCGCCAGCACGGCGCCCTCGGGCGCGGCGAGCTGGACCAGCACGTTGCTATCGGGGAAGAGGGTGTAGGCGCGGTTGGCCTCCACGTCCAGCGCCACGGCGCCGGGGGCGAATTGGTAATGGAGGTCGAGCGTCCCCTGGGCGTCGCCGATGGCCTGGTCCAGGATCACAAAGAACCGGCGGCCTGCGAACCAGATGGCGCGGCGGTGCTTGAGCCCGGGGTAGGCGTCGTTGTCCACGCAGACGGCGTCGAACGCGGCGCCGCCCTCGCCGGCCTGGCTGGCCCACAGGCGATGGGTCGCCAGGGTGTTGTTGTTCTTGCCGTCCAGGGTGAGGGTCTGGTGGACGGCGGTCTGGCGGTGCCAGGTGCGGCGGACGGCGTCGTGGCCATAGGTAAAGTAGCCGGTGTCGTTCATCAGCCAGCGGCCATAGGCCCATAGCTCGAAGGTGCCGTTATCCAACTGGTCGTGGCTCGAGATGGGCGGCGGCGAGTCGTGGAAGGGCAGCACGATCTGGTCCGGGCCCCAGCCGCTGCGCATGACGTACATGCCGGCATGGAGCCAGGCAAAGCTTGCCCGCTTGGGCAGCTCGGCGTAGCGCTCCTCGGCCAGCGCGGCGAACTTCTGGTCGCCATAGCGCTGCTGCGCGTCCATCAGGTTGTGATAGACCTGGCGCGGGATGCGCGCCTCTTCGGGGCCCTCGCGGCGAGTGTCGCCGAACATGGGCATGCTCAGGTCGGGCATGGCAAAGCCATAGATGAACTCGTACATGTCACGGGCGCGCTGCTTGACCGAGTTGGGGACCGTCAGGCCGGCCTTTTCCAGCATCTCGGTGATGGTGTTGCCGTCGCTGAGGACGTGCATGTGGTAGCCGAAGGACCATTCCTGCTGCACGCCATCGGGGCTGGACTGGGCCAGGAAACTCTCCACAAAGCGGTCGCGGGTGATCTCGAGCCACTGCTGGGTCTCCTTGAACTCGGGGACCAGCTCGGCGATGTCCATGATGCCGCGCATCTCCATGGTGGCCTTGTTGTGCACCATGTTCATGGGGATCACCACCGACTTGACCTGGTGGTCATAGAGGCTGGCCCACATGATGCCCAGGAACTCGGGGGTGAAGGACGCGCCATGGATCAGGAGGGGCAGGACGTCGCAGAGGGCCGCGGCGCGGATGCCGGTCTGGATGTCCAGCCAGGCAAAGCCCTTCCAGTGGGTCAGGGTGCGATGCGCCCGCTCGTGAAGCTCCAGCGGGTGCTTGCCGATCCAATCCTTGGTGAGCTCGACGAACGCGGCGACGTACTTGTCATCGCCGGTGGCGGCGTAGGCCTCGCCGAGGGGACGCGCCCAGCAAAAGCGATAGATGCCCGCCACCCACTCGATGTCGCCGTGCGGGTCCCACTCCCAATCGATGGGGTCGGGATAGTGGCGCGGGGCATAGCCCAGGTATTGGAGGGTATGCTCGCAGACCAGGTCTGCCTCGGCCAGCCGCGCCGGCGAGATGGCCGGGCGCTCGGCGGGGAGGGGGAAACGCTGGCGGTAGTACTCGAGCAGCGCCGCCAGCGCTGCGGGGAGGCCGCCGGAGGCGTTGGCCGCCTTGACCGCGGCCATCTCGGGCCGATCCAGATCCAGCACGTCCAAGAGTTGGTCGGAGCGCAGGGATTTCAGTTGCGGCTTGGGGTTTTCGGTCATGATGGTCGTCTCCTTTGGAATGGGTACACAGATTTCACAGATTGCCACGGATCAGGATGCGAGACAGGGCAGACTCGCGATCCGCGCTAGGCGATAAGCGATAAGCGACAGGCGCGGGCTACGCTCCTTCGATCTGCTGGCGGAAGGCTTTTTGGGCGGCGTTGACGCCGGCACGCATGTAGCCCAGCGCCGACCCGCAGGAGAACATGCGCACGCCCATCTCGTAGAGAAAGGCCGTCTGCGCGGCCTCCCAGACGATGCCCACGGCCAGGCCGCGCGCGCGGGCCACGTCGCAGACCTTGCGGTAGGCGGCGACGGCGTCCTCGGCCAGCGAGTCGCCGGGGTGGCCCAGCGAGATGGAGAGGTCACGGGGGCCGATAAAGAGCACGTCCACGCCAGGGACGGCGGCGATCTCTTCCACGTGGCGGACCCCCGCGGCGGTCTCGATCTGCACCGCCACCAGGGTCTCGCGGTTCGAGATCTCGACGGAATCGGGGCCGCTGACGCTGGCATAGCTGAGGAAGGAGGGGCTGCCCTGGCCACGCACGCCCACCGGCGGGAATTTGCACCACTGCACCGCCAGCTCGGCCTGGGCGGCGGACTCGACGCGGGGGACCATCACCGAGAGGGCGCCGGTGTCCAGGGCGCGGGCGACCCAGTGGTATTCCAGGCTGGGGATGCGCGGCACGGCGCACATGCCCAGGATGTCGGCGGCCTGCACCACGGTGAGCAGCTCGCTGATGTCCAGGGAGCCGTGCTCCAGGTCGGTAAAGATCCACTCCACGCCGGCGTCGGCGACGATGCGCAGGGTGGGCAGGTCGATGGGGCCAGTGAGGCCGACGCCAAAGACGGCGCGGCCCTCTTGCAGGGCGTGCTTGAGGGTGTTGCGGAGCATGGTCCCTCCTCGAGGAATAATGGGACACGGATTCACGCAGATAGACGCAGATCAAGACGAAAATGGTACACGGATTTCAAGGATCGCGCCGATTCGGCTCGCGGCCGCGCGGGGCGTCCGTGGAGGATTATAGCCAGACGCGGGGAGATGGCAAACCCTCATTTGCCGGTGTATGGAATTCGCCGCCCCTGCGCCATGGAATGGCGTTGGGCCTTGGATTGAGCCAGTGACCTCCGGTCCTTGGCCCTACAGCGGCCATCGCGCCTCCACCTCGATCAAGCCTGTGGCGGGGTCCAGGCGCGCCAGCGCCAGCTCGGCGACGGGCTGCGCGAACGCGAGCGAGAGATCGGCCAGGGCCATCACGCCCACGATCACCGGGGCCGGTTGTTGATCTCCCATGTCCGCAGCCGCTCCATGAACACCGCAACCCTACCGGCACAGGCGGGGTCGGAGATGAGGTTGACGAACTCGCAGGGGTCGCGGCGCAGGTCATAGAGCTCGCCGGGCTCTCCGCCATAGACGTTGAGCTTCCAGTCGGCGGTGCGGACCATTACGTGGTCGCCGATCTGGCTGAACACGGCATCCCTCCAATCGGCGGGCGCCGGAGCGCCGCCCAGCAGGGGGACGAGGGAGCGCCCCTGCACCGGCGCCGGGGTCTCGACGCCCAGGAGCTCGCAGATGGTTGGGAACACGTCCACGTGCTCGGCGAACTCGGCGCGCGCGCCGGCAGCCCGGCCGGGGAGGCTGACCAGCAGCGGGACGCGCACTGAGGCCTCGCGCATGACAAACTTGGTAAAGAGCCGATGCTCCCAGAGCTGCTCGCCGTGGTCGGCGGTAAAGATGATGGCGGTCTCGTCGCGGATGCCCAGGCGCTCCACGGCGTCCAGCACGCGCCCGCAGTACGCATCGGCCAGCGCGACCATGCCCCAATACCCGGCGATGACCTGCCGCACCTCGATATCGGTGAGGTGCGCCCACTCGCGCTGCTTGAGCGCCACGGAGGGATGGGGCGGCGGCGCGTCGTCCGGCGGGAGGGCGGGGAGGGCCAGGCGAGCCTGGTCGGTGAGCTGGTAAAGCTCCTTCGGCGGGTAAAAGGGCGGGTGCGGCTCGGTGAAAGAGGTCCAGTTCAGGAAGGGCTGCCCCGCGCGCACCGCCTCCTCCATGCGCGCGATGGAATCCGCGGCCACGTAATGCCCCCAATGCTGCGTCGCGTCGCGGGGGCCGGGGCCGCCGGTGGTGCGCCGGGTGATAGAGTTGTCCTCCCATTCCACTCGGCGGAGCAGCTCGGGCGGCAGGGCGGCGCGATACTCGGCGCGGCTCTCGTCGGGCTCGTAGCCGCTGTCCACGCTGGCATCGTACCAGTGCATGTGGCCGAACTGCAAGGCGCGCCAGCCCCGCGGCGCCAGGTGGTGGGCGATGGTGTACATCCCCGGATAGTTGCGGACGTGGTTGTTCAACACCCCGTGGGCGTGGACGTAGCGGCCGGTGGCCAGGGAGTGGCGCGTCGGCGAGCAGACCGGGGCCTGGTTGAAGGCGTCCGCAAAGCGCACGCTCTGGCCCAGGAGGCGGTCGAGGTTGGGGGTGTGGGCGAGGGGGTTGCCCAGGGCGCCAAAGGCGTCGTGGCGCCAGTGGTCGCACATCAGGACGAGGACATTTCTGATCTCGGGCACGCTCTCTGCTCCTCCCGCGGGTGATGCGGCGCTGGTGTTGGTTGGGCGCATCGTACCACGCGCTGGGGCAAGCGACAAACGCGGCGCTTTGGCCACATGGCCTGCCCATGCTATACTGAGCGCGCCTTATCCGTGCGATCTGCGAAATCTGTGTACCGTTTCCAGAGGAGGACGAGACCGATGAGCGAATCCGAGGGCAAGGGCGAGAGGCTGCGGGTGGCCAGTTGCCAGTTCCCGGTGACCGGCGATATCCGCCGCAACGCGAGCTACATCAGGCGTTACCTGGCGCGGGCCGCGGAGACGGGTGCCCATCTGCTGCATACCTCGGAGGCGTGCCTCTCCGGCTATGCCAACAAGGACGTGCCGTCGTTCGCGGGCTACGACTGGGGGCTGCTGCGGCAGGAGACGGCCCGACTGCGCGCGCTGACGGCGGAACTGGGGCTGTGGCTGGTGCTGGGGTCGGCGCACTATTTGGACGAAGCGACCAAGCCCACCAATTGCCTCTACCTGATCAACCCACGGGGCGAGATCGCCGACCGCTACGACAAGTGCATGTGCACCACCGGCGACCAGAAGGCCTACTCCGCCGGGCAACGGCTGGTGACGGTGGACCTCCGCGGTATCCGCGTGGGACTGGCGATCTGCTACGACATCTGCTATCCGCAGATCTATGCCGCCTACCGCGAGATGGGGGTCCAGGTGATGCTCCATTCCTTCTACAACGCGGGGGATCAAGGCCCCAACTGCCTGGACGTGCTTAACGTGCGCCAGGTGCCCACTCGCTGCGCCGATAACCTGATGTGGGCGGTCTGCAACAACTCGGCGCGCCCCTACTCGCACTGGGCCAGCTTTGTGGCGCGGCCCGACGCCACCATCGCCCAGCAGCTCAGGATCAACCAGGCGGGGATGCTGCTGCACGACTTTCCCGATGGGCTCTCCGAGGGTGGGTGGCTGCACAACCGCATTCCCATGAAGCTGCATCCTGAGGAGATCATGCACTACGGCCAGCCGAGCCAGCACCCACGGCAGCTTGACCCGCGCGCCGAGCCGTAGGTGGATGGCTAGGCTGTCTGCTCCTCCCAGTACCGGGCCAGCCGCCAGAATTCGCGGAACATCACCTCGGTCATCTCGGGGCGCACCGCCAGCGCCGCGGGATCGCCATAGTTGAAGACGATAAAGCCGCCCTGGGGCGTGGACCAGTGGGCCACCAGCTCGCGCACCTCGGCGCGGACCAGCTCGGCGTTGCCGGTGGGGAGCGTCGCCTGGATATCGGCGGTGGTGAGGAAGGCGACCTGTCCGGCGAAGCGCTGGCCGAAGGCGACCAGGTCGTAGGCCTGGGGCTGCTGCATATTGAGCACATCCACCCCCGCCTCGATGAGGATGGGCACCAGGTCGTTGATGCGCCCGCAACTGTGCAGAAAAAAGTGCCAGCCGTAGCCGTGGATCGCCTCGGCGAGCTGGCGGTAGCGCCCGGCGAAAAAGGCGCGGAACATGGCCGGGCTGATGAACGCCCCCTCCTGCGAGCCCCAGTCGTCGGTGAGAAAGAGGCCGTGGACGCGATCGCCAAAGCGGCGATGGAGCTCGGCGAACTGCGCCAGCTTAAAGTCCAGGATCATGTCCAGCACGCGCTCGATCTTGGCGGGCTCCAGGTAGAAATCCTCCAGCGTGGCCCGAAAGCCGTGGAGCATGTGCAGCCGCTCGATGAGATTAAAGTGGCTGGTGACGGCGACGTAGCGGTCGGCGGCGTCAGCCATCTCGGCCTCGAGTCGAGCGTAATAATAGGGCTCGCGGGGGTCCGGCGGGCGATAGTGGTCCAGTCGGGCCCAGTCGGCCAGCGGATGGCCGGTGACCTGCCCCATGTTCTTTTGCTCGGTGACCGACCAGAGGCAGCCCCAATCGTCGGGGGCGGCGTGGTCAAAGAACCAGCCCGCCGCCTGGCGGTCCATCTCCCAGCAGTCGCGGACGTCGTCGGGGATGCCGGCGACCTGGTGCTGCCAGAAGGGCAGCCGCGGCGGGCGGTCGAACTCGATGGCGCGGCGGACGATCTCACGGCGATCCATGGGCACGCTCCA
>JAAYEA010000101.1 GCA_012689325.1 Chloroflexota bacterium
GCTCGTTGCTCTCGAACACGATCGGCGTCTTGGTGAGCTTGCCCCGCTGCTCGATATAGACGCTGTTCGGGCCGTTCACCATGATCTCGGTGATGTCCTCGTCGGCCAGGAGCGTCTCGATGGGGCCATACCCCAATATCTCGGCCACCACCTGCTCAAAAAGCTGCTCCCGCTCCTGCCGGCTGACGGCAATGTTCTCCTGGCCGAGGATGCTGTTGAACGCCTCCTCGATGGTGCGGCGCACCTGCGGCGTGTTGCCCAGGTCGGCGTTGATATCCAGCTCCAAGAGGAGCTTGTCCTGGACCTGCTTTTTCAGCGTGATCAGCGTCTCCCGCGGCGTCGTGGGCGCGGCGCGAGCGGCGCGCATCTTGTCCGCCGTCGCGGCGGTCGCGGCGGCCTGAGGCTTGTTCGCCTCGTTATTGGCCAGGTTCTTACCCAAGCGATTGAGCAGTGACATGTCCCTCTCCTTATCGTCCCAACAGCCGCGCCAGCATCCCATTCCCATTGCGCGGCGCGGGCTCGCGGACCGCCGTCTTGGCGCGCGCTGCCGCAGCGCCCGCTGCCGCAGCGCCCGCTGCCGCGGCGCGCGCCGGCTCGGCCCCCGCGGCCTCCTCCGGCCCCAGCTCGCGAGCGAGCAGCTCGGCCAGCCGGAGCGCGGCCTGCGGGATCAGCCCGCTGCGGTTGCCCATGAAGCAGGGGATGCCCTGGTTCTGCGCCGCATCCGCCGCGCGCCGGTCCAGCGGCACCGTGGCCACCACCGGGTGCTTGATCCCCGCGGCGATCTCGGCCGGGCCGATGGGGTTCTGCCGGTCGGCCTTGTTCAGCACCATCCTGATCTTGCCCTCGGGATATTGCAGGGCGTCCACCACGTCGTAAAAGAGCCGCGCGTTCTTGATGGACGGCACGTCGGGCGCCGTCACCAGCAGGACCGCGTCGGCGAGGTCAAAGAGCGCCAGCTCCCGCTCCCCCAGCGCGGCGGCCATGTCCACCACCACATAGCCGAACATCCCCTGCAAGACGCCGATGATCTCGCGCAGGTGGTCGGTGGTGAGCAGGTCGGCCTCCTCGGGCTGGGCCGGGGCGAGCAGCGCCTTGACCCCCGAGATGTGGGGCATCAGCAGCACGTCCAGCAGCTCGCCGTCCATCTGCCCCTTCTTGGCGGCCAGCTCGGCCATGGTGTGGCTGGCCGTCAGGTTGAGCAGCACGCCCACGTCGCCGAATTGCAGGTCGGCGTCCACCAGCACCACCTTGTCGTCGCGCTGGCTGCGCAGCGCCATGGCCAGGTTGGCCGCCAGCGTGCTGCACCCCACGCCGCCCTTGGGGCTATAGACGGCGATCACGGCGCCCCGGTCCCGGCGCTGCGCCGGGGCCAGCGGGGCCGCCGCGAACGACGCGGACATCGGCGCGCCCGGCGGCGGCGCGGCCTGGGGGGCCACCTTGGGCCGCAGGTTGTGCACGCTGCGGATGGTGGCCACCAGCTCGTCGCTGCCGAACGGCTTGATCAAAAAACCCTTGGCCCCCGCCAGCATCGACCGCCGCAAATAGTCGGTCTCGCCCTGCACGGACATCATCACGATCTGCGCCGAGGGGACCTCGCGGCCAATGGCCTCGCTGGCCGTGAGGCCGTCCATCCCCGGCATGTTGATGTCCATCAGGACGATATCGGGGCGGTGCTGCTTGGTCAGGGCGATGGCTTCCTCGCCCTGGGTCGCCGTCCCCACCACCTCGATATCCCGCTCAAAGTAGAGCAGCTTGCGCAAGTTCTCGCGCACCTCGGGGATATCGTCCACCACCAGAACCCGTATCTTGGCCGCATCCATGGCGCTCACCCTCTTCTCTGTTAGGCCGCAGTTAGTCCTCGATGATGATGAATGGCGGCTCGGAGAACTTGAAGCGGTCCACCATGTACTCCTGGTTCACCGCCTCGGTGCTATAGATCTCCTCGTCTTCCACGCCGCGCAGCACAAAGGTAAAGGTCTCGCGGCCGTACTCGAGCTTGTCATCCAACACGTACTTGAGCACCAGGGCGTCCTGCGGCTCCACCAGCACGACCGCGACGTTCAACGGCTCACAAGTCGTGCCCCCGGCGCGGCCCCCGCCGGCGCCCATCAGGCCACTGCTGGCCCCTTCCTCTGTCACCTCGTCCACCACCGGCGGCGCCCAGCTCCCCAGGTGCAGGATCTCGATGTTTTGCAGGGTCATCTGCGCGCTATATTCGGGCTTGCTCTCGTTCCCCTGCGGGTCCCAATCCAGCACCCGCAGCGAGACGACGATATCCACCCGGTCGCCCACGCGCAGCGCCTCGCCCACGCCCGATAGCTCGTTGATCGGCACCGCCATGGCCACCATCCCCTCGGGCACGCTCAGCGCGGGGATCAGGTCGGCGTTGGTCCCCGGGCCGGAGACCATGCTCTGCAGCAGGATCTGCCCCGCATAGATGTCGGTGAGCGCGATGCGGTCCGTGGCCGAGAGCACCTCGGTGATCGCCAGCGGCGGGACCATGTTCACCGGCATCTCTTTCACGGTGACGTCCTCCGCCGTGAGCTTGGCCCGCGCGGGGACGTCCACCGCCGCCACCACCACCTGCTGCGTCGGCACCTCGGGCACGACCACCTCCTGGGGGGTCCGCCGCATCAGCAAGACGATGCCGATAAAGGCCACAAAGGCCAAAAGAATGCCCAGGAAAATCAGCAACCTGCCACCGCGTCGCATAGTGCCTCCTGTTCAGGGTTCCGCCCCGCGTGATGCCTCGTGGCGAGTTCCGTCACTTGTAGCCGCCTTGTGCGATCAGACGCCACGGCCTGCTCGCTTACGCTAACGTCATTATAGAAAGCGCCCATCCGCGCCACAATAGGAATATGGTCCCAGGATGGACCCGGGGGGCAAAACAGAGGCGCGCCCCCTCCCCCCTGGTGGGCGCGCCCCTCGCGATGTGCCCTGACGACAGGCCCCGCTCCGCGGCGGCGCCTACTTGGTCAGCTTGATCACCGTCACACCGAACGATCGGTGGTTGCCGTTCGCCCACTCCACGTGCTCCGGGCACTGCCAGTCGCCGTTCTGCGCGGCCAGGTGCGTCAGCTTGCCGACGATCTTTTTCGCGCTGCCGCTCTTCTGGACCGACTGGACCTCAAAGGCTGAGAAGCCGATGATGTGATAGTAGTACTTGCCGTTGTAGCCATTGTCCTCGGTATAGACCGGGATGGTGTACTCAAAGGCCTCGCCGGCCTGGCACTTGGACTGGTTGTACTTCGGATCCTTGGGATTGCAGTACTTGGAGTTGGTGTAGTGATAGACGTTGTCAAAGACCGGGATGATCAGGATCTCGCCCACATCGGCGTGGTCAAGCACTGAGGCCTTGGTGCCAGGATCGCCTCCCAGGACCTCGCCGATCGAGACTGGACCGGTATAGTAGGGCGGATCCATCCAGTGCTTCAGGCTGTTGGCGTCCGGGCTGCAGGCGCTGCTCTTGTCGGGATAAGAGCAATCCAGACCCAGCCAGCCGCGGTTCCCGCCGCCCGCTTGCTTGTGATCGTCCCAGATGGTATAGGAGCTGCCGACCTTGCCGTACGTCCCGGCTTCGAACACGGTATTGCGCAGGGCAATGGGCGCGATTCCTCCGGTGAGGTACTTGGGCAACCCAAACTCGGCCCACGCCTCGGCCTCCGCCGACATGGCCGTCACGCCAAACAACCGGGAGAAAAAGGTCTGGAAGCTGCTGCCCGTCTCCACGATGACTCCGCAGGCGCACGGGCAACGTCCCAGGGTCGAATAGTTGGTCGATTTGAGCTCTGTGTAGCGCGTTCGATCCCCGCAGTGGATTAACCAGGCCTTCACGTTGGTCCCCCCGTTGGCGGTGGCAGCGCCGGCAGCGGCCAGATATACGTCGCGGTAACGGGTGTTGAGCGTGGGATCCGCGGAAAAGTGCGCGACCAGGCGAGCGCCCGCCAAGGCGCCCGCATCGGCGGCGTTCTGCATGTTGCGCCGCTGCACAAAGACATAGCTGAGGTCGATGGCCAGGGCCATGAGCCCCAGCAGGGCAAACATCATCACTGCCACCAGGACCAGCGTCTGGCCCTTCTCCCGGCGAGTCCCCTCTCTGAGCTTTCTAATCATCTTGGGCACCTCCACTCTGCTTTGCCTGATTGTTGGCTAGATTGCTAAGCTGCGCAGCTCGCTCTATGGGACGGTCTCGATGCGCATCGTCGAGTCCGCCGTGATCTCGAAGGGGGGCACTGGCAGCACCAGCAGGCCGAACTCGCTGGTCACCGTCACCCGCAGCCTGGCCCCCACCACCCGAGAGCCGTCGGGAAAGCTGATCTCCAAGTCCGGCTCGGAGCCAAATACCACCAGGAGCTCCTCGGCCCGGGAACGGATGCCATTCACATCATTGGGATTGACCACGCCATAGCGGGTCCCCTCGCGGGCCGCGTTGTTCATTGAGGAATATGTAAAGTACAGTCGGGCAAAGTCGGCGATGGCCACCACGATGGTAAAGAGCATCACGCTCACCAGGGCGAACTCGACCAGCGCCTGCCCTCTCTCGTCCCGCGGTTTCCTCATGCTCGCCCTCCCCTAGAAGATGACCATCTCGGCGGCGCCCTCGATCAGCAAGGTGCCGTCCTCTTGGACAAAGCCTGTAGGAAAAAAGGTCCCAAACCAAAGGGGAAAGTTGGTCCGCGTCGCGACGCGGATATAGTTGCCCGGGGCCGCGGCCCCGCTGGGGAAGGAGATCAGGATGTCCTCAGCCCGGAGCGACATTCCTGTCACGCGCATGCCCGTGTCGTTGTACTCGAGCAGCACGCGGTTCCTAATGCCGCCCCAGTCCAGCGGGTGGTTGGCGCCGTACCGCGCCCCCTCCCGCGCGGCGTTGGAGAGGCAGACCCGCGCCGCGATGGCCCGGCTCAGGTCCGCCACGATCACCAGGATGATGAGCAAGATCGGGAGCAAAAGCGCGAACTCGACGAGGCTCTGCCCCTTGTGGCTGCGTTGTGTGGTCATCTTGTCCTCGGGCCGCCAGAAAGGCCATGTCTGTTGTTTGCCATCATTATAGCGTTCGGGGGGCGCCGTCTCAATAGGATTAAGGTACCAAGGTTCGGGGGGGCCTGAAAAAGCCAAAGGGAGCGGGCGCTGGTGGCGCCTGCTCCCTCTGGTGAGGCAACATGGGGCGGCAGGGGCGGGCAAGATGTCGGCGGCGACGGCCCCTGCCTCGGCCTGGGCCCTGGCCGGGGCCCGTGGGCGGGGATGGGCTGGGAACGGCGGGATGGTGGCGAGCTGCGCCCAGCCGGGTTGGGGAAGGATGGGATGCGAGTGTTTCCCCCCATGGATGGGCCGGAAGCCCGCTGTGGAGCAATGTCGTCGTGGATGCCGCGGGCTTCTGGCCCCATCTGGCTTCAGTATAGCGCCGTGCTGGGGTAATCTCAATAGGACACAGGTACCAAATCCCCCTCGTCTATTGCGGCTCGATGGGCAGCGTCAGCTTGAGCCGGGCGCCGCGGCCCACGCTGCTCTCCAGCGCAAAGGCGCCGCCCAGCATCTCGACCCGCTCGCGCATGCTCATCAGCCCCAACGTCGCGCCGCGCTGCCCGGGGCTCGTCGCGGCGGCCACGTCAAAGCCGCCGCCATCGTCCTCCACCGTCGCGCTGATCTGCCGCTCCTGAAAGTCGAGCCCGACGCGGACGTGGCTGGCGTTGGCGTGGCGCTCCACGTTGTTCAGCGCCTCCTGGATCACGCGAAAGACGGTGGTCTCGTAATAGGGCGGGTAGCGCTGCTCCTGCCCCGTGGCCGCCAGCGCCGTGGCGACGCCGGTCTTTTTCTCAAAGCTCTCCACATAGCGCCGCAGCGTGGTCAGCAGCCCCAGGTCGTCCAGCATCATGGGCCGCAGCGCCACGATGAAATCCCGGGTCTTTTGAAAGGTGATGGTCACGGCGTTCTTGAGGTTGGAGAGCTCGGCGCGCGCCTGGGTCGGGTCGCTATCCAGGAGCCGCGCGCAGACCTCCGCCTGGAGGATCAGGTTGGTGAGCGCCTGGGCGGGGCCGTCGTGCATCTGCCGGGCCAGCCGTTGCCGCTCCTCCTCCTGCGCCTCGATGATGCGGATGATGCTGCCCTTGGAGGAGGCCTCGCCGCTGGCCTTGGGCTGGGAATCGCCCGTCTCTTGCAGCACCTGCTGCGCCACCTCCAGCACCCGCCGCGCCTGCTGGCAATAGCGCGTCAGGTTCTCTTGCTTGCCCTGCAATTGCTCCACCTGGTTGCGCATCATGAACAGGCGCATCTGCACCTCTTGCGCCGTGGCGTAGGTGGCCTTGATCTCCTCCCGCGGGTAGCTCTCCAGGTTGGCCTCCATCTGCCGCAACTGCTGGTCCACCTGGGTGCTCCGCTGCGCGTGCTTGTCCACCTCGCGGGTGCTCTGGCGGATCAGCACGTCGATCTCTTTCAGCTCGCGCTGGGCGCGCTCGTACTCCTTGCGGCTCTCGTCCGCCAGCGCCTGCAGGCGCTCCTGGCTCGATCCCGTGGTCGGCGCTTCTGGCATCTTAGGCTCCTTCGGCTTTGGTGTCTTCCAGCCTCACCCACCCGTGGCGCAGCGCATAGACAGCCGCCTGGGTGCGGTCGTTCACCGCCAGCTTGCGCAGGATGGCGGTCATGTGGTTCTTGACGGTCTGGCGGCTGATGTCCAGCTCGTTGGCGATCTCTTTGTTGCTGTGGCCCTTGGTGATGTACTCCAGGATCTCCATCTCGCGGCTGGACAGCGGAACAAAGGGGGAATCCACGTCATAGGTATAGCTTTCGGGGTACTGCTCGAACTGGTCCAGCAGCCAGCGAGCCACCCGGGGCTCGTCCAGCACGTCGTCGTTGATCACATAGTTCCCCTGCTTGGCCTCGCGGATCGCCTCGATCAGCTTGGCGGGGGGGACGAATTTGGGAAAATAGGCGGAGGCGCCGGCGCGGATGGCGTGGAGCATCTGCTCCTCATAGTCATAGCCCGTGACCACGATCACCGCCACGTCGGGGAGCTCGCCCTTGATGCGGCGGGTGGCCTGCAGGCCGTTCAGCCCGGGCAGGTTGATGTCCATCAGGATCACCTCGGGCTTGAGCTGAGCGGCGAGCTCCACCGCCTGCTGCCCGTCCACGGCCTCCGCCTCGATCTTGATGTCGGGCTCTAGCTCCAGGACGCGGCGCAAGCCCTGCCGAAACAAGGGATGGTCATCCACGATCATCACACGAATCGCATCCACCGTACACCCCTCCCCGCCCGCGCGGGCGCCCCTCTCGCGGACCACTGTGCAAGCAAGCCCCATTATACCATCAACCCGCCCGCCCCGCAACAGGAAAA
>JAAYEA010000102.1 GCA_012689325.1 Chloroflexota bacterium
ACATCTTGGACCTGGTCATCTTGGGCGCGAACTATGGCCGGGCTGGCCCGCTCCCGTGGGCGCCCCTGCCGGAGCCCACGGCGACCCCCGACCCTTATCCGCAGCCCGGCGCCACGCTGACCCCCGAGCCTTACCCAGCCCCCGACTCGACGCCGAGCTCCGCGCGGGGGCATTAGGTCACGGCCCCCGACCTCACGGCGGCGCGCCGCCGGACTCTGACTATGCCCCGCTCTCCCGCCCGCGCGCCAGGGCGACGCGGAACTGGCCGAGCTCGGCGCGCGCCTCCTCCAGCGGGAGGCCCGGCTGGTGCCGCGCCACGTAGGCCACCCCGGTCGGCGCGGCGGCCACGGCGGGCGATAGCTCGTAGCCGTGCCACATCAGCGCGACCCGGCGCTCCGCCGCGCCGGACTGGACCCGGGCGAAGGTGTAGCTGGGCTCCCGCCCGGGGTTATCGAAGCCCATCTCGAGCCCGGTGAGGCCGGGCAGGCCCAGGCGCAGCGCCTGATGGTGCAACAGGTGCCCGCAATAGTGGACGTACCCCCCGCCGAATTCGGAGGTGAGCCGCTGGAAATAGGGCAGCACGAACTCGGCGTACATCTTGGGCGACAGGTTGATGGCCACGTCGTCCACGATGCGGATTCCCCCCTTCATGCGGTAGAAAAAGTGGTAGCCCCAGTCCCTCGCCTCGCCGATGAGCCGCTTTTGCGCCCAGGTGAAGGCGATGGTGGCCTCGGTGATCAGGCTCAGGAGCTGGTGCACCAGCTCGGGCTCGTCGACCATGGCGTAATAGATCTCGCTGCCCCACAGCAGGTGCGCCGTGTCGAACGGGCCCTGCGAGTCGGCCAGGAACATGTGCACGTGCCGCCGCAGCGGCTCGTAGCGCGCCAGGCGCCCCAAAAAAAGCTGCTCCGTCTCTAGCACGCGCCGGCCCAGCCCGGCGGTCAGCTCGGGCATCCCGCGGTCGATGACGCGGCGGATCGCCGCGCGGGTGCGCAGCGGCTGGGTCCAGGGCGGCGCATCCGCGTTGACGACGACCTCCGCGCCCATGATCGAGGCCATGGTCCCGGTCCCATAGTGGGCCCGCACGGCGAAAAGGTTGTCATCGTCCAGCGTGGCGCTGGCCCAGAGGTCCTTGAGCTGGTTCCACAGCATCTTGTCCGGGTGGTCATAGATTTCCTGGTACGGGAACAAGGGCCAGTCGGGGACGACCACATCCTGCATGATCACCGGCGTCTGGTCCACCGGCGCATAGTCCCAGACGGCCCGCTGGCGACGCTCGGCGCGCGCCGCCTGCCGCTCATCGATCGCGTCGGCCACGCG
This sequence comes from Chloroflexota bacterium, assembly GCA_012689325.1. GTDB lineage: Bacteria > Chloroflexota > Anaerolineae > JAAYEA01 > JAAYEA01 > JAAYEA01. Next base: position 1,321 of record JAAYEA010000102.1, read on the forward strand.
CCGCAGGCCGAGATCCAGGTCAAAACGCATGATCCCTCCTCGCAGCCCGAAGCCGCTCAGCCGCCGAAGGAAAAGCTGTAGAGCTTGGCGTCGCGCAGCTCGAAGCGCAGGCGGACCGGCTGGCCGACCAGGCCCGCCAGGGGGTTGCCCGCCTGCCAGCGCACCGGGCTATCGGTGACGTTGTCGGCGATGGGCTCGCTGCTGGCCAGCTCGCGGCCCGCGGGGTCGAGCAGCGCCACGCGCAGCGAGCCGCCGCGCGCATCGGCGCTGACGCGCAGGCTCGCGCTGCCGCACGCGACCGGCTGGGTCCACAGCGCGCCGGCCTCGCCCGCCTGCTCGGGCTCGTAGCCCGCAAAGCCATCGGGGCGGAGGTGGGCCAGGCAAAAAGACCCGTCGCGCCAGTTGGTGTGGCGACCGTTGTTGCCGCCATAATAGAGCCAGATCTCGTCTTGCCGCCAGATCGGATAGGCCGCCGCATAGATGCAGCCCCAGTCGTGGCTCTCGTCCGGCCCGCGGGGGATCAGCGGCGTGCCCGGGCAGACCCGATGCCAGGTCACCGTGTCCGGGCTCCAGACCAGCTCGCAATGGACCAGGTCGGTCCAAGAGTTAAAGATCATGGCCAGCCCCAGGTAGGTCCCCGCATAGGGAAAGGTGATCATGGCGTATACCTGATGCGCCCGATCCAGGCCCTGCAGCACCACCTCGGCGCGCGTCCAGTGGATGAAATCGGGGCTCTCGGTCCGGCAGACCTGGCGCACGCGCAGGACGGGATCGGCGGCGCGCGAGATGCCGACGTATTTGTCGAGCTCCGGGGCCCAAAAAGCGTTGTTGTGCGTGTCGGCCCTGGATTGGATCTCGGGGCAGTCGATGGGGCCGCCCCAATGCAGCCCGTCGGGGGAGAAGGCGACCGCCATGTGGGCGCCATGCTTGAAGAACATCTTGTAGCGCCTGCCCGGGTCCGGGTCCCGCGGGTCCTTGGCAATGCCGGCGCCGTGCACGTCTTCGGGGGCGCCATAGCCCAGGCGCAAGACCATGTTGTTCGCGGTGGAGCCCTTGAACTCGAACTGGCCCAGCTCCGGCTTGTCCCACACGATGCCGTCCCTGGACGTGGCATAGCAGACCGCCATCTCACGGAAGGGGCTCGTGAAGCTGGTGTACCGGGTGGTGGAGCGCTCCTCGTGCGGCACCTTGTCCTCCGGGTCGGAGACGATGAACGGGCTATACCAGCACTTGAAGAGCCCCTCCTCCTCGTCCCAGATCACGTTGGCATAGAGGTTGTCAAAGCGCGTCTCCCAGGGTTTGTCCTCCAAAAAGAGGGGGTTGTGGCGGTCCTTCTCGACCTGGCCCGGCGCCAGGCGCAGGCGTTCCACCCGATCGACGATCCGCGAATCCAGAACGAGGTACTTGTGACGGCCCATGATATCCTCCTTGCTAGACTGTTCTCTCCACGACTGGGCACAAGCC
>JAAYEA010000103.1 GCA_012689325.1 Chloroflexota bacterium
GGCTCAGATGCTGCGCGTCTTGACAAAGCTGCCGAGGTGGTATATACTTGGGGCCAGTGTTCGCGAGCTAGCAAAGCGCCGGCGGGCGCTTTTTTTCTAGTTGGCACCATCACGCGAGAGGGAACGATCATGGCCGAAAACCCCACCTATCTCACCCCGGAAGGGCTACAAAAACTCAAAGAAGAGCTTGCGCACCTGACCAATGTGCGCCGTCCCGAGATCGCGCTGCAGATCCAACAGGCCAAGGGCGAAGGAGATATCTCGGATAGCTCCGGCTACGAGGAAGCCAAGAACATGCAGGGCTTCATCGAGGGCCGGATCGCCGCGCTGGAACAGATGCTGCGCGACACCGTGATGATCGATACCACCGAGATCTCGGAGAAGGTGATCCTCGGCTCGCTGGTCAAGGTCCAAGAGGATGGCGAGCAGCCCGAGGAGTACTTGCTCGTGGGTCCGGCGGAAGCCGACCCTGTGGGAGGGCGCATCTCTAACGAATCGCCGCTGGGGCGGGCTTTGATGGGCAAGCGCGCCGGGGATCGGGTGACGATCGACGCCCCTAGTGGCCAGATCCGCTTCCGCATCTTGGAGATCAACTAGCCACTGCCCATGCCGGATAGACCACAGGACGCACGCGAAGGCTTCACCAAGCAGGGCGGCTCGCCGGAACAGCCGCCCCTCTTTGTGGCATTCGTCTGGCACATGCATCAGCCGTTCTACCAGGACACCACCAGCGGCGACTATTCGCTGCCCTGGGTGCGGCTCCACGCCCTGAAGGACTATATGCACATGGCCGAGGCGCTGGCCGAGCACCCGGCAGTGCACGCCACCTTCAACCTGGTGCCCAGCCTCGTCCAGCAACTGCAGGACTATGCCGACGGCCGGGCGGTGGACCGCTGCCTCGCCGTCAGCCTGAAGGAGAGTTGGACCCCGGAGGACCGGGAGTTCATGTTCTCTTTCTTTTTCAACATCCACTGGGACCGCTTCATCCGCCGCTACCCCCGCTACGCCGAGCTCCTGGAGCTGCGCCAGCGGGCCGCGGGCCGGGCCGATCTCCTGAGCGACGGCGATTACCGCGATCTGGCGGTCTGGTTCAACCTGGCCTGGACTGACCCGGGGCTGTTGCAGCGGGACGAGGCGTTGCGCGCGCTGGCGGCCAAGGGGCGCGGTTTCTCCCTGGCCGATATGCGCGCGCTCGCCGCCCGGCAACAGGCCTTGATCGGGCGCATCCTGCCGCTCTACCGGCGGCTGGAGGAGGCCGGGCAGGTCGAGCTCAGCACCTCGCCCTATTACCACCCCATCCTGCCGCTGTTGGTGGATGCCTACGCCGCCCGCGAGTCCACGCCCACCGCGCGCCTGCCCGAGGCGCCCTACGCGCATCCCGAGGACGCCGCCGAGCAGCTCCGCCGCGCCATGGACGCCCACGAGCGCGCCTTTGGGCGTCGCCCGCGCGGGCTGTGGCCCTCCGAGGGCTCGGTGAGCCAGGCGTTGGTGCCGCTGTTGGAGCAAGTGGAGGGGCTGCGCTGGCTGGCGACGGACGAGGGCATCCTGGCCCATTCGCTGCAGACGCCGATCCAGCGCGACCACGAGGGGCATGTGCTCAACCCGCAGGTGCTTTACCGGCCCTATCGCCTGCAGCAGCGCATCGGCGCCGACACGCCCTCGCACCTGCAGATCGTCTTTCGCGACGTGCTGCTCTCCGACCGCATCGGCTTTGTGTACAAAAGCCTGGGCAGCGCCGACGCCGCGGGCGACCTCATCTGGCGGCTGCACCGCATCCGCCAAAACCTGCCGCCCGGCAGCCCGCCGGCCCTGGTCTCCATCATCCTCGACGGCGAGAACTGCTGGGAGGAATACGAGGACAACGGCACCCCTTTCCTGCGCGAGCTATACCGCCGCTTGTCCAGCGATCCCGGCCTGCGGCCCGTGACCGTCTCCGAGTACCTGGATCAGCATCCCGCGCAGCAGCCCATCCCGCGCCTCTTTGCCGGCTCGTGGATTCACCACAACCTGCGCACCTGGATCGGCGAGCGGGCGCAGAACCGCGCCTGGGATGATCTGGCGCGCGCCCGGCGCTGGCTGGTGGGCTGGCAGCGCGATAACCCCTCGGCGGACCCGGAGACCTTGCGCCACGCCTGGGAAGAGCTGTACATCACCGAGGGGAGCGACTGGTTCTGGTGGTACTATTCCTGCAATAGCCCCCAGGGCGAAAACCTCTTTGACCGCGACTTTCGCCAGCACCTGCGCAACATCTATCGCCTCACCGGCGCGGCCAGCCCGGCCTGGCTCGATGCGCCGATCCTGGTGGACGCCGTGGACGAGTGCCAGCGTCACGTCACCGCCATGATCTCTCCCGCCCTGGCCGCCACGCCCGCCCCCTCGGCGGCCTGGCGAGGCGCGGGGCTGCTCGAGCTCGCCGATTCGACGGGGGCGATGCAGCGCTCCCAAGAGGGCGGGATGCGCCGCCTCTACTATGGCTACGACGCGGCCAACCTCTACCTACGTCTGGAATCCGCGGCAGAGCTGGCGCGCCAGCAGGTGGCTATCTATTTCACCCTTCCCCGCGCGGCCCAGGCCAACCACCGCCCCCGCCTCGCCGGCGCGGGCAGCCCGAACCTGGCGCTGCACCGCGAGATCGCGCTGCAAGGGAGCGGCTCGGCCGTCCTGAACGTCGCCGCCGGGCACGAGACCTGGCAGGCACAGGCGGCCCTCCCCGCCGCCGTGGAGGGCCGCGTGGCCGAGGTGCGCGTGCCCCTGGCCGAGCTGGGGCTGCGCCTGGGCGACACGGTCCAGTTGTTGGTGGTGGCCTCCCGGAACGGCGACGGCGCCCAGGTGCTGCCCGCCGCCGGCGCGCTGGAGCTGGCGCTGAAAGCGCTGGCCTGACGCGGCCCGTTCTATTTGACTTCTACCCCTGACGATGCTAAAATAATCCCGACTTTTTTCTAGGGATTAGAAGCATCGATGAGACTCTCCACGAAGGAACAGTACGGCTTGCGCATGATGGTCGAGCTGGCCCGGTACCACGGCCAGGGCCCCGTCGCGCTGTCGCAAGTCGCGCAGACCCAGCAGCTTCCCCTGCCCTACCTGGAGCAGATCGTGATCCCCCTGCGCCACGCTGGCCTTTTGAGCAGCGCGCGCGGCGCGCACGGCGGCTATGCCTTGGCGCGTACCCCCGACCAAATCAGCGTGGGCGATGTCGTCCGCGCGCTGGAAGGCGCGATCCTTCCCATCCCCTGCATCGAGGAGGAATCTGGCGCTCGCTGCGAGCGCAAAGGCATCTGTGCGGTCAGCAACGTGTGGGAGGTGATCCACGCTCGCCTGGTGGACACCCTGGACGCGATGACCCTCTCCGGTTTGTTGGCCGCAGCGGCCCAACCCGCCGCGGGCCAAGAGCCGGCCACTTGCCGCTCGCACCGATCCGCAGACTGACTCGAGAAAGGGAGACCCCCATGAGCACCGCCGTCAAGACGCCCAGAATGGGCTTGCTCGCATTGCTGAAGGAAGACATTCGGAACATTTTCGCCAAGGATCCCGCTGCCCGCAGCACCTTCGAGGTCCTCACCTGCTATCCTGGGCTGCACGCCCTGTGGATGCACCGCCTGGCCCATGCCCTGTGGAAGCGCAGCTTCCATTGGCTGGCACGCTTTACCTCGCACGTCAATCGGTGGATGACCGGGATCGAGATCCACCCCGGCGCGACCATCGGGCGGCGCTTTTTCATCGACCACGGCATGGGCGTCGTGATCGGCGAGACCGCCGAGATCGGCGAGGACGTGCTGATCTACAAGGGCGTCGTGCTGGGCGGCACGACACTGCAGAAGGGCAAGCGCCACCCTACCCTGGAAGATGGCGTGGTCATCGGCAGCAACGCCTGCGTCTTGGGCAACATCCGCATCGGCGCGGGGGCCAAGGTCGGCTCCGGCGCGGTGGTGATCAAGCCCGTATCCTCTGGCGATACGGTGGTGGGCGTGCCGGGGCGCGTCGTGCACGGCCCAAGCGTGCCCAAGCCGCTGCCCGGCGACCTGCGCCACGCGGACCTGCCCGACCCGGTGGCCGACGCCATTCGCATCCTGCTGAACAACATCGAGGAACTGGAAAAGCGCACCTATCGCATCGAGGATACCTGTAATCGGCTAGAGGTATGGAGACAGGAGGAGTTGGATGCTCTCAAAGCCAGCCGCGAACATATTAGGACTGATTGGCTCGACGCCAATCGTGCGCCTGAACCGGCTCCCGCCGGCAACGGCGGCGACCATCTGGGCTAAGCTGGAGGGGCATAACCCCGGCGGCAGCGTCAAGGACCGCCCCGCCTTGGCCATGATCGAGGCGGCGGAGCGCGACGGGCGGCTCAAGCCCGGCGGCGTGATCGTCGAGCCAACCAGCGGCAACACGGGCGTGGGCCTGGCGCTGGTGGCCGCCGTCAAGGGCTATCGCACCATCCTGATCATGCCGGACACAGCCAGCCTGGAACGGCGCAAGGTCATGGCCGCCTTTGGCGCCGAGCTGATCCTGACGCCCGCGGCGGAGGGCGGCATCCGCGCCTCCATCGCCAAGGCCGAGCAATTGCTCGCCGAGCATCCTGACTGGTTCATGCCCAACCAGTTCGCCAACCCGGCCAACGCCGAGGCGCACCGCCGCACCACAGGGCCCGAGATCCTTGCTCAGGTGCCCGGGCCTATCGACGCCTTTGTGGCCGGGGTGGGGACCGGCGGCACCATCACCGGCGTGGGCGAGGCGCTCAAAGCGCAGTACCCTGCGCTCAAGGTGATCGCCGTAGAGCCGGCTGCCTCGCCGGTGCTTTCGGGGGGCCAGCCGGGCCGAAGCAAGATCCAGGGCATCGGCGCCGGGTTCGTCCCCGCCGTGCTCAATCGCGCCATCATCGACGAGGTCGTCACCGTCACCGATGATGACGCCGTCACCATGGCTAAGCGGCTCCCCCGCGAAGAGGGCATCTTTGCCGGCATCTCGTCCGGCGCCGCGGTCTGGGCCGCGCTGGAGGTCGCCAAGCGCTTGGGCGCGGGCAAGACCGTGGTCACCCTGCTGCCCAGCTATGGCGAGCGCTACCTGAGCACGGGCATTTTCGACTAACGACGGAGGACACCTTGAGCGACAAGGGACAGCGCATGATCTATCTCGATCACGCCGCCACCACCGCAGTGGACCCACGGGTGGTGGAGGCCATGCTCCCCTATTGGACCACCCAATACGGCAACGCCTCCAGCATCTATCGCCTGGGGCGGCAATCGCGCCAGGCGATGGAACAAGCGCGGCGGGACGTGGCCGACATCCTGGGCGCCCAGCCCGAAGAGATCGTCTTTACCGGCTGCGGCTCGGAAAGCGATAACCTGGCGCTCCGCGGGACGGCCTGGGCCAGCCGCCAGAAGGGCAACCATATCATCACGACGCCCATCGAGCACCATGCCATCAGCCACACCCTGCTGCAATTGGCTGACCACTTTGGCTACGAGATCACCTACGTGCCGGTGGACCAATACGGCGTGGTGAACCCGGACGATGTGGGGCGCGCCATCACGGACAAGACCGTGCTGGTCACCATCATGTACGCCAACAACGAGGTGGGCACCATCGAGCCCATCGCCGAGATCGCCAAGATCGCCCGCGCCAAGGGCGTCCCCTTCCATACCGACGCCGTGCAGGCCGGGGGCAGCCTGGACCTCAACGTGGAGCGGCTGGGCGTGGACCTGCTCTCCCTCTCGGCGCACAAGTTCTATGGCCCCAAGGGCATCGGCCTCCTGTACGTGCGCCGGGGCACGCCGCTGCTCCCCACCAACACCGGCGGCGGCCAGGAGATGGGCCTCCGCGCGGGCACGGAGAACGTGGCCTATATGGTGGGCCTGGCCACGGCGCTCAAGCTGGCCTATGCGCACCTGGAAGAGAACAACCGGCGCATCGCCCTGCTGCGCGACCAACTGATCCGCGGCGTCCTATCGAGCGTGCAGTATGCCCATCTCACCGGGCATTCGACGCAGCGGCTGTCCAACAACGCCAGCTTTGTCTTTGACTATATTGAGGGGGAATCCATTCTGTTGGGATTGGACGCCCAGGGCGTGGCCGCCTCCAGCGGCTCCGCCTGCAGCACCGGCGAGGCCGAGCCGTCGCATGTGCTCACGGCCATGGGCATCCCGCCGCGCCGGGCCTATGGCAGCTTGCGGCTCTCACTGGGCAACGAGAACACGGCGCAGGACGTCCAGGACGTCGTCGCCATGCTGCCGGGGATCGTCCACAAGCTGCAACAGATGTCGCCGCTGTGTCCGGGCGCGACCGCGCTGGCTTAACACCACGAGCAAGGAAGGGAAATGGCTGTTTATAGCGATATCGTCATCGAGCACTTTCAGAACCCGCGCAACGTCGGCGTGATCCCCGACGCCGACGCCTCGGCTCGGATGGAAA
>JAAYEA010000011.1 GCA_012689325.1 Chloroflexota bacterium
CCCCAGGAGACGCCCATGCCCGAGATCCGCTTCATCCAGCCCAGGACGGCCCAGCACCCCTTCACCGTCGAGGAGCGCCCCCGCCTGCCCCACATCCTGTCCATCTCGATCGACATGGTCCCCACCGAATCCTACGCCGACGACTCGCCCTACGCCGCCCACCTGCGCCTGCCGAACCTCCGCGCGCTCTGGGATGGCGGCGTGCGCTTCACCAACGCCTTTGCCGTCTCGCCGCTCTGCGGCCCCTCCCGCGCGGGCTACCTCACCGGCCGCTACCCCTATATCACCGTCAACGAGGAGCGCGCCCATGACGGCCAGGCCGTCGCCCTGCGCGAGAGCGACGTCATCTATCCCGAGTACCTGAAGGCCCTGGGCTACCAGGCCCGCCACGTGGGCAAGTCCCACATCGGCACCGAGGTCTTTACCCGGGCCTTTTCCGAGAACGATGTCCCCTGGAACCGCTGGGCCCCGCCCCTCACCGACGACGACGGCTACCTCGCCTACCTCCGCCAGCGCGGCATCCAGCCGATGCGCTACCGCCGCGAGCTGGCCGGGCTGGCCCCCGACCGCCACACGCCAGGCAACCGCTACGGCGGCTGGGTCGTCCAGGCCAACGGCGACCCCTTCCCACTGGAGGGCACCTATCCCTTCTACCTCGCCCACCGCGCCGCCGAGACGCTGGAGACCATGCTGCGCCGCGCGCCGGACCAGCCGCTCTACCTGCAACTGGACTTTTTCGAGCCGCACCAGCCGTTCTGCATCCCCGCCGGCTTTGAGGAGCGCGAGCAGGCGCTGCGCGAGGTGAGCGAGCTCCCCGCCAGCTATTGGGCCGCCCGCCAGCGGGATTTCCGCGCCGCCGCGGACGAGCCGCGCATCTATGAGGTCTATCGCCGCCATTGGGGGCTCTACGATCCCCGCGTGGCCCGCGAGTACATCCTCGGCAACCTGCTGCAGATGGAGGTGCTGGATGCCGCCATCGGCGCCTTCCTGGACGAGGTCCGGCGCCGCGGCCTCTACGACGACGCCCTCATCGTCTTTCTCGGCGACCACGGCGAGATGAACGCCCACCGCGCCCTGATCGACAAGGGGGTCTATGGGCATCCTCGCGTGGCCCGGGCGCCGCTGGCGCTCAAGCTGCCCGGTGGGGCGCAGGCCGGCCGCCGGGTAGAGACCCCCGTCTCGCTGCTGGACCTCGCCCCGACGGTGCTGGAGGCGGCGGGGGTGCGGCCCCTGGCTCGGCTGGACGGCGAATCGCTCTGGCCGCACCTGCGCGGCGAGTCGCCCGCCCGCGCCAAGCCGATCCTCTTCGAGGCCCATTGGCACGTCGCGCCCAACCCCGCCGTGGCGCTCATCGCCGAGCTGGGGCGCGGCCGCTACATGTACACCTGCAACCTCACCTCGGAAGTGGACGAGCTCTACGACCTGGCCGACCCCGCAGGCCGCAACCTGGCCGCTGACCCCGCCTTGGCCGAGGTGAAAGCCGCCCTAATCCGCGAGCTGGGCCGGGTCCTCAGCGCCGACCCGCGCTGGCGCTGCTATTGGCACCCCCTGCGCCTGGACCGGTTCGACCTCGTCGGCGGCGGCCAGGCCGATATGCAGATGCTCGTGCCGAAGGATTGAGCGGGTTGACGATCCCGCTCGCCGCTGGTATGCTGGGCCTACAGGCGCCGGGCTGATGGCGCGGCTCCAAGGACCTGGCTTGATCCGCGTGAATCGTGAAATCTGCGTCCCATCTCAAGAGGAGGCGACACCATGAAGTTCTGCATCAACGAAGCGAGCACCATGCCCACCGATTTCGCCACCGACGTGCGCGCCTATAGCGCCGCCGGGTTCAAGGGCATCGAGCTCTGGCTGGCCAAGGTGGACAAGTACCTGGAGAGCGGCACCCTGGCCGGGGCGGCCCGCCTGCTGCAAGACCACGGCCTCGTCGCCGCGGGGTCGTGCGCCGCGGGGCTCCCGCTGGTCACCCGCGACGATTGGGACAAAGCCGTCGCCGAGCTCAAACGCAAGCTGGAGCTGTGCCAGGCGCTCGGCGCGCCCCGCATCGTCGTCACCGCCGCGCGGCCCCCGGAGGGCGCCGCCTACGACTATGACCTGGCCGTGGACAACCTGCGCCAGGCCGCCGAGATCGCCGCGCCCTATGGCGTCACCCTCGCCCTCGAATTCATCAAGGGCCACGCCGTGGTGGGCGCCGTCTCCACCGCCGCCCTGCTCGTCGCCAAAGCCAACCACCCCAACCTCGGCATCCTCTTTGACACCTTTCACTACTTTGCCGGCGTCAGCAAGGCCAGCGACCTGGCGCTGATCCCCCAGGGCAAGGTGGCCTTTGTCCACGTCAACGACTGCCTGGACCTCCCCCGCGAGCGGCTCACCGACGCCGAGCGCACCTACATCGGCCGCGGCCCCATCCCCACCAAGCAACTGGTGGAGGCGGTCCGCGCCAAGGGCTACGACGGCTGGCTCTCCTTCGAGATCTTTTCCCGAAGCGTGTGGGCCGAGGACCCCTTCCAGGTGGCCGTGCAGATCAAGCGGAACCTGGAGGAGGCGCTAGGATGATGCGCGTCGCCGTCATTGGTTTGGGCATCGGCAAGGTGCACCTGCAAGAGTACGCCGCCAACCCGCGGACCCGGATCGCCGCGGTGGTGGACATCAACCCGGAGGCGCGGCAGGCCAGCGCCGCCGCCTATGGCGTCCCCGGCTATGCCAGCATCGCCGAGATGCTGCGCCAGACCCCCATCGACGCCGCCAGCGTCTGCACGCCCCCGGCCTATCACGCCGCCCAGGTGGAAGAGCTGGCCGCCGCTGGGGTCCATGCCCTGGTGGAAAAGCCCATGGCCCCCACCCTGGCCGATTGCCACCGCATGATCGAGGCGGCGCAGCGCGGCGGGGTCACCCTGATGATCGGGCAGAAGAAGCGTTTCTCCGCCCCCTACGCCTGGCTCAAGCCCCGTCTCGGCGGCGAGTTCGGCGAGCCCAAATGGGCCAGCATCAAGTACGCCCTGGGTCGCGTGGTCAAACCCTGGTTCTGGGACGAGCGCGACGGCGGCGGCCCCCTGCTGGAGAACACCATCCACATCTGGGACCTGACCCGCTTCCTGATGGGCGAGGTGGCCACGGTCTATGCCCGGGGCGGCAACCTCTTTCGCCCCGATGTGGGCGACCAGATCGACGCGGCCTCGGCCACCCTGGGGCTGGCCAACGGCGGGACTGTCTCGGTCGCCTGCGGCTACGGCTCCGAGTGGGGCTACGCCGAGGAGCGCGTCTCCATCGCCACGCCGCTGGTCTGCTGCGACGTCAGCGGGCCGTTCGACCGGCCGGCCTTGCTCCGCTACATCTGGCGCCAGGAGCCCAAGAACGTGCACGAGATGACCTTCGCCGAGGCCACCGGCTTTGCCGAGGAGATCGACGAGTTCCTGGACGCCATCGCCGAGCGTCGCCCGCCCGCCGTCACCGGCGAGGACGCCGCCCGCTCCATCGCCGTGGCTCTCGCCGCCAAGCGCTCCATCCGCGAGGCGCGAGAGATTCGGGTATAGACATCAAAGGAGACCTTTCATGTCCATCAAACCACTGGAAAACACCCACGACCTGCGCCTGCCGGCCTGGGGGCCTTATACCAAACGCTACGTCGGCATCTCGCACATCCCCGAGCGCCAGACGGGCCTGCGCTTCGACCTGAGCGTCTTTCCCGGCTTTTACCGGCGCAAGGTCGACGTCCCCAACGTCACCTGGGAGTCCGGCTACCACACCTGGGAGGCCGCCCCCGACCTTTCCTATTTCGCCAACCGCCACGAGCTGGAGTGGAAGGACCAGGTCTATGCCGACGTCTCGTTCTCCCAGCTCGACGAGCACCGACGGCTGGTCCGCGCCGAGTGCGTCAACAACACCGACGCCCCGCAAAACCTGGTGCTGCACCTGATGGCCTCGCTGCAATGCCCCTCGCTGCGGGCCCACTCCACCGACGTCAACCGCCCGCTGCGGGCCGTGGTCCCCGAGGGCGCGCTCTGGGTGGAGGCGCTGGACTATACCGCCATGCGCTACGCCCGCCCCCGCCCCACCGACTCGCTGGTCCCCGACGGCCGCTACCGGGGCGAGGTCCGCGGCCCCGATTTCACCGCCCAGTGCGCCCTCGGCCAGGGCTTTGGCCGCGACCAGGGCGATATGGCCGCCTATCGCTTCGCGGTTTCGCGGCGCATCCCCCAGGCGATGCTCCTCTTTCGCTACCGGGCGGCGCAAGACACCGTTTTCAGCGTGGACGGGCTGGCGCAGATGAGCCTCCTCTTCCCCGGCGGCGAGGGGATGCGGACCCAGGCCCTCCCGGTGGGCGACCTGGAGCCCGGCGAGTACGCCTTCGACCTCACCGCACTGGGCGGCGCCCAAGGTCTGGGCGGCG
>JAAYEA010000104.1 GCA_012689325.1 Chloroflexota bacterium
GCGCCAACCTGCCCTTCCTGGACCCGCTGGTGCAGAACCTGTTCAGGCACGTGCAGGAGGTTGGCTTTCCCCTGACCTTCCACGTGGGGGCGCAACGGGGCAACATCTATGGCCTCTACGACGACCCTGGCTTGCCGCAACTGGAGCGCTCGCTACAACTCTTCCCCAAGCTGCGCTTCCTGGCCCACTCGCAGAGCTTTTGGGCCGAGATGGCGCCCTTGCAGACGCCCGGCGACCGCTACGGCTATCCGCGCTACCCGGTAACAGAGGGGGGCGTGGTCCCCAAGCTGCTGCGGCGCTACCCCAACCTGTATGGCGACCTCTCCGCCGGCAGCGGGCACAACGCGCTGGCCCGCGACCCCGAGTATGCCGTGCGCTTCCTGAACGAGTTCCAGGACCGGCTGTGCTTCGGCACCGATATCTGCGCGCCGGCCACGCCGACGCCGCTGGTGGATTTCCTGCTGGGGCTGCGCAACAGCGGCAAGATCAGCGAGGCGGTCTTTCAGAAGGTGGCGCGCGGGAACGCCATCAAGCTGCTGGGGCTGGGCTAGCGCTTAGCCCGTGGTCGGCCACGCAAGCAGGGCGGGACCGAGGGGATCATGATAAGCGCCCGCGGGCAACCGCCCTGCACTGGCATAGCAATAGAGGCAGCCGTGCGCGCAGGTGTCGTACATGCCAATGTCCTTGCTGGCCACGCAGCCGCAGGCGGGCCGTTGGTGGGGGTCCTTGGCGGCGGGCACCTGCAGGCCAAAGACTCGCGCAATGTACGCATCGTCCACGCACTTGCCTGGGGGGATGCCATAAGGTGAAAGGTCGCGCGGCTCGGCGCAACTGACGATCTCCATCCCCTGCTCCCCCGCCGTCGCCGACAACCCTCGCAACAGGTCGGCCAGTTCGGCGTCGATTCTCTGCGTCTCCCGCGCCCGCACACCGGCCCCTCGCAGCCTCCGCAACGCCTGCGGATAGGGGTCGAACAGGCTGATGGTGACGCGTTGGGTGGCGCCGGAGAGGGCCTCCGCCAGCTCCCGAAAGCGCCGCAGGTGATAGCCCGCGTCGGTCAGGTCGGAGAGCAGAATGGGGTCGTAGCGCCAGAGCACCCGCTGCGGCCCGACCTGGCGGGACAGGGCTAGAAAGGACGCCAGGAGATCGGCGGCGGGAGGCAGGTGCGGCTCCAGGGACGCCGGGTAGCCAGTCAGGGTGAACTGGAAATAGTAGCGATACCCTCGCTGGTCCAGCTCGGTCAGGCGCGACAGCAGGGGCCGGGGATTGCGCGTCCAAAAGACGATGATCTCCACCTCGGCAGGCGCAAGCGACACCCGCGAGACCTGCTTGCGGTTATAGGGGTTCGGCACGAGGCAGTACCCCTCCCGGATGCGCTCCATGAACCAGGGCGCGTACAGGGCGGGGATGTCGGTTCGGCGGCTGGCGCTGATGATCATTGGGTGTCCCTCTCTGACAGGGGATCACGAGTGATCATAGGCCATCTCCAGGCCCGCGTCAAGCTCGGCCCGGGCGCGGAATCGCGCAAAAGACCGTGCACATTTGCATCAAAAGCGAAATATGCTATAATTCCCCTTCGTGACAAGAGCATTGCTGAAAGGCGGTAACGTAGCATGGTAGACCTGATTTCCTCCATCGAGGAGCAGTTCAAGGGGAATAAAGAGCTTCCCGATCTGCATCCTGGTGATGATGTTCGTGTGCACAATCGGATCGTGGAAGGCGAGCGGGAGCGCATTCAGGTCTTTCAGGGCGTGGTCATGCGCCTGCGCAAGGGTGGCCTAAACCAGAGCATCACCGTGCGCCGCATCGCCAGCCACGGCGTCGGTGTGGAGCGGACCTTCCTTCTGGCCGCCCCGACCGTGGAAAAGATCGAAGTGCTGCGTCACGCCAAGGTGCGCCGCGCCCAGCTCTACCACCTGCGCGGCCGTCATGGCAAGGCGGCTCGGCTCAAGGAAAAGCGGTACTAGACCAGGCTTACCCACCCTATGGGGTCCATCTAGGCGCAGGTGCTCTTGCCTGCGCCTTGTTCATTTTGGCCGCGGAATATGATCACACCTACGCTGGATACCGAACTGACGCTCTTTGGCCAAGGGTACCGCCTCATCGCGGGGCTGGATGAGGTCGGGCGCGGCTCGTGGGCGGGCCCGGTGATGGCCGCCGCCGTGGCCCTACCCTTGGAGCGCCAGGGCCTGCTGGAAGACCTGGCGGGCGTCCGCGACTCGAAGCAACTCGCCCCGCGCCAGCGAGAGCGCCTGCTGCCCCTGATCCGCCGCGCCGCCCTGGCCATCGGCATCGGCTCCGTCCCTGCCGCCGAGATCGACCGGATCGGCATCGTCCCCGCCACGCGGCAGGCCATGGCGCTGGCCCTGGCCGACCTGAGCCTGCAACCCGACTATCTGCTCATCGACGCGCTGCGCCTGCCCGCGATCCGCCTGCCCCAGTACGCCCTGCCCAAGGGCGACGCCAAATGCCTCTGCATCGCCGCCGCCTCCATCGTCGCCAAGGTCGCCCGGGACCAGCTCATGGTCGCCGAGGAAGCGCGCTATCCTGGCTATGGCTTTGCCGCGCACAAGGGCTATGGCACGGCCCAGCACCGCGCCGCGCTGGCCCAGCTTGGCCCCTGTCCAATCCATCGCCTCTCTTTTGCCCCGCTGCGCGAACAAAACGAGACCCTAACGGTCTTTCGAGACCGTTAGGGTCTGCGATTGCGGGGGCCAGGCTCTACTCGTTGACCACGATCTCGGTGGGGCGCTGGTCGCCCTGGCGCTCCGGCGTGTAATAGTCGTAGGCCAGCGAAGCGGGCGACTTGGCCTTGAGCGGGTACTTGGCCCGCAGCCGATAGGCGAATTCCAGCGGCTCCTTGGACGAGAAATCCTCCAGATAGATGATGATCTGCCGGGCCGCCACCTCGTAGCGCGAGATGACGCCCTCTTCCACCAGCAGCGCCAGGTCCTCATCCAACACCGCAAAGCCGGGCGGCAGCCCCAGGTCCACCACCGCCATGCGCGCCACGCCGGGCAGCTTGAGCGCGACCCGCGCCCGCACCGTCACCACGTCGTTCACCGCCAGCTCGGTCCGGTCGTAGGCCACCTCGATCTCGACCGCTTCCTGCTCGGCGGGCAGCTTGGGGACCTGGTCCCAAGGCAGGTAATACTCGGTGATCACCTGGTACATCAGGGCGCGCTGCCCCTCCACCTCGATGCGCACCGCGTTCTCGCCCAGCCGCGCCTTGTCGGAAAAGCTGACCAGGTGCACCACATCGGCGTTCGCCTCGGTGATCCGCACCGGATCGGCCTCCTCGCCGTTCAGGCTCACGCGCACCGTCGCCTCCCCCTGGCCCTCGCCGCCCCGCGTCGCCGCCAGCAGCATGGCCTTGAGCGAGAGGATGGTGGCCTGGGTGGTCTGCCAGGTGCCGAAGCTATCCTTCTGCGCCGTCAAATAATCCAGCGCGCCGCTCGCCGTTTCGGGATAAACGCCCGCCTTGAGCATGGCGTAGGCCACCAAGGCCGTGGTCTCCAGGCTGGCCGCGTTATCGCGCCCGCCCATGAAGGAGGCGATCTCGGTGGTCCAATAGACCTTGCCGTCCTCCACCACCTTGCGGCTTTCCAGCTCGGCCAGCACCTGCCGCGTGCGCTCGCCCTCCGGGTCGCCGCCCGCCAACGCGTTGGCGATCAGCGCCAGGGCATAAGAGTCGTCCTCCAGCTTGAGGAACTCGCGGACGTAAGAGAGGCCGCGCTGCACCTCCGCGGTGTCCTCGTAGCCCGCCTCCAACAACGCCCAGGTCACGTAAGCGGTAGCGGGGAGCTCGCTGCGCAGCAGGTTCTCCCAGCCGCTCTCGATGGTCAGGCCCTCCGGCCGCCAGCTACCGTCGGCCGCTTGCTGGCGCATCAACCAGCCCGCCGTGCGCTCGAGGAGCGCGGGGTCCACATAGGAGACCCGGGCCATGTCGCTGAACTCCATCAACCCGTAGGCCGTCAGCATCAGTTGCGCGGGCGCCTGCCCAAAGAGGGAAAAGCCGCCGCCGGGCACCTCGAAGGTCAGCAGGCGCTGGTAGCCCTGGGCAATGAACTGCTCCGCTTCCATTTGGATCTCGGGCGTGGCCTGATTCGTGCTCTTGATGTAATCCAGGACCAGGACATTGGGGTACGTCACCGACGTACTTTGCTCAAATCAGCCGAAGGGCATGCGCAGCAGGCCCGATAGCCCCTCCACGATCTGGCTGACGATCCCGGGGTATAGCTTGACCCAGACCTTGGCCGTGCCGGGGATCGCCGCCTCCGGGATCCACACCGCCTGCTGCACCGTCTCGCGCAGGTTGTCGCTGCTAGCGGTCCTGAAAGCTTTGCCATCGGGGACGACCTGCACCCGCTTGAGGATGGCGTCGCTCATGGACTCGCCCCAGGCGGTGACCTGGAAATCGTTCAGGCCGAATTCGAGCACGCGGATGCGGAAGTAGATCGCCTCGACGTCGTTGGAGGCGATGGTCATGGTCTTTTCCCGGGCGTCCAGCAGCTCGAACCAACTCTGTTCTTCCACCACCAGGCGCACTTGTTGCTCGTGGGGGAGATAGTTGAACACCGCCACCGGCAGCGCCACCTCGTCGTTCTGGGTCAGGTAGAGCGGCAGGTCGAGGTCGATAAAGAAATCCTGAAAGACGCGCAGCCCCGCCGTGGCGTTGCCCAGCTCGCCGCGCTGTGAGGAAGCCAGCGCGCTCAGCCGCCAGGTGGTGATGGAATCGGCCATCGGCACCTCGATCTCGGCGCGGCCCTGGTCATCGGTGAGCACCTGGGGGTTCCAGTACATCGTCTCGGGGAAGAACTGGCGCAGCCGCGGCGGCTCGGCGGCGCCCGTAGTCCCTGCCGCAGGCATCGCCGCATTTTCGACCGAGGTCTCCTTTTCGACCACCACCGTCTCTCTGACGACCTTTTCCACAAACTGGGCGACGCCGCCCGCGGCCCCGAATCCATCGCGGCCGCCCAACGGCTGCGCCGCCGGAGCGAACGCCCCATCGTTCATTTCCTCGGGCCTGGGCCCTCCTGCGCCGGAGAGGAGCAGATAGGCCGCGCCAACCACGACGATCGGCGCAAGCAGGAGGCCGGTAGCGGCCAGCCCCACCGCCGCCTCGCCCCTCTGGTCGCCTTTCAGCAGCCCCGCATGGTGCAGGTAGAGGCCCAGCAAAACCAACCCCAGCGCGGCCACTGGCCCAAGCAGCCGCCCTTCCCAGCCATCCGTGGCGTGGCTAGCGGCAAAAACCAGCAGCGGCAGCAATAGGAAGCAGGTCAGCAAAATGGCGAAAAGGATCAGCCCCTCGCGATCCCTGCGACGCCAGGCCAGAACCCCAGCAACGATAAGCAGGGCCAGCCCAGCGAGGGCCGCGAACAGCACTAAATTGGGCGCGACCGGCCCCTGGCGCCCCTGCGTGGAGCCAAGGTAGATCAGGCCCGCCAACAGCGCGCCGAGCCCCAGCAGGGCCAGCAGCCCCAGCGTGCCATAGCCCAGGCCGCGCCCCAGCTCCCGCCGACGGGCCAGCATCACCACGCTGGCCAGCAGCCCCAACCCCGATAGCGCCACGATGGCCCAGGTGAGCCCCTGGGAGGCGCCATCGTATAGCGCGCGCTGCTCCCGTTGGATGGCCCCCTGCTTTTCCCGGCGCGATTCCGCCAGCGGTTCCGGCGCCTCGGGCCCCGCGCCCGCCAGGAGCGCCTGGCTGGCCCGCTCCTGCGCAACCTTGGCATCCACGACGTCGGGCCGCTCGAAATAGCCCTCCGGCTGGAACCACTTCAACTGGTAGCGTGGCTCCAGTATCTCGGCCTGCAGCAGGAAATAGAGCTTGGCAAAGCCCGCCTCCTGCTCTTGCAGGGCAAAGACCGATTCGTCCACGATGCTCACGCCCAGCGCGGCGGGGACCGGCGCGTCGCCGAGGCGCGTCTGAAACGCCAGCCGCGCCACGTCGCCGGGGAGGTAGGTCTCCTTGTCCAGGCTGACGTCCAGGGCGATGTCCGTGGCCCGGTCCACCACCACCAGCCGCGTGTCGCGGACGATGGTCGCGTCGCGGAGCACTTTATAGGCGTGGAGCTGCAGCGTGCCAAACATGGCCTCGTCCAGGTCCACCTCGGCCGTCGCCACGCCGTCGCGAAGCTCCAGCGCCCGCGTGGAAAGGGTCTGCCCCTCGCGGATGATGTCCAGGTAGGCGGTGCCGCTCCCCGCGGAGGCCAGCACCTCCACGCGCATGGTCTCGCCCACGACGTAGGCGGCGCGCTCCGGGCGCAACAGCACGTACTCGTCGGCCTGCTGCCAGGGGAGCTCGATCCGGCGAGAGCTGCGGTTGCCCTGCGCGTCGCGGGCCTCGATCTCGAGCGTCACCGGGGAACCCTGCGCCGGGGTGAGGTTCAGCGTCGCCAGGCCATAGGCGCCGGTGTCCAGGGTGAACGTCTCCGACCCGGCGCGGACGGCGAGCTGCGCCGCCGCTGGCGCGCCGTCGGGGTAGGTGGCGAGGAGATAGATCACGTTCTCCACGCCGCTTTTCAGCTCGCCGCTCTCGGGCACGGCATCGAGAAGGATGACGTCCTCCGAGACGGGAAGCGTTTGCGAGGTCTGCTCGGCGTGGTCGGCCTGGTCGATGACCGTCACCTCCAGGCCCAGGGTGGCCGTGGCCGCCTCGGGCGCGCCGCCGACGAAATAGGCGGGCATCTCAAAGCTGAACGCAAAGCGGCCCTGCTCGTCGGTGACGCCCTGCACGCGCAACGCCTCGCGCCGGTCGACGTCGCGGACATAGCCGACGATCTCCACCTGGCCCGCGCTCACGGGCTTGCCGAAAAAGTAGTCGGCCTGCACCGTCCCTTCCACGCGCTGCCCCGGCTGATAGAAGGCGCGGTCGGTCTGCACCTTGACTCCGAACTTGGGCAGGACGTAGGGCTTGACGGTCACGGTCTTTTCGGAGGTCGTCTCGCCGTAACGGGCGACGACCTTGTAGGCGCCGAAATTGACCTCGGAGGCGAGGGTGAAATCGAGGCTGGCGATGCCCCAGGCGGAGGCGGCTGTCGCCTGGCGGTGGACCTTGTTGCCCTTGGGATCCTCGACGACGAACTCGATCTCGCCCGAAACGGGGGTCAGGTCGCCGATGTTCAGGCCCAAGGCGCGGATGTGAATGGTCTGTCCGGGCTGGTAAAGGGGCTTGTCGGTGGTGAGGAGCAGCTTGGCCTCGCGGCGCACCTCGAGGCTGCGCTCCAGCTTGCTAGAGCCGCGGCTGGTGCGGGTCTCCACCACCAACCGCTGGGCGCCCTCCAGCCCCTCGGGCAGCTTGACCTGCGCCGCCACGCTGCCGTGCTCGTCGGTGCGCCCCTCATAAACGGTCACCGACTCGCCGCTTTTGACAGACACCAGGCGCATGGTCACCGCCGCCTTGGGGAGCGGCGCGCCGGTGTTGAAATCCTGCACGATGGCGCGGATGAGGGGCGCGCTTTCGGGCTGCACCACCTCGGGGGCCATCACCAGCGTCTGCTGGCCGGTGATGCGCCCGGCTGCCCAGGCGGTATAGGCCGTCGCTCCCACCGCCAGCAGCAGGGTCAGCAAGGCCAACACGGGAACCAAAAGGATGGGGGACCTCCGCTTGCGCATAACCCGTTCCTCCCTGCCCATACGCTGAGGCGCGCCTGGAACACCACACTATGGAGACGCTTGGGCCCGCGATCGAGTTCCCGAATTGCTAACTGCAGTGACGGTCGTCCACCTCCCAGAGCCGCGTCGGACCGTCGCGCTGGTCGGTGACGAAATGGCGGGGCGCGGAAGCAAAGCCCTCGGCATAGTCGGCGCGCAGGCAGCGCGAGAGAAACTGGGGATAAAAGCCATCCTCGGAGAGCTCATCCAGCGGCAGCCAGCGGATGACCAGGTCAGGATGGTCGGGGTTGGGCACGACAGCGTCGGGAGCGGCAATCTCGTCATCCACCTCCACCAGGTAATACCAGCCAAATTCGTGCCAGGCGATCCCGCGGTCCTCCCAAAAGTTCTCGGCAAAGTAGACCAATCGCCCCAGCCGGCCCGTGGCGCCGGTCTCCTCTTGCACCTCGCGCAGCACGGCCTGATCCAGCGGCTCGCCATGCTCCACGCGCCCGCCGATGAGAAAGCCATAGCCGTTCCGCCACTGGGTGATCAACAGTCGATCGCCACGCAAGATCAGCGCCCGCACGACGATCTGCAACCTCTGGCCCTCTTTCAGCTTCAAAGCCAACGCTCCTCTGGGAAACAAATCAGGGGCGATCACTGGATCGCCCCTGAGAGGCCTAGCGCTATGCCACCACCACTTTGATAAAGCTCTGCTTGCGGTACCGCACCAGGACCGCCCGCTGCCCATCCACCTCGACCACGTCCTTGAGGGTGAGCAGGCGGCCGATCTCGCCCGCCTTTCCGTCGTTGACGCGCACCGCGCCCTGTTGGACCAGCCGCCGCGCCTCGCCCTTGGAGGTGACGTCCGGCGCGCTGGCGATGACGTCCACCAGCGGCAGGCCCGCCTCCAACTGGGCCACGGTGGCGGCCAGGGTGGGCACGTCCTCCGGCAAGCCGCCGGCGCCGCCAAAGGCCTTGCGCGCGTCCGCCTGCGCCGTCCGCGCCGCTTCCTCGCCATGCACCACCTTGGTCACCTCGAAGGCCAGCCGATGCTGCGCCGCCCGCGGGTCGCCCGCCACGATCTGGTCGATCTCGTCCAGCGGCAGGAAGGTGAACAGGCGGAAGAGCCGCCGCAGCTCCGTGTCCGCCGAGTTGACCCAGTACTGGTAGAAGGCAAAGGGCGTAGTGCGCTGGGCGTTCAGCCAGATCGCCTCGCCCTCAGCAGTCTTGCCCATCTTTTGCCCGCTGGCATCCAGCAGCAGCGAGAAGGTCATGGCGTAGGCCGTCTCGTTCAACCGGCGGCTGATGAGGTCCGCGCCCGACAGGATATTGGTCCACTGGTCATCGCCGCCCAGTTGCAGGCGGCACCCCCGCGTGGTGTACAAATGGTAAAAGTCGTAACCCTGCATGGTCGGGTACATGAACTCGAACAGCGAAAGATGTCCCTGCTCGTTCAGCCGCTGCTCGAAGGTCTCCATTTTGACCATGCGGTTGACGCTAAAGTACAGTGCCACCTCCCGCAGGTAGTCGAACATGGGCATGTTCAGCCAGTCGGCGTTGTTGACCATCTCGGCCTTGGGGCGGCCGGGCAGGTCGTGGTCGAAATCAGCCAGGCCGATGCCCTGCACCTGCGCGCGGATGGCGGCCATGTTGTGCTCGATCTCGTCGTTCGTCATCACGCGGCGGCTCTTGGTCTTGCCGGTGGGATCGCCCACCTGGGCGGTGCCGCCGCCGCTCAGGAAGAGCATCTTGTGACCCGCCTCTTGCAGGTAGCGAAAAACCATCAGCGAGAGCAAGTGGCCGATGTGCAGCGAGTCGCCGGTGGGGTCGAACCCCTGGTAGATGGTGGTGGGCTGCCTCAGCAGTTTGCGCACGCCCTCGCGGTCCGAGCTGCGCCGGATGTAGCCGCGCATCTCGAGCAGGTCATAGATGCTCTCCGGCTCGGCTCTCGGCGCAGGTGGCGCGATGGTTTCCTCGCGATGCGCAGCGTCCAGCACGTTGTAGCTGATCTCGCCGCCGCAAAACTTGGCCAGCAGCTCCATCAGCTCGCGAACCGCCGCCTCGCCCTCGGCGCGGGTGGCCGGCGGGAGGATATCGACATTGATGGTTACGTCGGTGGTCTGCGGCGTGACCTTGGTATGCTCGCCCTGCCGCCAGACCCAGCGCCGGGCCATCACCTTGCGCTGATCGGCATAGATCACCTCGCCCCGTTCCACCGGCTCCACTTCGCTGCCGCCGATGGGCACATAGATCTCGTCGCCCTGGGCCAGCCGCACGCCGAAATCGCCGACCACGCGGCCCAGGTCGTCGGCGCCGCAAGGCACCAAGTGCTTGAGCGAGATATAGTTCAGCAGCGCCACCACCGGCGAGCCGCTGGCGATCTCGCTGCCCGCCAGGGCCAACGCAGCCAGGTGCTGCACCGAGGGAGGATAAACGTCCGGGTCCGCGCCGAACCGGGCAAAGGCCGCCCGCCAACTGGCCAGGCGCGGATGGGCCAGGTAGGACTCGGCGCTCAGCGTGGCGCGCACCTGCGCCGCCGCCCCGGCCAGCAGCGCCGCCAGCTCGTCGGGAACGCTGTCGTTGACGATGCCCTTGGCCACGATGGTGTACATCGTGTACTCGGGGAACCTCTGGACCATCTCGGGCGATAGGGTGAGTTTCATGATCTCGCTCCTCCTTTCATCTCGGCGGCAAGCCGGGCGCACAAAAAAGCGTGGAGCCGGTTGCTCCACGCTTGGGGTATGCTGTATCGCTGTGCTCAGGCAGCGTCCCGGACGCGAAGCAACCTGCTCGCCATGCGAGCATAATAATAGGCATAGGTCGCTTCGCACCCAGGCACCAGGGCAGAGGGTCGCTCCGCGCGGGAGGGCCGCTTCACCAGGTGATCGCCTTGTGCCCAGGCCGGAATGAACATCGTTCGCTCCTCTTGAACGCCACCATGATAGCACAATTCTCAAAGAAGGTCAAAGCTGTCGCTGCCTCTAGTACGATCCTAATCCTTTGGCAAGCTCGACCCACTGGCGAAAGGTCTCCAGGCTCACCGATTCCGGAACGGAGTGGTCCGAGCTGATAACATAGCCGCCGTTGCGCTTCAGAATGGGAATGAGGTGGCGCATCTCCTCCCACAGCTTGTCCGGCTCGGTATAGAGCGCGGCGTTCAGCCCGCCATGAAAGGCCAGCACGTCGCCGAACTCGGCCTTGAGCTTGGCCGGGTCCATCCCCGCCTTGACCTCCAGCGGGTTGAGCATGTCGATCCCCGCATCCACCAGATCGGGGACAAACGGCATGATGTTGCCGCAAGAATGCAGCTCGACCTTGGCGCCACGCGCGTGCGCCCAATCGGCGGCGCGCTTGTGCACCGGCTTGACCAGCTCGCGATAAATCTTGGGCGAAAAGAACTGGTGCGCCTTGTAGCCCATGTCGTCGGGCCAGCGGATCACGTCAAAATGATAGCCCGCCTTCCAGACCATGTCAAAGAGCGCTAGGTCCACATCCAGCCAGTGGTTGAACATGTCCGAGACCCAATCGGGCTGCTCCACCATGGCGACCAGCAGCCGCTCCGTGCCCACAAAACGCGAGTGCACCACGTCAAAGCCGAACCAGAACGACGCCTGGATCCAGCGTCCTTCCTGCCGCCAGCGGGGGTAATTCGCCTTCAGGCGCTCCCAATCGATGCGGTCCGGCGTCGGCTCCATGCGCGCCTTGGCTTTCAGCCAATCGTCGGGCGTCTTGACCGTAAAGTCGAGCCACTCCGGCACGCCGCCCACGTGCTTCCAGACGCGCTGCGTGGCGCCCCAGCGGGTCGTGCTCACGGTATATTCCTCGGTCTCTTCCAGCACCACCTCGGGATAGCGCGGGCTGTTGTCCGCGCCGATGCTCGCGTATTTGTCCAGTCCGAAATAGTCCACAAAACTCACGTCCGCGGGCAAGCCCTCGCGATGCCAGCGCTCGACGGTGGAGGCCCAGGGGTCATCGATGATCGGCGCGCGGTCCGGGTCGCGGTGCTCATAGACGCGCTTCATCCGCTCGTAGGTGGTCAGTTCGGACATGGCTCTCATTCTCCAGGTGGTGGTTTCCGGCTGTCGCCCGGCGGGCTGGGCCGCTAGACGCGCCGGCGCTCTTGGAGTATCATAGCACCCAGAAACGGAATGACCAAACACGCACGCGGAGGGATGCCGTCATGAAGATCACCCGCCTAGAGACCCTGTTCGTCAAACCGCGCTGGGTCTTTCTGAAGGTCCACACCGATGCCGGGATCGTGGGGCTGGGCGAGCCCATCGTGGAGGGGCAAAGCAAGGCCACCGCCGCCGCGGTCCACGACATGGGCCGCTACCTCATCGGTCAGGACCCCTTCCGCATCGAGCACCACTGGCAGGCCATCTATCGCGGCGCCTTTTACCGCGGCGGCCCCGTGCTCACCAGCGCCCTCTCGGGGATCGAGCAGGCGCTGTGGGACATCAAGGGCAAGGCGCTGGGCGTGCCGGCCTACGAGCTGCTGGGCGGCGCGGTGCGCGACCGCATTCGCCTCTATCGCGGCGTCAACCGGGTGCGCATGTACGCTGGCGGCGACGAGGACATCCCCGCCGAATACGCCGAGGGGGCGCGCGCCCTGGTGGCGGAGGGCTTTACCGCGCTCAAGACCAGCATCCCCAAGGCCGTGCAGATCGTGGACAAGCCGAGCCGCATCGACGAGTTCGTCGCCCCCTTTGCCGCCATGCGCGAGGCCATCGGCAACGACGTGGACATGGCCATCGACTTTCACGGGCGCGTCAGCCCGGCCATGGCCGTGCGCCTCTGCCAGGCGCTGGAGCCCTATCGCCCGATGTTCGTCGAGGAGCCCTGCCTGCCCGAGAACGTGGACACCATGGTCACTATCGCGCGCGGCACCACCATCCCCATCGCCACGGGCGAGCGGCTCTTTACCAAGTGGGGGTTTCGCGAGGTGTTGGAAAAGCAGGCGGCCTGCATCGTGCAGCCCGACCTCTCCCATGCTGGCGGCCTGTTGGAATGCATCAAGATCGCCGCCATGGCCGAGGTATACTATGCCGCGGTGGCCCCCCATTGCCCCCTCGGCCCTATCGCCCTGGCGGCCTGCCTGCAACTGGACGCCTGCACGCCCAATTTCCTGATCCAGGAGCACACCACGCTGGGCGAGGGCTACCTGCGCGAGCCCTTTGTGCTGGACCAGGGCTATGTCGCCCTGCCTGCCAAGCCTGGGCTGGGCATCGAGCTGGACGAAGAGGCCGTGGCCGCCAAGCTGTACGAGGGGGATTGGGATACCCCGCGCCTCTGGCATGAGGATGGCGCGGTGGCCGATTGGTGAGCGCGAGGGGCGCGGGTGCGTTTTCCATGCGTCGCAACCCATGCTATAATCTGGAAGAGGGGTTTGGCCACCCTTCGCCGCTGGACCCTAACCGATCCCGGAGGTGGCAACCATGAGTCGTGGGGAAGCCCTATGGTATCTACAAGGCATCGACCTGGCCCTAGCCGACGCGGGCAAGAGGCTGCTGGCGGCGCGCGCCCAGGTGGGCGAAACCCCCGCACTACAAGAGGCCCGACAGTCCGTTAGCGACGGCGAAGAGAGGCTGCGCCAGTTGCGCACCGAGGTGCGCTCCGCCGAGCTGGAGCTGAGCAGCCTGGACGCCAAGATCACCGAGGTCGGGGGCAGGCTCTATGGCGGACGGGTCACCAACCCCAAGGAGCTGGCCAGCCTGCAACAGGACCTGCACCTGCTCAAGCACAAGCAGGGCGAGCTGGAAGATGGCGTCCTCCAGACCATGACCGAGATCGAAGAGCAAGAAGTCGCCCTGGCCAGCCAGCGCCAGACCTTGCAGGCCGTCGAGGCCGACTGGAACGCGAGCCAGAAGACGCTCGCCGCCGCCATTGGAGAGCTGGAGGCCCAGTTCCGCGCCCTGAGCGCGCAGCGCACTGCCGCGCTCAACGGCGTTAGCGCGGAGGATTTCGGCGCCTATGACGAGATCCGCCGCCGCAAGGGCGGCCAGGCGGTGGCGCGGCTGCAAGGCGACCATTGCGAGAGCTGCCACGTCGAGGTGCCGCCAGCCAAAAAGCAGCGCGTCCGCGCCCAAGCCGAGCTGGTGCTGTGCGACGCCTGCGGCCGCATCCTATATGCGGGCTGACCCCAACGCCCGGCCAATCCACTAGATCGCGAGAGTTGCGGCAACCTATGCCGAACGCCACCAACCCATACATCATCGACGGGCCTCTGGAAGCCGGAGACCCCTTTATCGGCCGCGAGCGCGTCTTTGCCTGGATCCAGGAGAGCCTGGAAGCGGGCGAGCGCCTGCTCGCCCTCTATGGCCTGCCCCGCACCGGCAAGACCTCGCTGCTGCGCCGCCTGCCGCAGCGCCTGGGCAAGCGCTATCTCTATGTCTTTAACGACGTCACCGAGATCGCGCCCTGGCAGATGGGCGCCTGGGCGGCGCGCCTTCGGCGGGACGTGGCGGCGGTGCTCCAGGCGGCGGGGCGCCCCTGGCCCGCGGGGGCTGCTCCCGCGCCCGACGCCGCGGCGGAGACGGCCTGGGACGGCCTGGCCGCCGCGCTGGGCGATACGCCTCTGTTGCTATTGGTGGACGGCCTTTCCCTGACGGACAAGCCGGAGGCCTGGTCGCCGCTGGCGGCCTGGCTTCGGGAGCTGGCGGGGTGGGCTCCCGTGCGGGCGCTCATGGCCTGGCAGGGGCACGCCGCCCAGGCCGCCGAGCCCGGCCATGCGGCGCTGGCGGCCCTCCCCTCGTTCGCCATCGGCTACCTCTCCGAGCGCGAAACGGAGCAGGCCCTCGTCGAGACGGCAGGGGGGCGGCTGCGCTACGACTATGACGCCGCCGAGCGGGTGCACGAGTGGACCGGCGGGCACCCCTTCCTGGTGCAGCTCTTTGGCCGCGCCCTCTTTGAGCAATGCGCCGCCCATGGGCGCGTGGATATCCACGCCGTGGAGCGCGTCCTGGCGCAGGTAACCGAGGCGGCCGGTCCCACCTTTCAGCAGGCCTGGGATTCCCTCTCGCCAGCGGCCCGGATCGCCCTTTCCTCCCTGGGGGAGCGCCGCGGGCGGCACAACCTCTTTACCCCCCGCGACGTGCAGGATTTCTTGCGCTGGCGAGAGCTACAGGTCCCGGCGGAGGACATTGCCAAGGCGCTGGGCGAGCTGACCACCCGGGGGCTGCTGACCCGCTTGAGCACCGACAGCTATAACGTGCCCGTGCCGCTGCTGACGGCCTGGGTGGCGCGCACTAAACCGGTCCCCGCCGTGGCCCACGAGGTCAAACGGTACAAGCCCGCGCCCGCCGCCCAGGACCTCAAGCAGGAGCGGGAGCCGATCCGCTGGGTGTCGATCTTGTCCTGGGCGCTGAGCCTCGTCCTGATCTTTTTGATCGCCATGGCCTGGCGTTCGCGCGAGCCCTCCGTCAGCCCCGTGACCGGCCAGACCCCCGAGGCGGCCGCCGACGACGCCCGCCTCATCGCTTATGCCAGCCGGGCGACCCAGGAGGGCAACGGCGACATCGTGGCGGCCAAAGCGGACGGCACCGGGCCCATCTCACTGACCGAGAACTTGGGCGACAACAGCGAGCCGACCTGGTCGCCCGATGGCGAGCGCCTCCTCTTTGTCTCCAACCGCAGCGGCAACAAAGAGATTTGGGTCATGAACGCCGACGGCAAGCGGCCCAAGAACCTCACCCGCCACGCCGACGACGATTGGATGCCGGCCTGGTCGCCCGATGGCCGGTCCATCGCCTTTTCCTCCTACCGCGACGGCAACTGGGAGATCTATATCAGCCGCGCCGATGGCTCGCGCCCCGTCCGCCTGACCAACGAGCCGGCGGCGGATGTGGCGCCCTGCTGGTCGCCGGACGGCCAGCGGATCGCCTTTGCCTCCTATCGCGACGGCAACTGGGAGCTGTACCTGATGGACCGCGACGGCGCCAACC
>JAAYEA010000105.1 GCA_012689325.1 Chloroflexota bacterium
CACCTTGGCCTGGGAGCCATCGAGCTTGAGCTGCTTGCGAAAGGCCTCCGGGTCCACCGGAAAGCCGCGTTTTTTCACCACCAGCCTGCCCACATCGAGCTGGCGCAGACGCTCCTTGAGCCGCTTCAGGTGGAAGGGATGAGCCTCCTCGACGCGATAGGCCCGGGCAAAGGGCGTCTCCACGAGCCGATCGCCGGAAAGGTAGGCGATCTCGGGGTGGATCTTGTGCAACCCCTCCGCCGCGGCCAGTTGCTCCACCAGGTGGGCGCGGATCACCGCGCCGTCCGGCTCATACAGGTAGCTCCCGGGCTTGCCCACCGCGATCGGCTCGGCGAGCGCCTGGTCGGTGAGGGTGTGGCCGCCGGGGAGCAGGGTGGCCCGCCGCCCGCAGGTCTTGAGGTCCCCGCACCACAGCACCGCTTCCTTGCACTCGCCCTCGTGGGAGATGAACTCACATTCGGCCTCCACGCCCAGGCGCTCCAGCTCGTCGTAGCGCACGCCCGGGGCGATCTTGGCCGCTACCGCGGGGGCCTGGCGCGCCAGGGCTGGCAAGACCGAGAGCGGGGGCTCGTACTCGTGAATGGAAAAGGCTCGCCTATCCCCGGCGCGCCGCGAAGGGTCCAGGTAAAGCGCCTCCAGCCCCGCCAGGTCGAGCCGGGTCCAATCGGCGCAAACTGCCTCAAGCTGGCCCGCCACCCCGTAGGCCGCCGCGTTGGCCGCGGCCATGCGCAGCCTCAGCTCGTCCCGCTCGACCGCCCAAACCGGCGCCGCCTCCACGAGGGCGATGGTGTCGCCGCCGATGCCGCAGCCCAGGTCGACCACCCGCTGGCGCCCGCGAAAGCGCTGCGCCTTGTGCCGGGCCACGACCTCGCCGCTGGCCTGTTCCAGCGCCTCCCGCACAAAGTACATGGTCGCGGCGCGTTCGAACTTGGCGCGGGCGCGCTGGCGCAGCCAGGCCGTCTCAACGGCCGCCGCGGCGCGGCCCGGGCCATGTTGCTTGCCCAGCCGCGTCAAGTGGCCGATCAGGTCCGCCTCCACGATCGCGCGCTCGGCCAGGTGAGCCAGCAGCGCTTGGCCATCGTCACCCCGCAGCCATGCCCAGTCATCCAGCGTCATCTGATAGGCCATCTCGCTCTCCGCCGCTATTCTACCATGCAGCCTCGTTACGACCAAACGGCCGCGCCCTGCTCTTTTTCGCCGAAGGGAAACGATGGTACAATGGTCGGCACTCGAGCTCGAAAGGCACGTATGCGGCGCATCCTTATACTATCCATCCTGTGCATTCTGATATACGGTTGTCAGGCGGCGAGCACGCCGCCAGCCAGCACGCCAACCATCACGGCTGCAACAGCCACGTCCACGTCCAGCCCCTCCCCCACGCCATCGCCAACCGAACCGCCTACCGCGTCGCCCACGGCGCTGCCCACGATGACGCCCACCGCGACGGCTACGGCGACGCCTTCACCTACCGTGACACCCACCGATACCCCACGGCCTCTGGCCCGCGCGGTGTTGGTGGGCATCGACCCCGGGCATGGCGGCCGTGACCTGGGCGCGCGGCATTTCAACGCCGATGGACACATGGACTTTAACGAGAGCCAGGTCGTGTTGGAGATCGGTTTGCGGCTGGCCCAGCTTTTGCGCGACCGCGGCTACGGGGTGGTCATGACCCGCGACGGGGACTATTACCTCAACGACAAGGAAAAGCTGGATATCAACGGCGACGGCTGGTATGACGAGATGGACCAATTGCAGCAACGCGTGGATATCCTCAACGCCGCGGGGGCGGACCTGATCATCTCGTTGCACTTTAACGCCTACGAGGGGGAGGACGTGGACGAGGTCGGCGGCACCACCACCTATTATTGCGCCGCCCGCCCCTTCAGTGACCAAAGCGAGCGGCTGGCGCAACTGATCCAGGAGCATACGCTGCGCGCGCTGGCTGAGACGGGCTATGACTCTCGGGACCGCGGCGTCCGGCTGGACCTGGAGGCGGGCACGCCCGACGAGCACCTCATCCTCTTGGGCCCGGAGGACGAGGACTGCGCGCGCGCCAGCGAGATGCCTGGGGCGCTGGTGGAGAGCCTGTTCATCACCAACGAGACGGAAGCCCAGCTCATGCGCCAAGAGCCCGTCCTGGATGCGCTGGCGGCGGCCCTTTTCCGGGCGGTCGAGGACTATGTGGCAGAGACTGCAAGCGATGGACCTTAGCGTCGAGCTGGCGCCCAGCCAAAAGCTGGGCCTGCCCCTGCGCAATCCCATCATGATCGCCTCGGGCTTTGGCGGTTATAGCGTCGAGCTGGCCAAGGCCGGGGACCTCTCCCGGCTGGGCGCGCTGGTGACGGGGCCAGTGAGCCGCCGAGCCTGGCCAGGCGCGGCGCAGCCTAGGCTGCGCGAGGTGCCGGGAGGGTATCTCGCGCGCACCGGCAAGCAGAACCCGGGGCTGCGCAGCGTGCTGCGGGACCATGCGCGGGCCTGGGCCAACCTGGGCCTGCCGATCATCGTGCGGCTGGCCGGGGCCGATGGCTATGAGCAGGCCTCCGTCGCCGCCCGCCTGGAGAGCGTCGCCGGGGTGGCGGGATTCGAGATGAGCATCGCCGGATCGGAAGACGACGAGGAGCGACTGGCGCTGGGGCTGGAGGCCGTGGAGGCCGTGCGCGAGGCAACGGTTTTGCCCCTGATCGTCAGCCTGCCCTTTCCCGTGGCCGCCAGCCTGCCCCGGCAGTGCGCCGAGGCGGGCGCGGATGCGCTCTGCCTCACCAGCTCGCTCCTGGGCACGGCGCCCTCAAGCGAAGGGCGCGCAGCCTGGCAGGGCCAGTTCTTTGGCCCCGCGGTGCTCCCCCTGGTCCTACGCGAGTTCGAGCGCGTGGCCGCCAGCAGCGACCTGCCGCTGATCGGACGGGGCGGCATCCACACCTCGGAGGATGCCCTGGCCTTTCTGCGGATGGGGGCGCAGGCGGTGCAGATCGACAGCGCGGTCTTGCGGCAGCCGACGGCGCCGTGGGATATCCTGGCGGGGCTGGAGCAGTGGATGGCGCAGGAGGGAGCGCGCGGCATCGCCGAGGTCATCGGCAGCGCGCGGCGCCAGGGAAACCCTAGCGATCGATGATGAGCGTCACCGGCCCATCGTTGTGGATCTCGACCAGCATCATGGCTTGAAAGACGCCGGTTTCCACCCGCACCCCCTCGGCGCGCAGCAACTCGGCAAAGCGAGCGATGAGCGGCTCCGCCACCTCGGGGCGCGCGGCCTCGGAAAAGCTGGGGCGGCGGCCATGCTGGGCGTCGCCATAGAGGGTGAACTGGGAGACCACCAGAGCGCTGCCGCCCATCTCGAGGAGCGAGCGGTTCATCTTGCCGTTCTCGTCCTCAAAGATGCGCAAATGGGCCACCTTCTGGGCCAGCCACGCCGCCTGCGCCTCGGCATCGCCCTCGCGCACGCCCACCAGGATCACCAGGCCCGCGCCGATGGCGCCGACCACCTGCCCATCCACGCTCACCGAAGCGCGGCGCACCCGCTGGATCACCACTCGCATCGCGCATCTCTCCTATTTGCCATAATGAGAGCGATCTGGTATGATATCCCTTACCTAGGCCAAGGAGCGTCCAATGCTCAAGATACTGATGAGCTGGGACATCGTGCCCAGCAAAGAGAAGGATTTCCTGGACTTTTTGCTGCAGGACTTTACGCCAGCGGTCCAAAAGCTCGGCATCCAACCCACCGATGCCTGGCTCACCGTCTATGGGCGGGGGCCGCAGGTGCTGGCCGGGGGGATCGTGGATGACGATGCGGCGGCCTTTTCCATCCTCGCCAGCGACGAATGGCGCAGCCTGGAGCAGCGGCTCCTCAAGATGGTCACCAATTACCGGCGCCGGGTGATCCAGGCGGAAGGCGGTTTTCAGCTCTGATAAAAGACAAGAGCACCGGCCTGCTTGAGCCGTGCTCTTGTGGTAGTATCGATTCGGTTGATCTCGTGCGCTCAGTCCGCCTTGGCAGGCGCGCTCTTGGTCTCGCTGGCGGCGGCGCTGCTGGGCTCGTTGCTCTTGCTCTCGCTCTTGGGCGTG
This sequence comes from Chloroflexota bacterium, assembly GCA_012689325.1. Lineage (GTDB taxonomy): Bacteria > Chloroflexota > Anaerolineae > JAAYEA01 > JAAYEA01 > JAAYEA01. The sequence goes on from JAAYEA010000105.1 coordinate 4,063, forward strand.
CCCAGGGTCGAAGAAGAACGGTTATCGGTGCAATAGAACCCCGATCCCTTAAAGATGATCCCCACGGGATGGATGAGCCGGTGCACCGCCCCGGAACACTCTGGACACGTCTTCAGAGGTTCCGCCGTAATCCGCTCCTTGCGCTCAAAGTGGATGCCACAGGACTCGCATTCATACTCGTAAAGCGGCATACCCTGTATTACCTCCTGAAATCACCCTCTAGCAAGCAGCCTGTTCCTCGTTCAGCTAGTTTGTGATTGGCTAATCCAAGCGGATATTATACTCGCATTTCGGCCAAATGCCAAGCCCCCGGAAGGGCTCGGCGGCCAAGTCTTATACAACTCTAATACAGCGGGTTCGCTAGCGGATAAAGCCGATGTCGCTGATCGGCCAATAGCAGAACCAGGCCCGGCCGACCAGGTACTCTTTGTGCACCATGCCGAAGGAACGCGAGTCGCTGCTATAGCCCCGGTTATCCCCCAGGACAAAGTAGCAATCCTCCGGCACCACCTCGCGCGCATGGCTGCTAAAGGTGAGTTGAGTCAGATAGGGCTCTTGGAAGAGCTGTCCATCCACAAAGATGTGCCCTTCCCGGATGTCGATCACCTCGCCGGGCAGGCCGATGATCCTCTTGATGAGGGGCGGGCCAGGGCGATCCGGCAGCTTGAGGACCACGATGTCGCCGCGCTGGGGTTGGGTGAAGCGGTAGGAGAGCTTTTCGATGATCAGCCGTTGATCGTTGTGCAGGTTCGGCTCCATGCTCAGCCCTTCCACGCGCGTGGCCTGGGCGATGAACAGGTTGAACACCAAAACGATCAACAGGGCAGGGACAAACGTGCCCAGGATGTCCCTGCCCCATGCTTTCAGCTCTTGCCAGGCGGATGGAGATGAGCCCGGCGTGACGCCGAGATCATCGGGCGATTGAGCCATGGCCTCGATGCGCCTCCGTGAGTATTACCGACGGCCGCGGCGGTCGCCGTAGCCTCCCCGATCCGGACGATCGCCACGCGGGCGGCTCGGCGGGCGCTGGTCCCGAGACCGCGCTTCCTCCGCCGTCCATCCCTCCAGCACGGCCTGGCGCGACAGCCTGATCTTGCCATCGCCGCCGATATCGGTGACCATGACCATGATCTCGTCGCCGACCTGGACCACATCCTCCACGCTGGGGACGCGATAGTCCGCCAGTTGTGAGATGTGTACCAGGCCCTCTCGGCCGGGGAGGATCTCCACAAAAGCGCCAAAGTCCGTGGTGCGGACGACGGTGCCGGTATAGATCTTGCCGATCTCGGCCTCTTCGGTCAGGCCGCGGATGAGGTCCTCGGCCTTTTTGCCGCTGGGGCCGTCGGGCGCCGAGATATAGACCGAGCCATCGTCCTCGATATCGATCTCGGCGCCGGACTGCTCGATGATGCTACGGATCATCTTGCCGCCGGGGCCAATGACCGTGCCGATCTTTTCGGGATCGATCTTGATGATGGTGATGCTGGGCGCATAGGGTGAAAGCTGCGTCCTGGGGGCGGTGATCGCCTCGCGCATTTTGCCCAGGATGTACATCCGGCCCTCGTGCGCCTGCTCCAACGCTTGCTTGAGGATCGCGGGGCTCAGGCCAGAGATCTTGATGTCCATCTGCAGGGCCGTGATGCCCTTTTCCGTGCCCGTGACCTTGAAATCCATGTCGCCCAGCGCGTCTTCCTGGCCCTGGATATCCGTGAGGACCGCGAACTGGTCCCCTTCCTTGATCAGGCCCATCGCCACGCCCGCGACCATGTCCTTGATCGGCACGCCGGCGTCCATCAGCGCCAGGGTGCTGGCGCAGGTGCTGGCCATGGAGGTCGAGCCGTTGGAGGACATGACCTCAGAGACCACGCGAATGGTGTAGGGGAAGGTGTCCTTGCCGGGGACCACGGGGACCAGGGCGCGCTCGGCCAGCGCACCGTGGCCGATCTCGCGGCGACGCGGCCCGCGCAGCGGGTAGGCTTCGCCGGTAGAATAGGGCGGAAAGTTATAGTGGTGCAGATAGTGCTTGGTGCCGGTGTTCTCGACGCCTTCCACCACCTGCTCATCGCCCACGGTGCCCAGCGTGACCAGGGAGAGCACCTGGGTCTCGCCGCGGGTGAACAACCCCGACCCATGGGTCCGCGGGATCAGCCCGACTTCGCAAGTGATCGGGCGGATGGTCTTGGTGTTGCGCCCGTCGGGGCGAATGCCCTGGTCCAGGATGCGGCGGCGCACCGCGGCCTTGTGGACCTTGCCAAAGGCCTCCGAGATATCCGCGGCCTCGTAGGTTTCCCCAAGGTGTTGCTTGACTTCGGCCTTGAGGGCGTCCACGGCGTCGGCCTGGGCCTGCTTGGCGGTCGCGCTGGCCAGCACGGCGCTGAAGCGGTCGCCCACATAGTCCTTGACGGCGGCGACCACGGCATCGTCCACGCCGAACATCGGAAAGTCAGCCTTGGGCTTGCCGATCTGGGCCGCCATCTCTTCCTGCATGCGGATCGTGTCCTGGTAGGCGGCGTGCCCCAGGGCCAGCGCCTCCAGCATGACCTCTTCCGAGACCTCGGTGGCCCCGGCTTCCACCATCAACACGGCATCCTTGGTCCCAGCCATGCGCAGATCGAGCGTGCTCTGGGCCATCTGGGACTTGGTGGGATTGACGACCAACTGGCCGTCGATGTAGCCGATGCGGGTGGCGCCGACGGGGCCGCCGAAGGGGATATCGGAGATCATCAGCGCCGCCGAGGCGCCGATGATGGAGAGGATATCGAGCTGGTGCTCTTGATCCACCGAGAGCGAGGTGATGATGATCTGCACATCATTGCGCAGGCCCTTGGAGAAGAGCGGGCGCAACGGGCGGTCCACCAACCGGCAGAGCAGGGTGTTGTCCTCGTTGGGACGGCCCTCGCGCTTGAAAAAGCCGCCGGGGAACTTGCCCGCGGCGTACTGCCGCTCATCATAATCAACGGTCAGCGGGAAAAAGTCGGTTCCTTCCCGGACCTGCTTGGCCGCCGTGGCGGTGACCAAGGCCATGCTATCGCCGGAGCGGATAACCACCGCGCCGCCCGCCTGGTTGGCGAGTTTGCCGGTTTCGATGGTGATGGTGTCCTCACCGAGCTTGGCCGAAAACGTGCTTATCATATGGTTCTTCCTTCCCTTACCTTGGGTTAGGGCCCGCGGTCAGGGACTGGAGACTGGGCCTTACTGGTCGCGCCTGTAGTTTGTCAAAAGCGACAAGTAAGAAACACTCTCCAATTCCTGGTCCCGCGCCCTACCTTCTCCTATTTCCACTTAAAACAAACGAGTAGATGGATAGCTTGAGCCACTCCACCTACTCGTTCCACTACCCTATGCCACACGATGAGCCCGACAGAAACCCTGTCCGGGCCCCTGCCTAGCGGCGCAGGCCCAGCCGCGCCACGATATCGCGATAGCGGGTGACATCCTTCTGTGCCAGATAGGACAGGTGCCGCCGCCGTTGCCCAACCAGCTTGAGCAACCCGCGCCGCGAATGCTCATCGTGCTTGTTGGTCTTGAGGTGCTCGGTGAGATCGCTGATGCGCTGCGACAACAGCGCGATCTGAACCTCGGGCGAGCCAGTATCATTCGGGTGGAGATGGTACTCTTGAATGATGGTGTCTTTCACGTTCTTTGTCAAAGCCATACCTCACCTCCTTTCCACCCAGGGCGGTGTACTCGGATTGTATTTTCTGAATAAGCGGCTTTTGGCCCTTGTCTCACGGCCAGGATTATAGCACAAGTCGCGCCAAACAGCAAAAAACGCGGTCAAATCCTGCAAATCCCGCTTCTATAGGAGCAAGAAGCGCCGCACCAGCCCCTGGCTGCGGCTATCGAGCTGCGAAACGTCCGGGATCTCGTACCGGGCCTGGTTCACGTCGATGATCAGCCAATGGTTCTTGCCGATCTCGCGCGCATAGTGCACCACGCTGTTGCGCATCACGAACTCTTTCGGCCCCTTGTCCGTGTCTACGGTCCAGTAGAGGAAGCCGAACTCGTCCTTGATCTTGCTCACCGCGGTGATCTTGGGCACGAAATAGTGCAGCTCCAGCTCGGTGGACACCGCCTGCCGGTCAGCCTCGGCCAGCTTGGACCAATCGGCGATGATGCCGATCTCGTCCTGCTCCTCGGAGGCGGCGTCGCGGACGGATAGCAGCGCCGGCCCGCCGGAAACCGGGAAACAGGAGCGCAGCGAGACGCGGGGGTAATGCGTCCCGTCGCTCAAGGTCAGCCGCAGGGTATCGCCCTCGCGCTCAAAGCGCACATCCTCCGGCGCCAACATGACCAACTCGAAAGCCTTGCGCGGAACGATCGTCTGTGTCTCTGTCATAGCGCCGGCACCACCCCATCCAGGCTGGATAGCTGGGTCTGCAATTGCACCAGGTTATAGAACTTGCCCTTGTTCTCCATGAGCTGCTTGGGCGCGCCCTGTTCCTCCAGGCGGCCGTGGTTCAGCACCAGGATGCGATCCGCGTTATAGAGCGTCGATAGGCGGTGGGCGATGGCGATGGTGGTGCGGCCCTTGACCAGCTTTTCCAGCGCCTCCTGAATCTGCCGTTCGGTCTCGGTATCCACGGAGGAGGTGGCCTCATCCAGGATCAGGATGCGCGGGTTGTGCAGGATGGCGCGCGCGATCGAGATGCGCTGCCGCTCGCCGCCCGATAGCCCCGTGCCGCCCTCGCCGACGATGGTATCGTAACCTTCGGGCAAGCGCGTGACAAAGTTGTGGGCATTGGCCGCCTTGGCCGCGCGAATGATGTCCTCCAGCGTGGCCTCGGGCTTGCCATAGGCGATGTTCTCGGCGATGGTTCCCTGGAACAGGAAGGGGGTCTGCAGCACCATGCCGATCTGGCGGCGAATCTCTTCCATGGAGAGGTCGCGGATGTCCACGCCATCGACGCGAATGGTCCCCCGGGTCACGTCGTAAAAGCGACAGATCAGGTTCACCAGCGTGGTCTTGCCCGCGCCGCTGGGGCCCACCACGCCGATCATCTCGCCCGGCTCGATGGTAAAGCTCAGGTCGCGGACCACCGGAAAGTAGGGATCATAGCCAAAGGTCACATTGTCGAACTCGATCTTGCCGCCCAGGCTGGGCTGCTGCACCGGCGTCTCGACCTGCTTCTCCGGCTCCTCGTCCAGCATCTCGAACATGCGCTGCGAGATGGTCAGGAACTGGTTCAGCGTCTGGCTGATATGGGTGAGGTTGGAGAGGGGGCCATAGAACATGCCCAGGTAGCTGAGAAAGGCCATCAGCGTGCCCAGGGTGATCTTGTCCGCCAACACCGCCCGGCCGCCAGCATACCAGATGATCAGGCCGCCCACGTTGAAGGCAAACGAGATGAGTGGGTAGAAGCGGCTCCAGGCCTGGTCCACCCGCAGGCGCGACTCCAAGACCTTCTGGTTGCGGTCGTGGTAGCGCTCCTCCTCCAGGGATTCCTGGGCGAAGGCCTTGACCACGCGGATGCCCGAGAGGAAGGTGTTCAGCGTCGCATTGAGGCGCCAGCGCGCGATCCAGAAGCGCTCAAAGTGCGGGCGCATGTAGCGATAGTAGAAGTAGGCCGCCGCCACCACCAGGGGCGTGGGGATCAGCACGTAGAGGCCCAACGAGGGAGCCATGGTGAAAAGGACCGCGCCGATGCCGATCACCAGCATGATGTTCAGCGCAAAGCCGGTGATCTGCGAGACCAGGCCCTGCAACTCGGAGGTGTCCTGGTTCACCCGGGTCATCAGCCGGCCGATCTGGTTCTTGTCGAAATAGTCGATGGGCAGCTTGTTCAGATGGGTAAAGAGTTGGTCGCGCAGGTCCGAGGTGAAGCGCGTGCTCAGGTTGATGTTCATGCGGTTGGTAAAGATCGTGATGATCACCCGCGTGACCTGAATGCCGAGCAGCCCGCTGACCAGCCAGACGAGGAGGTCCGCTTTGGCCCCCGCCTTGAGCACATCGTCGATCAGGATGCGGGTGAGGTAGGGCGGCAAGAGGTCCACCAACACGCCAGCCAGCATGAGCAGCACGATGCCCAGCAGGGTTCCCCAGAACGGCCTGGCCAGCGCCATCAGCCGCTTAAAGATCTTGCCCCGCTGGATGCAGCTCGGGCAGACCTTGGTGGAGCGGTCCACCAGGGTGCGCCCGCAAACCAGGCAGCGATGGTCGTCGGCGTCGGGATCGGGCACGGCGACTTGTTCGCCGTTCTCCGCCAAGTCGTGGAGGTAATAGGCCACGCGACCGAAGCGATCGATCAGGTCGTTGGAATAGTGGAGCAATACCTGAGGTTTCTGGTCAACGGTGACTTGCAGCAGCCCGTTGCCCACGCATCGCTCGACCTTGGCGTCGGTGATCTGATCCAGGGGGAGTTTGTATCTGACGTTTGCGGTGCCATTGTGACGATCCAAGACCCAGAGGTCTTGCCGGTTGATCATCAACCACTGCTCGCCGAAGGCGCCGTCCGGGGCCAGGTCGGACTTGACGGCCAGCTTGAGCTCGTCCATATCGCCGCCTTGCGTGCGGTAGGCGGCAACGACCGAGTCTGGTAGCGCGACGTGGGGCGCCGCGCCCGGCATCTTGGACAAATCTTGCTTGTCCCCAGTATTCAATTCTGCCTCCTCTATGGGCCACCTGGCCCATTGAACGAGGCGCCCTACTCCATACACAAAGAAAAAGGGCACCTACAGACAATATGGTGTCCTTCTCCTACGCCTACGAGGTTAGCTGTCGGGCTTGGGCCGAAGAAGTGGCCCTACGGCAGTCTCTGTCGACTCGCCCCCAGGATTGGTTCCCCCGTTGCACACTGTGCACTAGGCGCTGCGTATGCGATTGCCATACCTCTTACACGTTCCATGATATCACACCTTGCGCATATTGTCAAAGATCGCGAGGTGATTCGCGCAAACCCGCGCACTCGGCCAGCGCCGCCACCAGCCGCGCCAGGTAGCCGTGCCGCTCGGGGACGTGGTTCTGGCGCAGATGGGCGTACTCGTCCAGCGCCCGCTGCAAGGCCGCGCCCCCGGACAACTGACCCGCCAGGGCGGCCAGCAGCGGGTGCATGGTGGCGGCAAAGGCCCCCACGTAAAAGTCGCGAAAGCCGGTGCGCGCCAGCCCTTCCTCCAGCGCGGCGAGCAGGCGCTGGGCCGCGGGGACGGGGTCGCACCCCTGGGCGAGCGCCTCCCGCAGCGCCAGCGTCGCCTCCCACTGGGCCAACTGGCCCGCCAGGTCGCCCAGAAAGCGGGCCGGGTCGTGGAACATCAACCCGCCCAGGCGCCCCGCCCGGGCTCCCGCGGCAGCCGCCAGCAGCCGCTCCCGCGCCGCTGCGGCCCGCGCTCCATCCCCATCCGCCAGCGCCGCCCAGCCCTCGGCGACCTCGTCCCCCAGCGCCGGGATCAGCTCCTTGGCGAACTTGAGCAGGTTAGCGGCCTCCGCGCCCCGGCCGCGCGCCAGTTGGGCAAAGAGGTAGGTGTGCGGCAGTTGCAGGACATGGTTTTGCGCGTTGCCCATGGCCCCCAGGGGGTAGCTCGCCGGGTCGAGGCCCTCAAACGTCGCGGCGAGGCGCGCCGGATCGTTGTTGGTGCGCGGCACGGAGGGCTCGTCCTCGATGGCGCCATAGGGGTAATAGAGCGTCCGTGCCTGCAGACCGTGCTCGGCGACGATGCGCAGGTGGTCGCGGTTGCAGGCCAGTAGCCCCCACGGCTCGGGGTTGGCCCGCGTCAGCGCCGCCAAGGTCTCGCCCAGCACCCGGTCGCGCAGCTCGGCGGCGTTGGGAACCTCCACCACCTTGGGTCGCCAGCCCCACCACATCCAATAGTTGAGCCTCATCCCCGGGCGCAGCCGGTCGGCCAGGCGGCGATGGTCCAGCAGCAGTTGCACGAACTCGGCGGGGGGCGAGCCCTCGTAGCCGCCGGGGTCGCTATCGATGATGGAGAGGCCATCGGCCTCCGCCAGCGGCTCCAGGAACGCGCGCCGCGCCACCATCAGCTCGGCGCGCTCGCGGCGGTCGCCGGGGTTGAGGCGGCGCTCGGTGGTGAAATAGGGGCGCTCCTCGAAGGGATAGCTGGCGGCCTGCGCATTGCCCACCGCGTTGGCGCTCAGCACCAGCCAGACGGTCAGGTTGTGCTCCCGGTGCGCCAGCTCGATCACCTGGCGCAGCTTGTCCAGGTGGGCCTCGTCGCTGGGGGTGAGGGGGAGCGGCATGGTGTCCACCATGGGCCAGATCTGCAGCAGGTTGTAGCCCAGGGCGCTGATCCCGCCCAGGTAGGCCCGCCAATCCTCCAGCGTCCAGGTGCGCGCCGCGTAGGGGTGATGGTACCCCCAGTGCATATGCACGTACATCCCCAGCCATCGCCTCGGCATAAGCCCTCCCTTGAGAATAGACTCACGGCGTCATTCCGAGGTCCTCCGAGGAATCTCCCGCTGCGGTGGCGTGGAGACCCCTTCGGCGGACCTCGGGGTGACATGGCTGTGCATTTTCATCCGCAACGGTGAGCCGCGGCTC
>JAAYEA010000106.1 GCA_012689325.1 Chloroflexota bacterium
CCAAAAACTGCGCCTCGCCCTTCATCGCCAGCACCTTGGTGATCGCCGCCGTCAGCGTCGTCTTGCCATGGTCCACGTGCCCAATCGTTCCCACGTTCACATGCGGCTTATCCCGCACAAACTTTTCCTTGCCCACTGGGAACCTCCTTCTTACCTCGTACTCTCATGCAAACCCACGCAAAAAAAGCCGCGTCATTATACACAAAAATCCGTTCCTGGCAAATCAGCCCCACTCGCCCAACGCTCAGCCGAGCGGACCACCCAGGATGCGTTCCATCACATCGGCGGGCACCGTATCGTAGCAGGTAAACTCCATCACAAAGGTGCCGCGCCCCTGCGTCATGGAGCGCAGATCGGTCGCATATCCGAACATCTCGGCCAGCGGCACCCGGCAGGTGATCACCTGCATATCGGTGCGCAACATCATGCCTTCGATCTGCGCGCGTCGCGCGTTGAGGTCGCCGATCACGTCGCCCATGAACTCTTCGGGCACGCTGATCTCTGCGCTCATGATCGGCTCCAGCAGGGTCGGTCCGGCCTGATGGAGGCCATCGCGAGCAGCCATCGAAGCGGCCACCCGGTAGCCCAGCTCGGTGGACTCGGTCTCGTTAAAGGTCGCATCCACCAAGCGAGCCTTGACCCCGATCACCGGATACCCGGCGAGGATACCGCTTTCCAGGACCTCTTGCGCGCCCTGCCCAATGACCGGGATATAGCTCGGAGGCAAGATGCCCGGGCGCAACGCGTTCTCAAACTCAAAGCCTTGGCGACCACGCAAGGGCTCCAACTCGAGCCAAACCTGCCCGAACTGGTTCTTGTTGCCCGTCTGGCGAGAGAACAAGCCCTCCACCCGAACCTGGCGCGTGATCGTCTCCCGATACGCCACCCGGGGCTTGCCCACGTTCGCCTCGACGCGGAACTCGCGTAGCACGCGATCCACCAGGATATCCAGGTGCAACTCGCCCATCCCCCAGATCACGGTCTGACCCGTCTCGTCATCGCCGCGAACCCGGAAGGTGGGATCTTCATCAGCCAGCCGCTGCAGCGCCTCCGCGAGCTTGTCCTGATCCGCCTGCGTGCGCGGCTCGATGACCACAGAGATCACCGGCTCGGGGAACGAGATCGGCTCCAAGACAATGGGCGACTCGCCGTCGCAGAGGGTGTCGCCAGTGAAAGAGAATCGCAGCCCCACCACCGCCCCGATATCGCCCGCTTCCAGCGTGTCCATGTCCTCGCGGCGATTCGCCTGCATCCGCAGCATGCGCATGACCCGCTCGGTGCGATCACGCGTCGTGTTGATGACCCGCTTGCCCGAGTTCATCACGCCCGAATAGACCCGGACGTAGGCCAAACGCCCCACGAAGGGATCCGTTTGGATCTTGAACACCAGCGCCGAGAGCGGCTCCTCCGAAGACGCGGAGCGCTGCGCCTTCTCCTCCGATTGAGGCAGAAAACCTTCCACCGGGGGGATATCGGCGGGGGAGGGCAGATAGCTCACGATGGCATCGAGCAGGGACTGGACGCCCTTGTTGCGCAGCGAGGAGCCGCACAACACGGGCACCACCTTGCCAGATAGGGTGGCTGCCCGCAGGCCCTGCCGCATCTGCTCCGGCGTGAGCTCGCCTTCCGTCAGATATATCTCTATTAAGGTATCGTCCGTTTCGGCGATCCGCTCCATGAGCGCATCGCGTTGCGCCTCGACCCGATCCTCGAGATCAGGCGGCACCGCGGCTTTGTGATACTCGGTGCCCAGTTCGTCATCGTATACAATCGCGCAGCGTTCGATCAGGTCCACGGCCCCCGCAAAGGAAGCCTCGCGGCCGATCGGAACCTGCAACGCCACGGGATTCGCGCCCAACCGCTCGCGGATCATCTCGACCGTGCGGTCGAAATCAGCCCCAAGCCGGTCCATCTTGTTAACAAAACAAATGCGGGGCACTTGGAACCGGTTGGCCTGACGCCACACCGTTTCCGACTGGGGTTGAACCCCGGCCACCGCATCAAAGACCACCACGCCGCCATCGAGGACCCGCAGGCTTCGCTGGACCTCGGCCGTAAAATCGATATGACCCGGCGTGTCAATGATGTTAATCTGATGATCTTGCCAGAAACAGGTAATCGCCGCAGACGAAATGGTGATGCCCCGTTCCCGCTCTTGCTCCATCCAGTCGGTTACGGTATTGCCATCGTCCACATCGCCCATCCGATGGATCCGACCCGTGTAGAACAAGATGCGTTCCGTGGTCGTCGTCTTGCCCGCATCGATATGGGCGATCACGCCGATATTTCGGATTCGCTCCAGGGGAACCAGCCGACTCATCTTCAGTCTCCAATGGACGCTGCGATGTCAAGGTGATGCCCGTGTTGGCCTTGGCTACTGGTAGATGAAGATCCCCCTCGGACTCGACCCTAGGCCGCTCTGTTGTTATGGGTTCAACCAAGGAAACGCCGCGCTACCCCGATCTCGCGGCAAGCGACGTGCGCTTGCCGCAAGACCTTACCAGCGGTAGTGGGCAAACGCCCTGTTGGCATCCGCCATCCGATGGGTATCTTCTCTTTTCTTGATCGCCGCCCCGGTGTTTTGGGACGCATCCAGCAGCTCGTCCGCCAGCTTGGCCGCCATGGAACGGCCCGGGCGCCCGCGGGAAGCCTGGATCAGCCAACGAATCGCCAGAGAGGTCCCACGCTCCGTGGTTACCTCGACGGGCACCTGATACGTCGCACCGCCGACGCGCCGCGGCTTGACCTCGATCACGGGCGACACGTTGCGAATAGCCTGCTCAAAGACGCTCAGCGGCTCTTTCTTGGTGCGCTCTTCCACAATGGCAAAACCATCGTAAACGATGCGCTCTGCCGTGCTGCGCTTACCACGTTCCATGATCTTGTTGATAAACGTGCCCAACACAACGCTATTGTACTTGACGTCTGGTCGTACTTTGCGACGGGGCGGCAGACCGCGCCTTGACATATCAATCCTCCAAAAATCAGGCTTGTGACCTCTACAGGCTCACACCTGCTCACATGATCAGATCAACGAACCCAGTCTAAGCGGACGACCTTAGGCAGCGCTGGCCTTGGGCCGCTTGGCTCCGTACTTGGAGCGCCCCTTCTTGCGGTTCTCCACCCCGGCGCTATCCAGCGCGCCGCGCACGATGTGATAGCGGACGCCTGGCAGGTCCTTCACACGACCGCCACGCACCAGCACCACCGAGTGCTCCTGCAAGTTGTGCCCCTCGCCCGGGATGTACGCCGTGACCTCGACCTGGTTGGTCAGGCGAACGCGGGCGATCTTGCGCAGAGCCGAGTTAGGCTTCTTGGGCGTGGTCGTCTTGACCTGCGTGCAGACGCCACGGCGCTGTGGAGAGCCCGTCTCGCCACGCCAGCTCCGGCCCGTGCGCGCGTTGTAGCCAATCAACAGGGCGGGCGACTTGCTTTTCTTGCCCAGCGGAGAGCGACCCTTCCTAACCAACTGATTGATAGTAGGCAACACTACCCCCTTTATCACTCGCAGTCATTTCAGAGGCCAGACAAGGCAACTCGCCTTGCCTGGCCCTCATGTTTCTCGTCCGAGTTCAACCGGCGACCAAAGATTATAACATCGAACCAGGAAAAAGTCAACTCGAGCGGCTTAGGCTTCCTCAAAGTCGGCCAAACCAAAGCCCGACCCCAGCCTCGGCAGCGCCTCGTCGCCATCTTCGCGCCCGAACTGGAGCAGCTCGCCCTTGTCGTCCAGCACTTCCACGGCCAGGCCCAGGCTCTGCAGCTCCTTCACCAAGACCCGGAACGACTCGGGAACGCCCGGCTCCTCGATCGGCTCGCCCTTCACGATGGCCTCGTAGGCCTTGACGCGCCCAGTGATGTCGTCCGACTTGATGGTCAGCATCTCTTGCAGGCTGTGCGCCGCGCCATAGGCCTCCAGCGCCCAGACCTCCATCTCGCCGAAGCGCTGGCCGCCCAGTTGCGCCTTGCCGCCCAAAGGCTGCTGCGTCACGAGCGAGTACGGGCCCGTGGAACGCGCGTGGACCTTGTCCTCGACCAGGTGGGCCAGCTTCATCATATAGATGATGCCGACCGTCACAGGCCGATCGAAAGGATCGCCGGTTTTGCCATCGTACAGGCGCAGCTTGCCGACAATCGGCAGCGGATCATCGAGTTCCTCGCTGACCTGGTAAGCTGCCTGGCGCAGCTCGGCTGCGTCGATATCCTCAGCCACCTGGCGGCCCCGGTCAGCCAGCCACATCTTGAGACAAGTCGAGATGGCCAATTGATCGGCCTGCACGCGCGCGCGCACGGAACGCTGCGTGTCCTCAAAGACCAGTAGCGCGGATGGATCATGACCCAACTCGGTCAGCCACTGCGCCAGCCAGGCCCGCCGCGCCATCGTCCGGTCGCGCAGCAAGCTCTCCATATCGTCCTCGTCCAGGCCCGTCTCCACATGATAGGCCAGGTACAGGCGATAGGCTTCCTCATCATCCTGCAGGTCTTCCGGCGCGATCTCTTGTTCCTTAACCCATGCCCACGCGCGACCGGAAAGGTCTTTCCAGGCGCGGTCCATCAGCCAGGCCCGCGAGAGCTCGGCCTCGATCTCTTGCTCCGAAGCGCCATCGAACACCGGCGTCAGCACGCGGAAGCCCAGGCGATCGGCGGCCCACCCCAAGTGGGTCTCAAAGATCTGGCCGATGTTCATGCGAGCGGGCACGCCCAGCGGGCTCAGGATGATGTCCACCGGCGTCCCATCCTCGAGATAGGGCATGTCTTCCACCGGCACCACCTTGGAGATGACGCCCTTGTTGCCGTGACGGCCGGCCATCTTGTCGCCTTCCATCACCTTGCGGCGCTGGGCCACGCTCACGCGCACCATCTTGTCCACGCCGGTGGGCAGGTCGCGGAATTCGTCCCGCGAAAAGACATTGATATCGACCACCTTGCCCCGCTCGCCGTGCGGCAGGCGCAGCGACGAGTCGCGCACTTCCCAGGCCTTTTCGCCAAAGATCGCGCGCAGCAGCTTTTCCTCCGGCGTCAGCTCGGTCTCGCCCTTGGGCGTGATCTTGCCGACCAGGATATCGCCAGGGCCCACCTCGGCGCCGATATGGATGACGCCCTCTTCGTCCAGGTTCCTCAGCACGTCCTCGCCCACATTGGGGATATCGCGCGTGATCTCTTCCGGACCCAACTTGGTGTCGCGCGCTTCCAGCTCGTGCTGCTCGATGTGAATCGAGGTGAACTTGTCCTCGCGCACCAGCTTTTCGCTGATGATGATCGCATCCTCATAGTTGGCCCCCTCCCAAGAGAGGAAAGCCACGAAAACGTTCTGGCCCAAAGCCAGGTCGCCCCGATCGGTGGAGGAAGAATCGGCGATGATGGTCCCGGGCTTGATCTGCTGTCCCTTTTCCACCACAGGCCGCTGGTCGATGCAGGTGCTCTGGTTGGACCGCTGGTGCTTGCGCATCACAAAGACCTGATCTTGGCCATCCGCACCGCGGACCACCACGTCCTTCGAGGTGACGCTCCTGACCTCGCCCGACACCGTCGAAACCACCACCTGCCCAGAATCGAGCGCGGCGCGGTCCTCCATGCCCGTTCCCACCACCGGCGCCTCGGGCTTGAGCAAGGGCACCGCCTGGCGCTGCATGTTGGAGCCCATCAGGGCGCGGTTGGCGTCGTCGTGCTCCAGGAAGGGGATCAGCGCGGCCGAGATGCTCACGATCTGTTTGGGCGACACGTCGATGAAATCAACCTTGGTCGCCGCCTCCAGCAAGAAGGTCTGCTTGTAGCGCACGGACACGCGCTCGTTCACGAACTGCTCCATCTCGTCGAGCACGGCGTTCGCCTGCGCAATGATGTAGCGGTCTTCCTCAGAGGCCGTCAGGTACGAGACCTCATCGGTGGCGTAGGGCAGGACCCTGACTTGATCCAGGCCCAGCGCCACGATCTTGTCCGCCAATTCCGGGGTGATCGTCTGCTTTTCCTCAGCGACGATCTCGCCCGAGCCGGGGTCGACGATGCGCTCGCGGACCGTGCGGCCCAGCATGGCCTCCTTGTTGCACGGCACCGTGCGCTGCACGCGACGGTAAGGCGTCTCGATGAAGCCAAATTCGTTGATGCGCGCATAGGTCGCCATCGAGCCGATCAGGCCGATGTTCGGGCCTTCCGGTGTCTCGATGGGGCAGATGCGCCCATAGTGGCTATGATGCACGTCGCGCACGTCGAAGCCGGCGCGCTCGCGGCGCAGGCCGCCCGGGCCGAGGGCCGAGAGCCGGCGCTTGTGGGTCAACTCGTCCAGCGGGTTGGTCTGCTGCATGAACTGCGAAAGCTGGCTGCCGCCAAAGAACTCGCGCACCACCGCCACCACCGGACGGATGTTGATCAGCGAGATCGGCGTGACCTGTTCCGGGTCGCGGATGCTCATGCGCTCGCGCACGACGCGCTCCATGCGCAGCAGGCCGATCCGCAACTGGTTCTGCAGCAACTCGCCCACCGTCTTGACCCGGCGGTTGCCCAGGTGATCGATATCGTCGGCCGAGTCCGTGCCGTTATTGATGCGAATGACGCGCTCCACGATGCTGATGATGTCGCGCTTGGTCAGCGTGCGCTGCTCCATCGGGAGGTCCATATCCAGCCGCTGGTTGAGCTTGTAGCGGCCCACGCGGCTCAGGTCGTAACGGCGCGCGTTGAACAACAGCGAGGTCAAATAGTCCCGCGCGTTCTCATAGGTGGGCGGATCGCCCGGGCGCATCCTCTTGTAGAACTCTTCCAGGGCGGAACGCGCATCCTTGGTGGGGTCCTTGTCGATGGTGCTGGCGATGAAGGGATGCTCGGGGTCGTTGTCGACCTGCTCGAACAGGGCCAACAATTCCTCATCGCTGCCCTCGGTCAGGGCCACCCCGCCCACGCCGTCCTCCACCGCCGCCAGGGCGCGCAGCAAGACGGTTACCGGGATCTTGCGCTTGCGATCGACCTTGACCGAGATCAGATCGCGCTTGCTGGTCTCCAACTCGAGCCAGGCGCCGCGATTGGGGATCACCTTGGCCATGCACAGATCGCGGCCGCTGGCGCGATCCTCCAACACGGTAAAGTAGGAGCCGGGCGAGCGGATCAACTGGCTGACCACCACGCGCTCGGCGCCGTTGTAGATGAACGTGCCCTTGTCCGTCATGAGCGGAAAATCGCCCATGTACACATCCTGCACCAAGGGCTGGTCGGTCTCGCGGTTATACAGCAGAACTTTGACATAGAGAGGCACCGCGAACGTCATATCACGGACGCGGCACTCTTCTTCGGGGTACTTGGGCGCCTCGAAACGGAAATCGAGGCCGAACTCTTCGTTGAGCTTGTCGTTCAGGCCAGGGAAATGCAGCTCGAGGTTCTTGTTAAAGCTGACGATCGGCGAAACTTCGTCGAACAGCTCGCGCAGCCCCTCTTGCTGAAACCAATGAAAAGAAGCCAACTGGACGTCGATGAGGCCTGGGATGGGGTGGACATCGGGGATACGAGCATAAGATTTGCGCCGCGACCACAGGGTGCTATCTCGATCCCACTTGATCACAGAAGCTATATCCACAGAGGCCATATAAGCTCATCTCCTTAAACTATATCTAGTCCTGTTTCGGCCCCTAAGCACCCCACCAGAGAAAAACCCTACTCGGGCTGGGTCGCGGACACCTGGACAGAACAACGCGACGCCAACAGTGCGGCAGTACAAACACACGATGGGGCACAATACCGCAAACAGATATTATACCAACGAGAGCGCATCCTGTCAAATCCGCTGCTCGTTTCTCTCACTGGCCGATCAGGAGGATTTCCGCCCCCCGGCGCGCCATGCTATAATGCCAGGCGTCGCCGCAAGTCAGCATTGGGGAGGTGCGAGATGGGAGTGATGGGAAGCCAGGCCGTTGTGGAAATGCTTTGCGCCCATGATGTGCGATACGTGTTTGGATTGCCCGGCGACACGAGCACGGGGCTCTACGAGGCGCTCTTTGAGGCCCGCCATCGCCTGGCCCACATCATGACCCGCGACGAACGCTCCGCCGCGTTCATGGCCGATGCCTATGCCCGCCTCAGCTACCGGCCGGGCATCTGCGAGGGCCCCAGCGGCGGCGGCGCCACCTATATCGCGCCCGGCGTCGCCGAGGCCCACTATTCCTCCATCCCCCTGATCTGCCTCACCACCGATATCCCCCTTCGCGACCAAGGGCGCAATGTCCTCACCGAGATGGACCAGCCGGGGCTGTTCGCCACCATCACCAAGTGGCACGCGCAGGCCAAGAACGCCGCCCGCATCCCGGACCTCTTGCGGCGCGCCTTCCGCCTCGCCACCGCCGGGCGCCCCGGCGCGGTGCACCTCTCCCTCCCCAGCGACGTGCTGGCCGAAGAGATGGAAGGCGCCGTGCTTTATGGCGACCCAGCCTGCACCACCTACCCCTCCTACCGCACCCGCGCCGACCCCCGCGCCGTGGAGGCCGCCGCGGCCGCGCTGCTGGCCGCCCAGCGCCCCGTCCTCATCGCCGGCGGCGGCGCGATGATCGCGGCCGCCTGGGACGAGATCACCGCGCTGGCGGAGCGGCTCGCCCTGCCGGTGGGCACGTCCATCAACGGCAAGGGCAGCATCGCCGAGGGCCACCCCCTGAGCATCGGCGTCGTCGGCGAAAACGGCGGGCGAACCTACGCCAATGATCTGGCCCGCGAGGCCGACCTCGTTTTCTTTGTCGGCTGCAAGACCGACTCGGTCACCACCATGCACTGGACCATCCCGCCCCTCGCGGGCGGCGCAACTATCATCCACCTGGACGCCGACCCGGCCGAGCTCGGCAACACCTACCCCACCGCCATCGGCCTGGCCGGCGACGCCAAGCTGACGCTCCAAGACCTGCTGGCCGCCCTGGGCGACGTCCAGCGAGACGCCGCGCCCCGCGCCGCCGAGCTTGCCAAGCGGAGCCGCGGCTGGTGGGCCGAGTTCGCGGAGCAGGCCCAGGCGGACGCCCTGCCCATCAAGCCTCAGCGGATCATCAGCGAGTTGGCCGCCGCGCTGCCGGCGGATTACGTCATCGCCGCGGACCCCGGGACCATGACCCCCTTCACCGCCGCCTATTTCCGTTGCGCTGCCGGGCGGCACATAGTCATCCCGCGGGCCTTTGGCGGCCTGGGCTATGCCCTCCCCGCCGTGGTCGGCGCGCAATACGCTCGCCCCAACGCCACGGTGGTCGGGCTGCTCGGCGATGGCAGCCTGGGCATGGCCGCCGGCGAGATGGAGACGATCCGGCGGCTCAACCTGCCGGTGATCTTGATCCACTTTAACAACCGCTGCTTCGGCTGGATCAAGACCCTGCAGCACTTCTATCATCAGGACAAGTATTATTCCGTGGACTTTGGCGAGGAGGATTGCGTCGCGCTCGCCCAGTCCTTCGGGCTGCGCGCCCGGCGCATCGAGCGACCCGGCGAGCTCGGCGACGCCCTGCGCCAGGCCATCTTCCGGCAGGAACCGACCTTCCTGGACGTGCCCACCGCGCCCGAGTACCAGGACGTGCCGCCGGTCGCCAAGTGGCAAGAGGCCGCCAAGCGCGGGCCAGGAAATTGACAGATTCGGCAATCCCTGCTATCCTCAGGCCAACTCACGAGGAGGAGATCAACATGGCAGGACACAACAAGGTGCTGGGCGGCGGCGGTTTCCATCACATCGCCATGCGCGTCCACGATTTCGACGCCAGCGTCAAGTTCTATACCGAGGTGCTGGGCTTCACGGTCAAGACCACCTGGGGCAATCCGGAACGGCGCCTGGCGCTCCTGGATACCGGCGACGGCAACTATATCGAGATTTCCTCGGGCGGCTCCGCTGAGCCCAGGCCGGAGGGCGTGATCCTTCACTATGCGCTGCGCACCGACAACGTGGATGCCGCCATCGAGCGCGCCCGCGCCGCCGGAGCCCCCATCACCATCGAGCCCAAGGATGTCACCTTCAACAGCGTCCCGCCGACCCCGGTGCGCATTGGCTTTTGCAAGGGGCCCGATGGCGAGCTGATCGAGTTCTTCAAGAACGACCTGACCTAATCGAGGAGGGCGCCATGTCGTCCATCCCGTCCTATATCCTGCAACAGCTCATCGCGGGGGCGAACCCCCTGAACCTGCCCGATGGCTTCCAGTTCGCCCTCCGCAACACCGTCGGCTCGGGCACTCTGACGGGCGTGGTCAAGCTGGAGGTGGACGGCGTGGCCGTCGAGCCCGCGCGCCTGTTCGTGGGCTTGGGCGAGCCGACGACGCCCGCCAGCGAGATCACCCGGCAAAAGCCCTGGGCTTTCCAGTACGGCCAAGGGCTGGTCATCAAGGCCGCCGGCAAGCCCCTGGAGCCCGGCCATCACCAGATCGCGTTGACCGTCGACACGATCGAGATCGGCCGCATCACCGTTCCCCTGACGCTCAAGTTCTAGATGCGCGGCATGATGGGGGCCTCGTGACTCAGCCCGTTCCCGACTGGCGCGCCGCCTGGCTGGTGCGCGAGGCCCACTTTCCCCTGGAGATCGTCTTCACCCGCCCGCGCCGCACCGCCGCCATCAGCCTGACCGGGAGCGCCTGCGCCCTGGACTGCGCCCACTGCGGCCGCCGCTACCTTCACGGCATGTCGCCCATCGAGCAGGCCGACGTCGAGGGCGCCACCAGTTGCCTGATCTCGGGCGGCTGCGACGCCCGCGGGCGCGTGCCCGTGTTGCCCCATCTGGAGGCCGTGCGGGCGCTGCGGCCTGGGCGCCGCCTCAATTGGCACGTGGGCCTCATCTCGGAAGAAGAGATGCGCGCCATCGCCCCGCTGGTGGATGTGATCTCGTTCGATTTCGTGGGCGACGACGAAACCATCCGCGAGGTCTATCACCTGGATTGCACCGTGGCCGACTATGCGCGCACCTATGCCATGCTGCGCCGGCACGTTCCCGTGGTGCCCCACATCACCATCGGCCTGCGCGGCGGCCAGCTCTCCGGCGAGCGGAGGGCCATCGCGCTGCTCAAGGAGCTGGGCGCCGAGACCATCGTCTTTTTGGTGCTCATCCCCACGCGGGGCACGGCTTTTGCCGAGCGCACGCCCCCACCGCCGGACCAGGTGGGCGAGCTTTTCGCCGAGGCGCGCCAGGAGCTGCCGGACGCGCCCATCTACCTGGGCTGCATGCGCCCTGGCGGCGCCTATCGCGACGAGGTGGACCGCCTCGCTATTCGTGCCGGGCTCAATCGGATCGTCAATCCGGCGCCCGGCGCCGTTGCCCTCGCCGCCGAGCTCGGGCTCCGGGTCGTGTGGAAGGATGAGTGCTGTGTCTTCTAGGGAGCCGCAATCGTCGTCCGAGACCGTCAACGTCTCGCTCGGCACGGCGGGCCTGCTGGGCCTGCAAGAGGTCGCGCAAGACGCCCTTCCCACCGCCGCCTATCTCATGGTGGGCGGGCGCTGCCTCCGCGATTGCGCCTTTTGCGCCCAAGCGCGGACGAGCCAGGCCCGGGCCGACGCCCTGTCGCGCATCGTTTGGCCGCCCCATGACCTGGACCTCACCATCACCCGCTTGCGCGAGGCGCGCGAGGCCGGGCGCTTGCGGCGGTGCTGCCTCCAAGTGACCACCGCCCCTGGCTATCTGGCGCAAGCCGAGAGGGTGCTCCGCCGTATCCGCCAGGCCAGCGACATCCCCCTCTCCGTCTCGGCCCATGCGCGCTCGCTGCAAGACGTGCGCCGCCTGCTGGACGCCGGCGCGGACCGCCTCGGGCTGGCCCTGGACGCGGCCACACCAGAGGTCGCGCTCGCCGCCAAAGGGCCCGGCTGGGCCCAAGCCCTGGATCTCCTGGAATCCGCCGCCCGCGCCTACCCTGGCCGCGTCAGCACCCACCTCATCGCCGGGCTGGGCGAGCAAGAGCGGGAGATGGTCCGGCTCTTTCAGCGGCTCGCCGAGCAGGGCATCACCATCGGCCTCTTTGCCTTCACGCCCGTGCCGGGCACGGCCCTGGAGCGCCGCCAGCCGCCGGCCCTGGCCAGCTACCGCCGCCTGCAAGCCGCCCGTCACCTGATCCAGCTTGGCTTGGTCCGCGCCGCCGACATGCGCTTTGGCGAGGACGGGGCCATCGCGCATCTGGGCGGCGCTCCCAGCGCGCTGCGCCAAGCCCTGGCGGACGGGCAGGCCTTTCGCACCTCCGGCTGTCCCGACTGCAACCGCCCCTACTATAACGAGCGACCGGGCGGCGTGATGTACAACTATCCCCGGCCCCTCCACCCGGCCGAAATCGCCGAGGCCATCGCGCTCGCCCTGGCCGCACCAGCCCGCGACGTCTCGCAAGGGGAGCGTTTGGGGTAAAACCGAGGCACTTGCTCCCGAGGGCAGAGTGCGTATAATGTGAACACTCATGCAGCGAGCCAAAAGCGGGGGAGATCGGTTGGAAAAGAGCCTGACGGACTGGATACAGCGCGCCCTGGTCAGCAGCAAGGGCATCTGGAAGGTGCTGGCCATCCTCGCGCTCTGCCTGCTAGTCGGCACGCTGGGCGGGGCCATCCTCGCCTACCTCTCGCTCCCCTACACCGCCGCGCTCATCGTCGCCCTGGTCGGCGGCGCGCTGCTGCTGCGCGACACGCAATGGGGGATGATCGCCCTGGTGGGCGTCATCTGTCTGTTGCCATTCGCCGCGGTCCCGCTGGACCTTGGCTTTGAGCCCACGTTCCTGGACCTGGTGCTGCTGGCGCTCTTGTTCGTCTTGGCCTCGCGCATCGCCAACCGGCGGCAGGGCCCCCTGGTCACCACGCCCCTGGCCTTGCCCATCCTGTTCTTCTTGGTCATCGTCGTCGTCGCCATGCTCGCCGGCCTCGGGCACAGCTCGCTCAACACCACCCTGATCCGGCGGTTCGCCGAGCTGCTGCTGGGCGTTTTCACCTTTTTTATCGTCGTCAACTGCGTCCAGAGCCAGAAGCAATTGGACCTGGTAGTCCGCGTGCTGATCCTCGCCGGCTTTGCCGCCGCCCTCATCGGGATCGTGCTCTACTTTATGCCGGAAAACCTGGCCATCCGGCTGCTCTCGGCCCTGCGGGTCGTGCGCTACCCGGCAGGCTCGGGCGTGCTGCGCTACGTGGAGGACGACACCACCCTCCCCTTGCGCGCCATCTCGACCTCTCAGGATCCCAACGTCCTGGGAGGGCTGCTCATCCTGGTTACCGGCCTCAGCATCCCCCAGATTGTGAGCCGCAGGCCGCTCCTGCCCAGAAAGCTCATGCTGCCGATCGTGGGCTGCATGCTGCTTTGCCTCTACCTCACCTATTCACGCGGCGCCATGGCCGGGCTGGCCGCCGGCGTCGCCGCCATCAGCGTGTTCCGCTATCGGCGCCTGGGGTGGCTGCTCATCGTTGGCGTGGCCCTGATCTTGATCCTGCCGCAGACGCAGGCCTACGTGCAGCGTTTCATCGAGGGCGTGCACGGCGAGGACTTGGCGACGCAGATGCGCTTCGGCGAGTATAGCGATGCCTTCAAGGTCATCATGCTCCACCCCTGGTTGGGCGTGGGCTTTTCGGGCACCCCCGAGATCGACCTTTACCTGGGGGTTTCCAGCCTCTACCTGCTGATCGGCGAAGAGGCGGGACTCGTCGGCCTGGGCTCGTTCCTGCTCATCATCGTCCTGTTCTGGGTCCAGTTCTGGCGCAGCCGCTCGCTGGCGCTCCAGGATGAGCATCTGGACGCAATCTTTTGGGGCATCGGCTGCGCCCTGTTCGGCGGCCTGGTCGCTGGCGTGCTCGACCATTACTTTTTCAACCTGGCCTTTCCTCACGCGGTCACGATCTTTTGGACCTACGTGGCCTTGGGCATGGTGACCATCTCGCTGCTTCAGCGCAAGGGCGCGCTAGGAGAGCAGCCGACCCGTGGATGATGTCACCCCTCAATTGCCAACCCTGCATATCTGTGGCATAATCCCAGGTAGGAGACACTGCAAACGCCGCGCGAGATTCTCGGCAAGCCGGCGGGGCATTGAAGAGAACGCGATGGAGGCTTCGCAGAGTTGATCTTCGATGTGGGGTCCGCCTCCCATCCTGGACAAGCGCGCACCAGCACCACCGATCACTGTAGCGTTGCCCAGCACTGGGTAACCGATGCGCAGCTCGCCGAAAAAGGCAGGCTCTTTGTCGTGGCCGACAGCCTGGGGCAAGACGCCTCAGACGTCGATAGTCGCCATGCTGTGAATCGCCTCTACCAGTTGTACTACACCTATCCCTCCAGCAACGTGCGCGAGAGCTTGCAGCGGGCCATTTCGCGCGTGGGCGTCGAGCTCTACGAAGAGAGCATCCGCCACCAAAGGCCCAAACGCGTGATGCTCGTCGCCGCGGTCTTGCTGGGCAGCCACGCCTATCTGATCAACGTCGGCCAGACGCAGGCCTTCGTTTATCATGCCGAGCACCTCACGGCCCTCACCCCCGCGCGGGCCTGGGATGAGATCATCCCGTCCGCCGACCTGCCCGAAGCCGAGCGTGAGAAAACCCCCGCCCATGTGTTGGGCTGGTCTCGCGTCGCGCTCTCCGATTCCGTCCATCGCCACCTGGCGCTGAACGATATACTGCTGCTCTGCTCCGATGGCCTGCACCAGGCCGTGAGCAACGCCGAGACCGCGCAACTCGCCGCGCAGGCCGCCCACGCTCAGGAGCTGGCGGACCAACTGGTCAGCCTGGCCGTGCAGCGCGGCGCGACAAGCGAAACGCCAGATGCCGCCACGGCCGTGGCGATCCGAGCCACTGCCAAGGGCAAGGGCGGCGGGCCGTTCTCCCTGGTCGCATCCTGGGTGCTCTGGGGCGTCCTGGGCGTGGCCATCGTGGCCGGGGTTCTCGGCTTGCTCTCCCTGACCAGCCCATCTTCCCGGGCGCAACCCACCACCACGCCCACCCTCTCGCCCACCGCCGTCCGCCTGGATAGCACGCCCACGCTCACGCTGCCGGCGATCCTGCGACCCACCGCCACGCTGCCCGCCACGGCCACCTCCACTCGGGCGGCCTCGACGCCGACCAAGCGTCCCACCAGCAGGCCGCAGCCCACCAATACGGCCTCGCGGGCCACGCCGACGTCGAGCCATACCCCGTCCCTGGCGCTCTACGATGCGCCCAAGGTCATCGCGCCCTATACCGACGAGCCCGTCTATCTGGACGAGAACAACTCGTTCGTCTGGCAGTGGTTCAGGCAGCTCACCGCCGAGGAATCCTTCGAGGTGCGCATCTGGAAGGAGGGGGCCACGCCGCCGGAGCGCGGCTCCATCCGGACCGGCGCCCAGCAACAGCGCTTTTGGCTGCCCGGGGAGCAAACGGGCAAGTATTTCTGGGATTTGCTGGTGGTCAAGACGACGGGCGCTCAGGTGCAGCCCATCAGCTTGCGCAGCGAACCACGCTCGTTCTGGTGGATGGGGCCGCGCCCTGCCAAGCCGACCGACACCCCCCACTCAGCACCGCCAACCCACACGCCGGTGCCGCCGACGAACACGCCGGCGCCGCCCACCGATACGCCCGTGCCCCCGACGAACACGCCGGCGCCGCCCACCGACACGCCCGTGCCGCCTACGCCAACGCCCTTGCCCTAACCGGCAGCCCTGCGCGCATGCCCCGCGCGGATTCCGGCGCGTCGCTCAGCTCGGCGCCCGGGTCGATCATAGGAAGGTCTCATGCAAAACCGCAAGGTCTCCAAGATAACCCCGCTGGCCAGCCTGATCCTTCTCCTGCTGCTGGCTTTTGCCCCTGTGCCCGCGGCTGCCCAGGGCAGCGGCTGGGCCAAGCTGAGCCTGCCCGCAGCTCAATTCTACGCCCTGGCCAGCGACCCCAATGACCGCCAGTGCTTGCTGGCCGGAAGCTGGGAGAATGGCGTCTATCGCAGCATGGATGGCGGCGGCGCCTGGCAAGCCCTGAACGATGGCTTGGCGAACCGCCAGGTGCGCGCCCTGGTCATCGACGCTGAGGGAACGGCCTACGCCGGAACCTATGGCGGAGGCGTCTACCGCCTCAGCGAGGGCGGCGCCACCTGGACGGCCCTCAATGGCGGCCTCGGGAGCCCCTACATCTATTCGCTGGCCGTGGATGTCGTCGGCAACGTTTATGCGGGGACCATCGAGAAAGGCGTCTATCGCCTGGCCTGGGGTAGCCCCAGTTGGGTCGCCCAGGGGTTGGACGGGATCACGGTCTGGGCCCTGGCCATCGCGCCCTCCCAGCCCCAGACGATCTATGCGGGAACCTGGGAGAAGGGTGTCTATCGCAGCGACGACGGCGGCGCCTCCTGGGCCCGCGCCGATGGCGGGCTGGGCAACCTGAATGTCCGAGCCCTCGCCGTGCACCCCACCGCGCCCGAATCGGTTTATGCCGGCACCTGGGGCGGCGGCGTCTATCGGACCGCCGACGGCGGCGCGGCCTGGATCGAGGCCAACCAAGGCCTCACCACGACCTACACCTACGCCCTCAACATCGTGCCAGGTGCGGAGGAGATCGTCCACGTGGGCACGAACGGCTTGGGCCTGAGCCGGCTCATCCACGGCGAGGACGAGTGGGCCGCCTATGGGCTCGCTGGCAGCAAGGTCTATGCGCTGCACAGCTTGCCCCTGGACGGCGGGTACGTCCTCTATGCCGGCGTCCAGGATGGGGTCTGGATGCGCCGCGTCGAGCCAGCCATCGCCCTGGTCAAGTCCTATGAACCCGCAAGCCCGATCACGGTTGGGGAGGTTCTGACCTACACCCTCCGCTATACCAACACCGGGGAGATCAAGCTCACCAACCTCTTGATCCGCGATTTCATCCCGGCCAAGACGGCCTACGAGCCCGGCTCGTCCGACGGCAGCGGCGGCACCTTCGATCCGTCGTCGAACCTGGTGGAATGGCGGCGCGAGTCGCTCCACGCCGGCGGCGCCGGAGTCGTCTCCTTCGCGGTGCGGATGCTCGAGCCCACCGCGACCCCGACACCCACCGATACCGCCACCATCACGCCGACGCCCACCGGCACCACCACCTGGACGCCCACACCCTCGCCCACCGTCACGATGACCATCACCCTGACGGCCACCTATACACCAACCGCCACCGCGACGCCCACCAGCACGGCGCCGATCACCCTGACGGCGACCTGGACGCCCTCGCCCAGCCCCACGGCGACCACCACGCCGCCAACCGTCACCCCGACGCCCTCGCCAACGGCCACGGGAACGGTCTGCGTCGACGCCCTGGCCAACGGCAATTTCGAGACCGGCCAACTCGATGGCTGGACCACGCTGGGCCGAACCGAGATCATCACCGACACACGGCATTTCGGCGCCTACGCCGTCCGCTTGGGCGGGTATAACCGCGCGCAAGACGAGCTATGCCAGCTCGTCACCATCCCCGCGGGAGCCGTCTCGGCCAGGGTGAGCTACTGGTGGCACATCAGGACCCAGCAGATCGCCCATCCGCGCGACTACCTCTACCTGGAGCTTCGAGATAGCGCCGGGCAGTTCCTGGCCAACCTGGATGCCATCGACGATGGCGATACGGCGCACAAGTGGCTCTCGTCGCCCCCCCTGGACCTGCTGGCCTATGCGGGGCAAACCGTTGGGCTGTGCTTCGTCGCGCAGACGGACGCCAAAGAGCCAACTTCCTTCGCGCTGGATGACGTGAGCCTGCACGTCTGCCTGGAAAACGGCGCCACTCCCCCGGAGAGCCCAGCGCCGCGCGCCGGCGCGCCGGTCGAAGAGATCTCGGTGTTCAACGTGGCCGCCATCTATACCGACCAGACGGGCTGGGTCCGCAGCAACGCCGTCATCAACTCGCCCCGCAGCACCTTTTTGCCCCTGATCCTCAAGCCATAAGACAAAGGAGCGGGCTGGCTTCGCCAGTCCGCTCCTTTGATTCGCTTACCCTCAGGGCAGAAGGATCTTGCCTCCCGCCGCGGTGCGCTCGCCAGGCGCCGCCTCCGGAGCGGGCCGCTCGGTCGGAACCAACAAACGGCCGCCCGCGATGGTCTGCATTCCTGGCACCTCGGGCTCCCGCTCGCGCTCTCCCTGCTCCTGGAATAGCTCCTCCAGGGCGCTCGGCCTCGCCTCCTTGCCGGCTTTATCCAGCGCCGCCATGGCCGCCGAGGCGCTATAATACTTGGGCAAGGCAGGCTTGGTTCCCTGCTCCTGCAGCAAATAGTGGTTGAAAAGAAACGCCGACTTGCCGATGAAATCGGCGAACTGAGCCCCATAGTGGCTGTCGCGGTGACCTTGCCAGGCGCGCTGGATGAACGCCACCAGGCCCGCGCCCGCCGGCGACGGCAACAGCGTCGGCGCAAAGGCGAGCCGGCCGGCGTCGCCCACTCGCAAGATGCGCCCCACCAGCACGTCCTCCGCCTGCACGATGGTCGAGAGGATCGCGTCCTGCACGCGCTGCTCGCCATCGCCCAGCAAGTCATGCAGCAGGATCGACCGGCCCGGCGAGACATCCACCACCGTATAGGCGCTCGCCCTCGCCTCCAGCCAGCCGGAGAGCATCGCCCGCTTGCTGGGCGTCAGGCGCTCGCTCTCCAGCACCAACTCGGTGATCCGCTTTTGGCTCTTCCAGGTAACAAAGTCAAAGACGTACCATTCGAAAAAGCGCAGTAGGTCCAACTGGGGCAGCTGGACCTGGGCCGGATCGCCATAGTCGCCATTCCAGTAGAGGTTAAAGGCGGAGGCCAGGTCCACTTGATAGCTGGGGCCCTGGGAATAGACGAGCATCTGGTCGAGCAGCTCCTCATAGTCCCGCTGCGCGACCACCCCGGCCGACTGATCGGCCCGCTCCTTGAGCATGCAACAATTCTTGTACTTTTTTCCGCTGCCGCAAGGGCAGGGATCGTTTCTACCCACTCGCATGGTTCAACCTCTGATCTCGAGATGCGTCGGACGTCCCTATCATAGCATACAGCCCTCGGCGAGTCAAGAATTCTCGGCGCGGGAGAACTATGGTAGAATAGGGCCAGCCTGCCAACCAAGCGAAAGGAGCCCGTCATGCGCCGCATCAAGATCACCGCGGGCAGCGTGGCCGCGGAGGCCGAGCTGCTGGATAACCGCACCGCCGACGCCATCTGGAACGCCCTGCCCCTCAAGGCGCGAGGCAACACCTGGGGCGACGAGATCTATTTCAGCATCCCGGTCAAGCTGGGCGAAGACAAAGCGCAAGAGGTCGTCAGCATGGGAGACCTGGGGTATTGGCCCCCGGGCACAGCCATGTGCATCTTTTTCGGGCCCACCCCCATGAGCTCCGGCAAGGAGATCCGCCCGGCCAGCCCGGTGAACGTCTGGGGCAAGGTCATCGGCGACGCCAAGGTGTTCAAGAAGGCGCGCCACGGCGACCAGGTGGTCGTCGAGCGCGTCGAATAGCCTAACAAGAGGAGAACTCCACAGCTATGAAGGTTACTCTGGCCTATGGCAAACAGGGCCTCCCGGTGCAGCTTCCCGATCGCAATGTGACCGTGATCGAGCCGCGCCAGATCCCGGGACTGGCCGACGAGGCGGCGGCGCTCCAGGCGGCCATGCGCGCGCCCATCGGCGCCCCGCCCCTGCGGGACCTGGTTTCGCCGGGGGATCGCGTGGTGATCGTCTTTAGCGACCTTACCCGGCCCATGCCCAGCGACCGCGTCCTGCCCGTGCTCCTGCAAGAGTTGGCCCACGTGCCCCGCGAGCAGATCACGCTGCTCGGTGCGCTGGGCACGCACCGGCCCAATACTCCCGAAGAGCTGGACCGGATGCTGACCCCCGAGGTTGCGCGGAACTATCGTATCATCCAGCACAACTGCATGGATCTCGAGCAGATGGTATACCTCGGCAAGACCTCGTCGGGGCACGACATCCACCTCAACCGCGCCTACATGGAGGCCGATGTCAAGATCCTCACTGGCTTTGTCGAGCCGCACCTCTTTGCCGGCTTTAGCGGCGGGCCCAAGGCCGTGCTGCCCGGCGTGGCCTCGGCCCAGCTCATCCTGGCCAACCACGGCGCCGAGATGCTGAATCACCCCAGGGCCACCTGGGGCATCACCGAGGGCAACCCGGTGCATGCCGAGATGCGCGAAGTGGCCCTGCTGACCCACCCCACCTTTTTGCTCAATGTGACGCTGAACAAGCGGCGCGAGATCACCGGCGTCTTTGCGGGCGACCTGCTGCAAGCCCACCAGAAGGCCACCGCCTTCGCCCGCGAGCTCTCCATGGTCCCGGTGCCCGAGCCCTTTGATATCGTGATCAGCAGCAACTCGGGCTATCCCCTGGACCTCAACCTCTACCAGGCAGTGAAGGGCATGTCCGCCTCCCGCCAGATCGTCAAGCCCGGCGGCAGCATCATCGTCGCCGCGGAGTGCTGGGACGGCGTGCCGGATCACGGCAACTACAAGTGGATCCTGCACCAGGCGAGCAACCCGCAGGAACTGCTGGAATTCGTCAACCGTCCGGGCTTTTGCATGACCGACCAGTGGGAGGGGCACATCCAGGCGCTCATCCAGCTCCACGCCGATGTCTATGTCAAGAACTCGTACCTTTCCGACGAGGAGCTCAGGAAGGCGCTCTTCCTGCCTTGCCATAGCATCGAAGAAACCCTGGCGGAGCTGATGCGCAAATATGGCCCGGAAGCCACCATCTGCGTGCTCCCTGAGGGGCCGCAGACCATCCCCTATATCGCAGGGACCCGCTCATAGCCGCAGCGAGCGGCCGTCCAGCCCCGGCGGGGGCGACACGTCCAGCAGGTCGAGGATCGTCGGGGCCAGATCGAGGATAGAGGCATCGGCCCACCGCAAGGGGCGATTGGCGCAGAGGACGCCCGGAACCAGCGCCGGATCGATGGCGCAATGATCGGCGCTCCATTGGTTCCGGTTCGGTTCGAGCGCCGCTGCCGCCAGTCGCCCCGCCGCCGATAGCGGCGACGCGCGATAGCCCGCCTGAAAGCCCAGGATCAGGTCACCGCTGTGCCCGATCTCGGGCCCGGCGTAGAGTTCATCGCGCCGATAGACTTGGCGCAGGATCGGCTGGCCCGTCTCGGGGTCGCGCCAGGCCAGCAGCTCCCTCGCAAGCTCGGCGCAGAGCGCGACGTACTCGCGCCCCGGTTCCACCAGCCCCTGCGCCTCGCGCCCTCGCAGGTTGATATAGACCTTGCTCAAGCCCAGCGCATAGGCCCGCGTGCGCCGCCAATCGACCGCCAGCCCCGCGCTCGCCGCCAGGTAGCCGCGCTCGCGCAGCCAGCTATTCACGTTGGCCAGCTTGTACACCGGCTTGAAGCCGTGGTCGGAGAGGACGATGAGGGTGTCGCCGGGCGAGAGAAGCTCCAGCGCCTCGCCCACCAGCTCGTCGAAGCGCTGATAGCAGCGCAGGACCTCCCCGCCAAAGGCCCGCTCGCCTTCCGCCGTATGCAGCGGGTCGCCAGGGTCCTGGTGACGCCAGAACATGTGCTGCACCCGGTCCGTCGCCTCGATCACCGCGATGACCAGATCATGCCGGCCTGCCGCCAGCGTGTCCAGGGTCAGCTCCCGCTGTTGGGCAAAAGCCTCCTCCACCTGGCGCAGGAACCCGGCCTCATCCAGCCGCCCCTCGTTCAGCCCGACATTGTCCTCCGGCCAGCCGAGGGTGCCGAAAAGGCCGTGGCGCGCCGCCAGCTCGGCGGATAGGCCCTCCGGCCAGGTCAGCGGCAGCGCCGGCTGGCGGGGATCGAGGTGCAACGGCGAGAGGTATAGCCGCACGTCGGGGGATAGGCTCCACAAGTAAAAGCGGGCGAGGCCCTGCCAGGCCGGGCTCGCGGGCATCTCGAACCGCAGCGACAGCCACGGGCTCCACTCGCCAACGCCCAGCGAGATCTTTTGCCCCTGGCAGCGGACCACCACTCCCGCGGCGCCCGCGCAGACCTCGAGCGGGGTCTCGGCGCCCTGCGGGCCGCGGATGGCCGTCTGCGCCCGGCCGTCCGCCGATAGCTCCAGGCGGGTCCAGCCGCGCCCCTTGCCGGGCAGCGTCGTATACAGCCGCGAGGTTCCCCAGCTCCCCACGAGGTCGGGCACGCCCAGCCCCGAGAGCATCTCGCCGTTCACCGGCTCGGGCGGGCAGGTGCCGGGCACGCGCAGCAGGGCGCAGCTCCTCCCCGCCGCGCTGGCCTGCGCCCAGAGCGTGGTCCCCTGCCGGTGGTTCGTCGCCTCCCACCCCCGCCCATCCGCGCGCGGCCGCACGGTCAGCGGCCCCACCTGGGGGCTATAGGTGGCGGGGTCGCGGTGCAAAAAGTCAAAGATGCCGTGCTTGCCGGGGTTCAGCCCGGTGGCAAAGGAGGCCCAGGCCACCGGCGACTCGGCGGGGTTGGTGGTGCGAAGCGGCCCCCAGCCGCCGAGCTGCGCCAGTCGCGCCAGGGCAGGCAGCGCCCCCGCGTCGAGATACCGGCGCAACAGGTCCGCGTCCAGGCCATCCGCGCCCAGCACGATGACTCGCCCCCTGCCTGATGTGGTGTTTCGGATCAAGTTCTGCTCCTTGCCCCGTGACGCCTTGGCTTCGCCCCGCTCGGCGACGACCCGCCCGTGAGCCAATTGACCCGCCCGGGCCGATCTCGTATAATGCGGGAGGGCTAGAAGCAAGCCGCCCCTTGGAGGCGCCCATGGCTCAGGATTGCGTGCAAACCACCGTGGAACGGATGCTCAAGAACCTATGCGGGCCGTCCTTGCCTTGCGCGGCGATCTGGCTGCCAGCGGAGAGGCTCTATATGCTGGCCGAGCTGGACGTGCCCGAGCCATCCGCCCGCAGGCCGGAAAACGAACCGGCGCCGAATAGCCCGTTGGCCCTGGCGCTGGCGGAAGGGGCGCCCGCTTATCTGGTCAGCGCCCCGGGCGAACCGGGCTATCCCGCCGAACTGGGCCAGGCCCCCGCCCTCATCGCGGCTCCCTTGCGGCTGGGGGGCGCCACGCTGGGCGCTCTCGCCTTGGGCGGCCAGCCGGCGGAGTGGCCCGCCCGCACCGTCGAGCTCCTGGCGCGCCAGATGGCCGTGGCGGTCCAGGCCGCGCGGGACTGCGCGCAAGCCAACGAGGGACGCATCCAGTTCGTCTCCAGCGTGTCCCACGAGCTGCGCACGCCCATGACCGCCATCAAGGGTTACACCGACATGCTGTTGGCCGGCATGGCTGGCGAGATGGCCGAGCCCCAGCGCAAGTTCCTGTCCATCGTCAAGGCCAACGCGGACCGGCTGGGGGCGCTGATCAGCGATCTGCTGGAAGTGTCCCGGCTGGAGGCCGGCCGGACCCGCCTCAACCTGACGCTGGTCCCCCTCGGCGAGCTCGTCCAGCAAGCCATCGCCGCCTTGCAAGGGCAGATCGCCGCCAAAAAACTCGGCTGCGAGATCGCCATCCCTGACGCCCTGCCGCCCGTCCGCGGCGACCGGGTACGCTTGGCCCAGATCATGGCCATCCTGCTGGGCAACGCTTGCCGGTACACCCCTGAGGGCGGCAATATCCGGATCGCCGCAGTGTTGTGCCGGAAGGAGCAAGGCGCCTCTTGTGTCCAGGTCGATATCGCCGATACCGGCATCGGCATCGCGCCCGAGGAGCAGCCCAAGGTCTTTCAGCGCTTCTTCCGCGCCGATCACCCCCTGGTGCGCGAGCAGCCCGGCGCGGGGCTGGGCCTGTGCATCGCCCGTGGGCTGGTCGAGCTGCACGGCGGCCGCATCTGGTTCCGCAGCGAGCCCGAGCAAGGCACGACCTTCTCTTTCACCCTGCCCCTGGCCGCGGACGAGCCAGCGGCGGGTTAGTCGCCGCAGCCGCTACGAGGCTGCCTCCGGCGCGGATCGGCGTAGCCTCTCCAGGTGGACCATCAGCACCGAGATGTCCGCCGGGCTGACCCCCTGGATGCGCGAGGCCTGCCCCAACGTGGCCGGGGCGAAGCGCTGCAGCTTTTCCCGCGCCTCGTTGCGAATCCCCATCACCCCCGCATAGTCGAAATCGGCGGGGATGCGCCAGTTCTCCAGGCGGCTCAGGCGCTCCACCTGCCGCCGCTGCTTCTGGATGTACCCATCGTACTTGGCCTCGATGGAGACCTGCTCCTCCGCCTCGGGCGCCAATTCCGGTTGCGCCAGGCCCAGCCGGCTCAGCGCCTCATAGCTGACCTCCGGCCGGGAGAGAAGCTGCAAGGCCGTGGCTGGCTTGGTCAGGGGGGCGAGCCCTTGCGCCTCCAGCAGGGCGTTGGTGGGCGCATCGGGCGCCAGCGACCAGGAGGCCAGCCGCTCCAGCTCGCGAGCGATGGCCGCGCGCTTGGCCTCCACCGCCAGATAGCGCTCGCGGCTGAGCAGACCCACCTCATATCCGATGGGCGACAGGCGCAGGTCGGCGTTGTCCTGGCGCAGCAGAAGCCGGTACTCGGCGCGCGAGGTCAG
This sequence comes from Chloroflexota bacterium, assembly GCA_012689325.1. Lineage (GTDB taxonomy): Bacteria > Chloroflexota > Anaerolineae > JAAYEA01 > JAAYEA01 > JAAYEA01. Next base: position 24,326 of record JAAYEA010000106.1, read on the forward strand.
CAGGCGGTAGGGTTCCTCCAGCGTTTTGGTCACCAGATCGTCGACCAGCACGCCGATATAGGCTTGCTCCCGCCCCAAGAGGACGGGCGGCTTGCCCTGCGCCTTGCGCGCTGCGTTGATCCCCGCCAGCAGCCCCTGCGCCGCGGCCTCCTCATAGCCCGACGTCCCGTTGACCTGCCCGGCCAGAAAGAGCCCCTCCACCCGCTTGGTCTCCAATGTCGCGCTGATCTGGTCCGGCGACACATAGTCATATTCGATGGCATAGCCCGCGCGCATGATCTCCGCCCCCGCCAGCGCGGGGATGGTGTGCAGGGCTTCGAGCTGCACCTCTTCCGGCAGGCCCGTAAAGAGCCCCTGCACATAGACCTCGTTGGTCAGGAATCCTTCCGGCTCCAAAAAGATCTGGTGCGACTCCTTGTGGCTAAAGCGCACGATCTTTTCCTCGATGGAAGGGCAATACCGCGGCCCCGCCCCCTCCAGCAGCCCCATGGCGATGGGCGAGCGCGCCAGGTTCTCGCGGATGACCCGGTGCGTCTCCTGATTGGTATAGACCAGATAGCTGGGCAACTGCGGACGCCAGCTCGTTTGCCGGGGCACGGGGTAAACGGGGTTGATCCTTGGCAGGGTGTAAACGTCGTCGGGCGGCTCATAGCCGAAATAGAGCGGCGTGTCGCTGCCCATCTGCGGCTCCGCCTGGCGGAAATCAATGGTGCGGGCGTCCACGCGCGGCGGGGTATTGGTTTGCAGGCGCCCAAGCTGGAAGCCCAGCTCGCTCAGCGACCGGGAGAGCCCGCGGGCCGCGAACTCGCCCGCGCGGCCCGCCGCCAGGCTGCGCTCCCCGCTGAGGATGCGCCCGGCCAGAAAGGTGCCCGCCGTCACGATGACCGTCCGCCCACAATAGACGCGGCCCAGGTCGGTTTCGACGCCGCGCACCCGGCCATCGTCCACCAACAGCCGCTCGGTCATGGCCTGCTTTAGGTGCAGGTTCGGGGTATGCTCCAGCGTGTGCTTCATGGCCAGGCTATATAGCCGCTTGTCCGCCTGCCCGCGGAGGGTCTGCACCGCCGGCCCTTTGGAGGTATTCAGCATGCGGATCTGGATAAAGGTCCGGTCGATGTTGCGCGACATTTCGCCGCCCAGCGCCCCGATCTCGCGCACCACGTTGCCCTTGGCCGCGCCGCCGATGCTGGGGTTGCATGGCATCTGGGCCACCAGGTCCAGGTTCAGGGTCAGCAGCAGCGTCCGGCAGCCGATGCGCGCGGCGGCCAGCGCCGCCTCGCAGCCGGCGTGGCCCGCGCCCACGACGATGACATCGTAGCATCCCGAATCGGTCTTGTCCATCGACATCCCGCCCAATGAGGTAGGTTCCAACCGCCTATTCTAGGGGCTTGGCCGCGCTTGTCAACTGGCCGCGCCTATCCGAGCGGTCGCTTGGCGGGGATGCCGGCGCGGCGGGGATATTGCGCGGGGGTGGCGCGGACCTTGGCGACGCTGATCAGGTAGCGATGCTGAGCGATCTCGGCGATATGCATCTCTTTGACATCGTGGACCCGCCCGCCGAGGAGCTCGATGGCCCGGCCGGCATCCTCCAGCTCGGCCCGGGCCTCGCTTCCCTTTTGCGCCACAAACCGCCCGCCGACCTTGCAGAAGGGCAGGCAATACTCGGCCAGGGTGGGCATGCGGGCCACCGCCCGGGCCAGCACGAGGTCGTATTGCTCGCGATGGCGCGCCTCGTGCCCCAAGTCCTCCGCCCGGGCGTTCACGATCTCGACGTCCGCCAGGGCCAGCCGCTCCACGACGTGGCGCAGAAAGGTGACCTTCTTGGCGGTGGATTCCAACAGGGTGAGCTTGATCTCTGGCCGGACGATCTTGAGCGGCACGCCGGGGAACCCGGCGCCGGTCCCCACATCGAGGCAAGAGAGCGTGCGCAGCTCGGTGGTGATGGGGACCGTATCCGGCAGCGGCTGATCGAGCGCGGCCGAGTCGGCAGGCAGCGCCAGCAGGCAGGTCAGCGAGTCCAAAAAGTGCTTGATCTGCACATCGCGCTGGCCGATGATGGTCGTGAGGTTAAAGCGCTCGTTCCAGGCCGCCAGTTCATCATAGTAGGCCTGAAATGCGGCCAGATGCTCCGCGGTCAGGCAGAGCCCCAGCAGCGAGCGCGCTCCAGCTTGCAAGAGTTGCACGATCCCCGCCCCGTTCTATCGAGATAGCCACCCTATGCCCAGAATATACCTGGCCTCGGGCGCCTTGTCAAGTGTCACAGCACGCTGACCGGGTCGATATCCAGATACCAGCCGGGGGCGATGGGCGTCGCCTCCAGCAGCTTGTGCAGATCGCTCCCCAGCAGCAAGATCTGCCAGCGATGGCGCCCGCCCACCGGCGAGAAAAAGCACGGGGCCGGGCCGATGACCACCACATTCTGCAAGCCCAGGCGCTGCTGCTGCCCGCCCAACTCGCGCGCCAGCTTGGCGGCCTCGCGCGCGGCGGTGTCCGGCTGCGCGGCGCTGCAAACCAGCTTGGCTAGGGGGTTCAGCGGCGGGTAGCCCACGGCGCGACGGAAATCCATCTCTTGGCGATAGAACCCCTCGTAATCGTGCCGGCTGGCCGCCGCGATGGCATAGTGCTCCGGCGCGTAGGTCTGGATGATCACCCGGCCGCCCAGCGCGCTGCGGCCTGCCCGGCCCGCCACTTGCTCCATCAGTTGAAAGGTGCGCTCGCCCGCGCGGAAATCCGGCAGGTTCAGCGCGGTATCCGCCGTGACCACGCCCACCAGCGTCACCAGGGGCAGGTCCAGCCCCTTGGCGATCATCTGCGTGCCGATGAGGATATCGGCCTCGTGGTTCATGAACTGCGCCAGGATCGTTTCGTGGGACTCTTGCTTGGCCGCGATGTCGCTATCCCAGCGCAGGATGCGAGCCTCCGGGTAGAGCTCCCGCGCCACCTCTTCCACCTTTTGCGTGCCCACGCCAAAGTAGCGGATGCGCTTACTGCCGCACTGCGGGCAGGTCGCCGGCGGGGCCAGGCGGCGGCTGCAGCGATGGCACAGCAGCGCCTCCTCGCTGGCGTGATAGGTCATGGGAATGTCGCAGCGGGGGCACTTGACCACGTGGCCGCAATCGCGACAGAGCACGAACGTGGCCGCCCCCCGCCGGTTGAGAAAGAGGATCGCCTGCTCGCCGCGGGCCAGCGTCTCCTGCAAGGCCGCCTGCAGGGCGCGGCTCAGGATGCTGCGGTTCCCCGCGCGCAGTTCCTGGCGCAAATCCACCACCGCCACCGGCGGCAGGTCCATGTACCGGACCTGGCCATCCTCCGCGGGGCCGTGCCCCATGATCCGCTGAGGCATCCGCACCAAGCGGTAAATCCCCCGTTCCGCCCGATAATAGGACGTCAGCGAGGGCGTGGCGCTGCCCAAGATCACGGGGCAGCCGGCCAGCTCGCCCAACTTGGCCGCCACATCGCGGGCCTGGTAGCTGGGCACCTGCTGGCCGGGGATGTCCTCTTGCTTGTAGCTGGTCTCGTGCTCCTCGTCCAGGACGATGAGGCCCAGGTGGGGCAGCGGCGCGAAGAGCGCCGACCGCGGCCCCACCACCACATCCACGTGCCCATCGCGAATCCGCCGCCACGCGTCATAGCGCTCCCCCGGCGAAAGCTGGCTGTGGATCACCGCCAGCCGGCCCGGGAAGCGGGCGGCGAAGCGGCGGATGGTCTGGGGCGTGAGTGAAATCTCGGGGACCAGCGCGATCACTTGCTGGCCGCGTTCCACCACCTGGCGCGCGGCCCGCAAATAGATCTCGGTCTTGCCGCTGCCGGTGACGCCGTGCACCAGGAACACCTGATGCTCCCCTGCGGCGATGGCGGGGGCGATGGCCTCCCAGACGCGCTCCTGGTCGTCGGTGAACCGAGGCGGGTCGGTGAGGGCATACTCGCGCCCGGCCAGCGGATCGCGCCAGACCTCGCGCGTCTCGGTCGCCGCCAGGCCATGCCACAGCAGGTCCTCCCATGCCGCTGGACTGAACCCCTCCATCTTGCGCAGCTCACGCAGCGGGACCAACGGCGGCAACTGCCGCAGCGCTTCCAACAACGCGAGCTGCTTCGTCGCGCCGCGCAACTCGGCGATGGCCGCGGCGGTCTCCTCGGCGCCCAGAGCCAACTCCACGGCCTGGCCCTCCGGCGACGGCCTCACCCGCACCAGCCCCTTCTTCTCCAGGGCCCGGATAGCCGCCGGCGCGACCTCTGCCTCTGCCGCCAGCCGCTCCAGAGAGCAAGTTGGCTGCGTCTCCCGGCGCTGGTGCAGCCAGCGCAAGGCCGCGGCCTGGGCGTTATCCCGGCCCAGCTCGAGCTTTTTCCAGGCGAGTTGGTCCGGCCCCACGGCCAGCCGCGCGAATTCCTCCATCTGGGGGCGCACGCTGGGCGGGGGCATCTCCTCTTGCCGCATGAGCCAGCCCCGGGCCAGCAGCGCCTCCAGCGCCGCCTTGTCGAAGCGGCGCTCAGCCTGGCCCTGGCGCATGGGCTGCGCCTGGCGTATCGCCTCGACGATGGCCGCCTGGTCGGCGGGCAGCGCCTCCCGGGGCGCCGGCTCGGCGACGCGCAGCAAGATCAGGGGTTTGCGCAAGAGGCCGATGGGCAATAGCAGGGCCAGGGCGTCGAACAGCGGGACGAGATAGTAGGCGCTCATCCAACGCGCCAGGGCGATCTGGGCGACGGTGAGCACCGGGGTCTCATAGACGAGGCGCGTGATCTCGCGCAGGTCGGGGACGGGGGCCACGGGGTCCAGGGCGGTGACGATGCCCTGAGCTTGCTGGCGGCCAAAGGGGACCCAGGCCAGCTGGCCCGGCATCACCCGGCCCTCCAGCTCGGCGGGGATGCGATAGTGAAAGGTCCGCACCCAAGGCGACTCGGCGTCCCATTCGCCGCGGGGATCCGGCGCCAGCAGCTTGACCTTTTGGCGGGTGGACATGTCCACCGCCACCCTCGCGTATGGCATGGGTTGCTCCGCCGGGCTGGCTGACCCGGCCCGCTCAGAAGAGGACGCCGGCGGCATAGCCAACCACATTGCTCTGATCGCCGGTCACATCTCCAGAGGTCGCGTACTTGACGATGCGCGCCTGCTGCGCGCCCAGCCGCTTGGCCGCCAGCATCACCGTCGCCACCGGGCCGCCGCCGCAAGCCTCCGTCTCGCCCGTCGCCAAGTGCTGCATCAACCTTTCGGGTGCAAAAGCCTCCACGTCCCGGATAAAGACCTGATCGAGCTGGTTGGCGCCGTCTTGCGTGTGGAAATGAGAGAGGTCGGTGCTGGCCACCAGCAGCGCCTTGCGCCCGGCGACCACTTGGCTCACGGCCTCCGCCAGGCGCTGGCAGCTCAGCAGGTCTTGCGCGCCCATCATGATGGGCAGCAGCTTGGCCGCCGGAAGCACCTGCTGTAGAAACGGCAGTTGGATCTCCAGGGAATGCTCGTTATCCCGCCCCACCCGATTGACCTCGACCAGGCCAGCCAGCGCGGCGACCATCTCGGCATCCACCTCCACGAGGCCCAGCGGCGTCTCATAATAGGCGCTGCGCGTGACGGCGTAGCGTCCCGCGTACATGCGATGCACCGGCGAGATCACCACGACCCGCTCCACCTCGCGTCCGGCAACCTGTCTGTAAGCGTGCGCGGCCACCTGCCCCGAATAGACATATCCCGCGTGCGGCACGATCAGACCCACGGGCGCGCAGGGCAGGTCCGCCTCATCCGCCTGCGCCAAAAAGCCCTGCACCATGGCCCGCAATGGCGCCTCGGCGCCCGGATACCAGGAGCCCGCGATCACGGACCGGCGAATATCCTGCTGCGCTGCGCTCATTTCCACCCTCCCCCACCAGCCGCGCCTAGATGCTGACGACCCGAGGCCGGACCCGGCATTTCTCCGCCGCGATGATGGCCATGATCTGCGATACCGCCTCGTCCAATTGCCCGTCCTGGTTGATCACGATATAGTCGAACAGTGGGATGTAGCCCACCTCTTGGGCGATGGTGTCCAGACGGCGGCGCAGCGCCTCGGGGCTCTCGGTCCGGCGGGCCTGCAACCGCCGGATCAGCTCTTCCTCCGAGCTGGTGGAGACAAAGATGAGCAGCGCATCGGGCACCAGCCGGCGCAACGTCGCCGCGCCCTGCAC
>JAAYEA010000107.1 GCA_012689325.1 Chloroflexota bacterium
CCCTCCCCGCCGATTACGACGCGCTCCTGGCGCGCCACGCCGCGCTGCACGCTCCGCTCTTTGCCCGGGCGATGCTGGACCTCGGCGCGCCGGAGGCCGAGGTTGCGCGCTGCAACGAGGAACTGCTGCTGGACGGCTACGACGGCGACGTGCCCGCCGCGCTCATCGAGCGGCTGATCGCCTATGGCCGCTACCTGTTGATCTGCTCGTCCGCGCCGGGGTCGCTGCCCGCCAACCTGCAGGGCGTCTGGAACGGCGACTATAACCCGGCCTGGGCCTCGGACTATCACAACGACGAGAACATCCAGATGAACTACTGGGCGGCGCTGCCGGGCAACCTGGCCGAGACAGCGCTGCCTTACTTTGACTATTATGACGAGTTTCTTGAGGACAATCGCATCAACGCCCGGCGACTCTACGGCTGCCGCGGCATCCTCGTCCCCATCTCGCAGAGCACCCACGGCCTGCTCCACTATGGCCCCTGGCTGAACTGGACGGCGGGCGCGGGCTGGCTGGCCCAGCTTTATGTCGACTACTATCTCTACACCGGCGACACGGCCTTTTTGCGCCAGCGCGCCGTGCCCTTTATGAAAGAGGTCGCCCTCTTTTACGAGGATTTCCTCTTCGAGGGGCCCGATGGCAAGCTGATGGTCTCGCCCTCCCTCTCGCCGGAGAACCGCCCGGCCATCCCCGGCGGGTCGCTGTGCACCGTCAACGCCACCATGGACATCGCCATCGCCAAAGAGCTCCTGACCAACCTCTGCGAGGCCTGCGAGGCGCTGGGCGTCGAGGCCGAGGGGGTGGCCCGCTGGCGAGCGGTGCTGAACAAGCTCCCCGACTATCAGGTGAACGCCGATGGCGCGATCAAGGAGTGGATTCACCCCGGCCTGCCGGACAACTATCACCACCGCCACCAGTCGCACATCTATCCCGTCTTTCCTGGCCGCGAGGTGATGGCGGAGACCCACCCGAAGCTTTTTGAGGCCTGCCGCGTGGCGGTGGAAAAGCGCCTGGTGGTGGGGCTCAACTCGCAGACCGGCTGGTCCTTCGCCCACATGGCGAATATCTATGCCCGGCTCGGCCAGGGCGACCGCGCCCTGCAATGCCTGGAGCTGATCGCCCGCGCGTGCCTCGGACCCAACCTGCTCACCTACCACAACGACTGGCGCGGCATGGGCCTGACGCTGGGCCGCGGCCCCGGCACCGATCCCATCTTTCAGATCGACGCCAATTTCGGCGTGGCGGCGGCGGCGCTAGAGATGCTGCTGTTCTCCGCGCCGGGCTGGATCAAGCTCCTCCCCGCCCTGCCGGCCAAATGGGCCAAGGGCGAGGTGACGGGCCTGCGCGCCCGCGGCGGCCTCACCGTCTCCATTCGCTGGGACATGGCCGCCCGCTCCGTCCGCGCCGAGCTGGTCGCCGACCGGGCGCAAACGGTGACCGTCAGGTTCCCCGCGCCGCTGGCGTCGCTGGCGCATAACCTCCCAGCCGAGGCCGTGTCGCCGTCAGAGTACGGGGAGGCCTACCGGCGGGTCGCGCTGCCCGCGGGCCAGATGGCGCGCCTGGAGGCGATACTGGCGTAGGAGGCCGCCCATGCTCTACCTCATCGGCGGGGCGGCGCGGGCGGGCAAGACCATCCTCGCCCATCGCCTGTTCCGCGAACACCAGGTTCCCTACTTGTGCGTGGACTATTTCGTCTCCGCGCTGGAGCAGGGCGCGCCCGAGCTGGGCATCGTCGGCGAGTCGCCCACGCGCCCCAAGGCGGAGGCGCTTTGGCCGCGGCTGGTTGGCCTGCTCCGCAACGTCGTCGAGGTGGAGCCCGCCTACACCGTGGAGGGTGACGCGCTCTGGCCCCAGGGCGTGGCGGCCTTCATGGCCGAGTATCCGGGCCTGGTGCGCGCCTGCTTCATCGGCTATACCGAGACCACGCCCCCGCGCAAGCTCGCCGAGATTCGCCGCCACGCCGGCAACGTCAACGATTGGATTCAGCACCACGACGATGGCTACGTGCTGAACCTCTGCGCCGAGATGATCGACTGGAGCCGCTTCCTCCGCGACGAGTGCGCCCGTCTTGGCCTGCCCTATGTGGACGCGTCGGTCGCGTTCGCGCACGGGCTGGAGCGGGCCTTCCAGAGGCTGCTTGGCGGCAGTGCGGACTCAGCCAACGTTCCCTCGCCATGAGCTCTGATGGACACGGATCGAGCGGATGGAACAGATCTGGTGACCTCATCCTCTCGATCCGTGTGATCTTGCGAATCCGCGTCCCTTTTACCAGGAGGCCATTGTATGCGACTTGACCGCGTTGATGACGGCCGCGACTTTGACTGGGGCAAGACCTCCGGCGATTACGCCACGTATCGTCCCGGCTATCCCGAGAGCTTTTACGACGCCCTGGCCGCGTTGGGCGTCGGCCTGCCCGGCCAGCGCATCCTCGATCTGGGCACGGGCACCGGCGTGCTGGCGCGGGCCTTTGCCCGGCGCGGCGCCGCGGTCCGCGGGCTCGATATCGCCGCCAACCAGATCGAGCAGGCCCGCTTGCTAGCCGCCGCCGAGGGGCTCGACATCCCCTTCGACGCCATCCCCGCCGAGGCGGCCGAGTTCCCCCTAGCCTCGTTCGATGCCATCTCGGCGGGGCAATCCTGGCTGTACTTTGACTCGTCGGCGCTGATCCCCAAGGTGCTGCGCTGGCTGGCGCCGGAGGGACTGCTGGTGCTCACCCATCTGAACTGGCTCCCCTTCCGGGACCCCATCGCCCAGCAGAGCGAAGCGCTGGTGCTGCGCTACAACCCCAACTGGAAGGGCGCCGCCTACCGCGGCCAGATCGCCCCCCTTCTCCTCTGGGCGCAAGGCCATTTCGACCTCAAGACCTTTCACCTGATCCACCAGCCGCTTCCCTTCACGCGCGACTCCTGGCGCGGGCGCATCCGCGCCTGCCGCGGGGTCGGCGCGGCGCTGAGCCCCGAGCAGACCGAGGCCTTTGACGCCGAGCACGCGGCCCTGCTCCAGCGGATCGCGCCCGAGCGGTTCACCATCCTGCACCAGATGTCTATTCACATCTATACGCGCAAGGGCCAGATCGTTGACCCGTAACGCCGCCAGGCGTATTTGCCACCGGGGCCCAAGCCAGCTATAATGGTGGTGGGGTTCGATGCCTCTCGCCCACCCGAAAGCCCCCGAGCGGTGGGCATTGCCTTGGGGCGCCCGCGCCCCGATCGCTAGAGGCCGCAGCACAGCAGTCGTTTGGAGGTGACATGGCTTATTCTATTGGGGACATGGTCGTACATCCCGCCTATGGCGGGGGCCGGATCAAGGCGATTCGGGAGCGCAGCTTTCTCGATCACACCAATCAGTATTACGAGATCCACATGCCCGCCAAGAACATGACCATCATGGTCCCCGTCGGACGCGAGGATGAGGTGGGTCTTCGCCCGGTGAGCAACTCGCACATCATCGAAGCGATGTGGGCCATCCTGGGCGGCGCGCCCGATAGCCTGTCGGACGAATACCAGGAGCGCCAGGACGGGATCAAGGACACCATCCGTGGCGGCGACCTCATCGAGATCGCCACCGCGCTGCGCGATTTGGCTGGCCGCGGCGAGACCCACAAACTGACCCAGGCCGACCGCGGCCTCTTGGAGCAGGCCGAGGCCTTCCTGGCCGGCGAGCTGGCGCTGGCCAAAGGCGTCGCCCTGGACGAGGCCAAGAAACGGCTGCGGGCCGCCCTCTCCAGCGAGAGCTGATTCCGCCACAAGACAAGAATGCGCCGCAACCTTTTGCGGCGCATTCTTGTTTGACGGCCTCCCGAGGCTGTACTATACTGAGCGCAGCACCCCAAGGAGATGACCATGATACGCGTAGGGCTTTTGGGCCTGGGCTTTATGGGCCGCGGGCATTTCGATCGCTACCAGCAACTCGCCGACGTGCAGGTGACGGCCATCGCCGACGCCGAGCCGGAGCGCCGCCAGGGCCGCCTCTTGGCCAACGGCAACATCGATCTTGGCCTGAAGGAACTGGACTTGGCGGGGATCGCCGTCTACGCGGACGCGCAGGAATTGGTCGAGCGCGCGGACGTGGACGTGGTGGACGTCTGCCTGCCCACCCACCTGCACAGCCGCCTCGCCGTCGCCGCGCTGCAGGCGGGCAAGCACGTCCTCTGCGAAAAGCCCATGGCCCCATCCCTGCGCGAGGCGGACGCCATGATCGCAGCGGCGCAGGCGAGCGGGCGCACGCTCATGATCGCGCAATGCATCCGCTTCTGGCCCGAGTACACCTACCTGACGCGCACCCTCCGCGAGGGAACGCTGGGAAAGCTCCTCTCCTTGCGCCTCACGCGCAGCGGCACGGCCCCGCGCTGGTCCTGGCAGGGCTGGATGCTGGATGCCGACCGCAGCGGCGGCGCGCTGCTCGACCTGCACATCCACGACGTGGACTATGTCCACTCGCTGCTGGGCAAGCCCCAGGCCATCCTGGCCCAGGGTGGCAACTCGGGCGCCACCACCGGTTATGACATTGTCTCGGCCGCCTACCAGTATGACGCCGTCCCCCGAGTGTCCGTCGAGGGGGCCTGGATGCGCGCCGGCTGGGGCTTCCGCGCGGGCTATGAGGCGCTCTTTGAGGAGGGCCTGCTCACCTATGCGGGGTGGCAGGCGCCGACCCTGACCCTCTACCGCCCCGGCGCTGAGCCGGCCACGCCGGAGGATTTCGAGTCGGGCGATGCCTACGTCAACGAGATCCGCTACTTTGCCGATTGCGTCGCCAGCGGGCAGGCGCCAACCCGCTGCCCCCCGCAAGAAGCGCGTGACTCGCTCGCCCTGGCGCTGAAGGAAAAAGAATCCATCGAGAAACGGGCGCTGGTGCGCCTCTAGCCCGCGCCGCCACAAAGGAGCCATATGTCCGAGATCAAGCTGGGCGTCATCGTCGGCCTCACCGCCGAGCCGGAACAGGCGATCCACAAGGTGCGCGAGCTGGGCTTGCCCACCTGCCAGGTCTCCGTCTGGAAGGAGGAGCTGCTGACCCCCGCGGTGTTCGACCGCCTTGGGCAGGCCGCCCAGGCGGCAGGGGTGGAGATCACCACGCTGTGGACCGGCACGCCGGGCAAGTACGTCTGGAACTTCCTCCAGGGCCCCGCCACCATCGGCATCGTCCCCGAGGCCACCCGCGCCGAGCGGCTGCCCATGCTCAAGAAGGGCGCCGAGATGGCCCATCGCCTGGGCATCCCCAGCATCACCACCCACGTGGGCTTTATCCCGGAGGATCCCGGCGATCCTCTGTATAAGGGGACGCTGGCCGCGCTCAAGGAACTGGCCGCCCATTGCCGGGCGCTGGGCGTCCAGTTCTGGTTCGAGACGGGCCAGGAGACGCCCACCACCCTGCTGCGCACCATCGAGGATATCGGGCTGGACAACGTGGGGATCAACCTGGACCCGGCCAACCTGCTGCTCTACGGCAAGGCCAACCCGGTGGACGCGCTGGACGTCTTTGGCCGGTACGTGCGCGGCGTTCATGCCAAGGATGGCGAGTACCCCACCAACGGCCGCGAGCTGGGCCACGAGCAGGCCTTGGGCCAGGGCCGCGTCAATTTCCCGGCGCTGCTCGCCAAGCTCAAGGCGCTCGGTTTCCGCGGCGCGCTGACCATCGAGCGAGAGATCAGCGGGCCCAAGCAGATCGAGGACATCTTGAAGGGCAAGGCGTTCCTGCAAAGCCTGCTCTAGGGGGTCTGCCTGCGGGGCGTGACGGCCAGGCGGCAGCGGAGGCACGGCGGTCGGCCGCAAGGAGGACGCAGATGAGACGGGACACATCCGGTGGGCGGCCCTGGGCCGCCGCCAGGGCGGCGCTGTGGCTCTGCTTGCTGGCCGCCTGCGCCACCGGCGGCCTGGCCCGGGCCCAAGTTGGCCCCGCGGACTCGGCCTCGCTGCATCTCACCGTCAGCCTGCCGGGCCGCCCGCCAGCCCCGGCGCCCGAGTGGGAGACGCTTCTCTACGTCACGGTGGAACTGGGCGAGACCGAGATCATGACCCAGACCCTCACCTGCGACCAGGTGGGCGCGTGGACCCTGGAGGGGCTATCCAGCGGCAGCGCCGCGATCCGCGTGCGCGGCGCCAACACGCTGACCAACCTGCGCGAGGGGCTGGCGCTCTCGCCGGGCCTGAACCTCGCCTACATGGGGCGCCTGCGCGCTGGCGACCTGAACCAGGACGAGGCGGTGGACGTGGTGGACTTTTCGCTTTTCCGTGCCCGCTTCGCCACCGCCGACCCCCTGGCCGACCTGGACAACAGTGGTTGGGTGGATATCGCCGACTTTGCCCTCTTGCGGACCAGCTTTGGCCTGCGAGGCCCGGTGCGGCTGACCGGGGATGAGCGCCCCTAGCCCTCTGGCCAGCGCACCTTGTCCAGGTCGGTGAGGGCGACGCCCTCCAGCTCGGCCACGGTGATCAGGACAAAGGTATATACCTCGCACCCCGGCTCCAGGTGCCCGCCGACGGCTCGCTCCGTATCCGAGATGGTGATGTGGGCATGCACCCGCCCGTCGATCACGTATCCCTGCATCGCCAGCAAGTCGTAGCCGCCCTGCCCTCGGAAAAAGAGGTTGGGCACGGGGCGCCGTTTTTCCCCCACCACATGCACATGGTAGGACGTGAGCGAGCCCACCGCCTGCAGGATGGCGCCTTGCTGGATGCCAGCCTCGCGTACGGCCAGTTGCAGCCCCGCCAGGAGGTCCTCCCCCATGTTGAGGCGAAACAGGTGCAGCTTTTTGATCGACCCCACGAGTCTCTCCAAGTGCGTGCCCTTTCTATCGGTCCGGCGCCGCGGGCGCTACTCGTCGCCCAGCGCCTCGGTATAGGCCGCAAACGCTTGGCCCAGCGGCGTCAGGGCGCCGGGCCACTCCCGCGTCTGCCAATCGAACAGGCTGCCGTTAAAGCCGATCCAGGCAGCGAGCCGCTCGTCATAGTGGTACGGCGCTTCGTTAAGGCTATACCAGAGCCAGCGCTGCACCAGCCGGTGCTGGTCCCGCGGATAGCCCAGCGCTTCGTCCCGCGTCTCCAGGAAAAAGTCGAAACTCCCCAGCATGAACTGCTGGACCGCGCGGTCTCCCTCTTCCTTGGTCGCCCCCAGATACTCGGAGGGCATCAGCACGCCGTATTCCGAGATGACCAGCGGCTTGTCCTGCTGTCCGCGCTCTTGCATCCACCGCCGAAAAGCCCAGACGAGCTCTTTCAGGAGCTCCAGGTCGGCGTTGTCGCTGACCTCCAGCATCAGCCCTTCCTGCGCATCGTCGATCCCCTGGGGGATATCGGCCCCCCAACAGCCCTCGCACCCGGCGTGGTCCCGCTTCTCCCGCATGATCTGGATGTGGATGTTCCAAACGTCCACGGGCATCGGCGCGCCGTATTGGGCCTGATAGGATTCCAGCGCCAGGTCCAGCCAGCGCAGGCGCAAAGGGCTGGGCTGCACCACGCCGCCGATGGCCACCTGCGCGGTGGGATCGGCCTGCTTGATGGCCTGATGCAGGTCGTGATAGACGGTGGCGTACTCGGCGGGAGTCAGGTCCGCAAAGTGCTCATCGGCCGTGGGCGCGCGCAGGGCCCGCCTCTCCGGCTCGTTGCCGATGAACCAGAGCGACCCGGGCTGGGCCAGCGCGGTCTCCCGGACACGCCCCAGGTCCACCTGCGCGGCGCGGCCCACGGGCACGAGCTGGGCATATTCGAGCCCCGCCGGGCGCGGCGGGTCCGCCGTGTAGCTCCAGTCGGCGTACCAGCCCGCCTGCAACAGCGACACGTCATAGCGGGTGATCTCGCCGATCCGGTGGCTCAGCCCAAAGCCAAAGCGCTCCCGCGGGGCGTAGAGCGCCGGCGCGGGCGCGAGGGCGGGCGTGGCCGAAGGCAGCGGGGTCGCCGTGGGCGCGGGGAGCGCCTCGGGTTGGCAAGCGGCGCAGCTCAGCGCCAGGGCGAGGCCCAGCAGCAGCGCGCGCCACCCAGCGACTCGCGCCTCGGGGGGCATCTTGGCTGATCTCAAAGACAGACCTCTCTCTATCGTCGCCGCAGGCCGGGCGACGGATGGCTGTGGCGGCGCGGATCGTCCCCAAGCGCGAGATTCTACCACGGGGCCCGGGCCATGTCAACTCGGCTTGACTTGCCGCAAAGAGGGGTGGTATAATGCTCCCGTCCCAGGGTGAACGCACCGCATGGCCGCGGCCGACGAGCCTGGGGACGGAGGGTGCCGTGCCACGTCGATTGCACGCCTATACCAACGCGATCATCATCGTCGGCATCGCTGCCACGGTCTGGTCGCTGTGGTCGTTGCTCACCAAGCCCACCAACTGGCTGGGGCTGCTGCTCTTTGTGCTGGTCGCCGCCCTTGCCGAGCTGACCGGCACGGACTTGCTCCCCGGGAGCCCGGCCACGGTCTCGTTCTCGTCCGCCATCTATTTCGCCAGCCTGCTCGTCTTTGGCCCCTTTGGCGCCACCCTCACCGCGGTCAGCAGCGGCCTCGCCGCGACGTTGGTCACGATCATTCGCACCGAGGGCCCCACCCGCACCCCGGTCATCCAGCGCGCGCTGTTCAACATGTCGGTCTATGGCCTCTCCTGCCTGGCCGGCGGCGTCGTCTACCGCGTCACGGGGGGCACCGTGGGCGACATGAGCTCTGCCCGCATCCTGCTCCCCGCCATCCTGGCATCCATCACCCTGGATACGCTCAACGCGCTCTTGATCGTGCTGACCGTCTCGCTGCAGACGGCCCAATCGGCCTTTAGCGTCTGGCTGCAGAACTTTGCCTGGGCCGCGCCGATCAACATCGTGGCCATTGCCGTGGGCGGCGGGGCGCTTGCCTTCGGCTATGCTCGCCTGGGGATGCTGGGGCTGGGCATCTTTTTGCTGCCCATCCTCACCACCAGCATCTCTTTCCAACGGTACGTGGGGCGGACACAGGACCAGATGCGGCGGCTGGAGGACATTATCGCCGAGCGCACCGCCCAACTTCGCGCCGCCAACGAGGAGCTCACCCGGCTCGACCAGCATAAAACCCAGTTCTACTCGATCATCAATCACGAGATGCGCACGCCGCTCACCAGCGTGATGGGCTATTGCGACCTGCTGCGCGCCAGCGGCGGGCTGACGGACCGCCAGCTCGGCCACGTCCAGGTGCTCAAAAGCAACGCCCAGCGCCTGCTTGACCTGGTCAATAACCTGCTGGATATCTCGCGCATCGAGGCGGGGCGCATGACCGTGAGCCAGGAACCGGCCGACCTGAGCGAGTCCATCGCCGACGCCCTGAGCGTGGTCCAGCCCCTGGCCGCGCAAAAGCGCCTGGATATCCGCCTCGATCTCCCCAGCGACCTGCCGCCCGCCCATGCGGACAAGAAGCGGCTCTCCCAGGTGCTGATCAACCTGCTCAGCAACGCCATCAAGTACACGCCCGAGGGCGGACAGGTGACCGTGCGCAGCGCCTTGGACCAGGATGGGTCCATGCTGCTGACCAGCGTGGCCGATACCGGCATTGGCATCCCCCAGGACCGGCTCTCCCGCATCTTTGACCGCTTTAGCCGGGAAGAGTCGGAGCAGACCCGCGGCACCGTCGGCACCGGCCTGGGGCTCACCATCACCAAGGGGCTGGTGGAGGCGCACGGCGGCCGCATCTGGGTCCAGAGCCAGGAAGGCGCCGGCAGTACCTTCTTCTTCACCCTGCCCGCTTACCGCCCCGACCGCTAGCCCGAAAAAGAAGAGCCCCCGGCGCCAGGCGTCCGTGCGACGCCCAGCCCCCGGAGGCTCTTCATCTCCGATCCGCGATCCGCGCTAGGCCCGCTTCTCCAGCCGCAGCCGCACGACCTTTTGCGCCTCGGCCACGACCGCCGGCAGCAGGATGAACGGGATGATCTCCAGCCACGCAGACGCCGCCAGCGGCCGCACGCCAAAGATGGTGTTGAGGAACGGCAGATACAGGATCGCCAGGATGATCGCCGCGGAGGCCAGCACCGCGTACTGCATGTAGCGGTTAGAGAAGAGCCCCATGCGCAGCACCGGCACGTGTTCCGAGCGCGCCGTATAGGCCCGCAGCAGCTCGGACAGGCTCAGCGTCAGGAAGGCCATCGTCTCCGCGACGACTAGCCCGTCTCCCTCGCGGCCATACTGCGCGAGTCCCAGCAGAAAAGCCCCCAGCGTCGCCCCCGCGATCGCCACCGTCTGGATCGCCGTGCCCAGGATCATGCTGCGGTTGATGATCGGCTCCTGCACCGGGCGCGGCGGGCGGTCCATGATCCCCGGCTCGCCCTTCTCCATGCCGAGCGCCAGCGCCGGCGCGCCGTCGGTCACCAAGTTCAGCACCAACAACTGGAGCGCCGTCAGCGGCAGCGGCAGCCCCGCGATCATGGCCACAAAGAGGATCATGATCTCGCCCATGTTGCACGAGATCAGGTAGTAGACAAACTTGCGAATGTTGGAAAAGATGATGCGCCCCTGCTCCACGGCGCTGACGATGCTGGCATAGTTGTCGTCGGTGAGCACCATGTCCGCCGTCTCTTTGCTGACGTCGGTGCCCGTGATGCCCATGGCTACGCCGATATCGGCGCGCTTGAGCGCAGGTGCATCGTTTACGCCGTCGCCGGTCATCGCCACCACCTGGCCCTGGCGGCGCAGCGCGCTGACGATGCGGACCTTGTGCTGCGGGCTAACCCGGGCAAAGACGCTGGCGCGCCCCACCGCCGCATCCAGATCCCCATCGGACATCTGCTCCAGCTCGGCGCCGGCGATGGCGCGGTCCGCGGGGCCCATGATGTCCAGTTCGCGGGCGATGGCCGCCCCGGTGAGCTGATAGTCGCCGGTCACCATCACCGTGCGCAACCCGGCGCGCTTGGCGACGGCCACCGCCGCCTTGACCTCCGGCCGCGGCGGGTCGATCATCCCCACCAGCCCCAGGAAGGTCATGGTGTGCTCGATGGTGTTGGCATGCACGTCCTCGGGGATGTGGGCCAGGGGACGATAGGCGATGCCCAGCACCCGCAGGGCCGCGCCGGCCATCTCTTCGTTCTTGGCGAGGATCCGCTGCCGCATGGCGTCGGTCAGGGGCTCGATCCGCCCCTCCACCAGCACCTGCTCGCAGAGCGCCAGCATCAGGTCCGGCGCGCCCTTGGTATAGGCCACGTACTTGCCGTCCTCGGCGTGGATGGTGCTCATCCGCTTGCGCTCGCTATCGAACGGCACCTCGTTGATGCGCGGATAGGCCGCGTTGAGCGCCTCCGCGGTCATCCCCGCCTTGGCTGCCATCACCACCAGCGCCGCCTCGGTCGGGTCGCCCGTGATGCGCCAGCCGCCCTCCGTGCTCTCGTCCGGCTCCAACTTGGCGTCGTTACAGAGCAGGCCCGCGCGCAGCAACAGCTCCAGCGGCGGCACGCCCTTCGGATCGATCACTTCTTGATAGCGGTCGTCGTGGCCATTCAGCCGCCGGAACTCGCCCTCGGGCGAATAGCCTCGACCAGTGATCTGCAGGCCGATATCGGGGGTGGCCAGCCGCACCACCATCATCTCGTTCTGGGTCAGCGTGCCGGTCTTGTCCGAGCAGATCGCCGTGGCCGAGCCCAACGTCTCCACCGCGGCCATCCGGCGGATCAGCGCATGGCGGCGGACCATCTCTTGCATCCCCAGCGCCAGGCAGATGGTCACCACCGCCGGCAAGCCCTCCGGCACGGCGGCAATGGCCAGGCTCACCGCGACCATGAACATCTCGAGCAGCGTCTCGCGCCCGCCGTTGGTAAGGTAGGGCACCAGCCCTTGCTGGGTGAGCACCTGGAAAGAGGGCGCCCGCACGATGCCCACCACACCCACGATGCCGCAGATCACCAGGCTGGCGATGCCCAGCGTCCGGCCCAGTTGGTCCAGCTTGCGCTGCAGCGGCGTGGGCTCCTCTTCCACCGACTGGATCATCTCGGCGATCTTGCCGATCTGCGTCCCCATGCCCGTCGCCACCACCACGGCGCGGCCGCGGCCATAGGTGATGGTCGTGCCCATGAAGCCGCAGTTGACCCGGTCGCCCAGCCCCGCGTTCTCTGCGACCATGGCGTCCGCGTTTTTTTCCACGGCCACGGACTCGCCCGTCAGCGAGGCTTCCTCGATCTTCAGGTTGACGGTCTCGATCAGCCGGACATCTGCGGGGACGTGGTTGCCCGTCTCCAGGATCACGATGTCGCCGGGAACCAGCTCGGGAGCCGGGATGGTCACCTGGCGCCCATCGCGCATCACCTGGGCGTTCGGGGCCGCCATCTTTTTCAGCGCGGCCAGCGCCTCCTCAGCCTTGCCCTCTTGCACCAGCCCCAACACCGCGTTGAGGATCACGATGGCGAGGATGGCGATGGCATCGACGAACTCGGCATAACTGCCGGTGCGGTTGTACTCGCTGACGCCCACACCGAACGAGACCGCCGCGGCGGCGAGCAGGATGAGGATGAGAAAGTTGTTGAACTGGTCCAGCAGCCTCTTCCAGAACGAGGGGCGAGGTTTTTCCTTTAGGGCGTTCGGCCCGAACTGGTCCTGGCGCCGCTTGGCCTCGGCGCTGGTCAGGCCCCGCAGCAGGTCCACGTCCAGCCCCTTGGCGATCGCGGCCAGGTCGAGGTGGTGACAGGATAGGTTGTTGTCCATGCACTGCTCCCATTAGGAGTGGTCGGCCCAAGGCACACCCGCATATATTACGCGGATTTTCGCTCCGCACAAATGGACTGGCCAGTCTCCCCCGCTAGAAGCTCCGCCACTTGTCACAGGCCGGAAATCCCATATACTGGCAGCGAACAGACATCGGACCAGGAGGACTTGACCCCATGAACGCGAACTGGCGAGCGCAGCTCGGGCGCATTTATGCCGCCCCCGACGTCGGTAACCAACTGGCGCGCTATCGCCGCGCCCTGGAGCGCTTTGCGGCGCTCTATGGCGCTGGTCCGGTCTCGGTGTACCGCGTGCCCGGGCGCATCAACCTGATCGGCGAGCACACGGACTATCAGCAGGGCTACGTCCTGCCTGCCGCGCTGGACAAGGACATCCTCTTCCTGGCCCGCCGCCGCGAGGACGCCCTGGTGCGCGTGCACAACCTGGAGGAGAACGCCTTCCCGCCCCGCGAGTTCGCCATCGCCGCCGATATCCCGCCCTACCCGACCGGCGACTGGGGCAACTATGCCAAGGGCCCGGCGCAACTGCTGGCGCGCCGCGCCGCCGCGCCGCTCCACGGCGTGGACCTGCTCATCGCCGGCGAGCCGCCCTACGGAGTCCCTCGCGGCGCCGGGGTCAGCTCCTCCTCCGCCCTGACGGTGGGCGCGGGATTGGTGCTCTCCGAGTTGAACGGGCTGGGCTATACCGCCGCCGAGCTGGCCTGGCTCAGCGGCGAGGCCGAGTGGTACGTGGGCACCCGGGGCGGCATCATGGACCAGTTCATCGCGATGCTGGCCCAGAAGGACCACGCCCTCTTTCTCGATTGCCGCTCGCGCGGCCAGGGGGAGAACGGCCTGCCCCAGTTCCAGACCGAGCTGGTCCCCCTGCCCCAGGGCTACAACCTCATCGTCGCCGATACCCATGTGCGCCACCAGAACGTCCGCTCCGATTTCAACGTGCGCGTGGCCGAGGGGCGCATCGGCGTGGCCCTCCTGCAACGCCGCTATCCCGAGCTCCGCTACCTCCGCGACCTGGAGGGCAAGGACTGGCGAGAGGTGGAGCCGCTGCTGCCCGAGGCCATGACCTGGGCCGACCTGGATCGCGCCGGCATCCGGCTGAACGAGCTGATCGACGTCCGCTTTCCCGAAAGCGCCGCCCCCTTCCGGGTGCGCCAGCGCTGCCGCCACATCGTCACGGAGAACCAGCGCGTGCGCCAGAGCGTCGCCGCGCTCAAGGCCGGCGATGTGACGCGCTTTGGCGCCCTGATGAACCAGGCCCACGCCAGCGTCAGCGTGGATTATGGCGCGAGCTGCGACGAGCTCGAGATCATGGTGGCGCTGGCCCGCCAGGTGAGTGGCGTGCTGGGCGCGCGCATGACCGGCGCGGGCTGGGGCGGCTGCGTCATCTCGCTGGCCCGCCGAGGCTGCGAGAGCGCCTTTATCGACCACGTGCGCCCTGGCTACCACGACGCCACCGGCATCTGGCCCGACATCTTTGTCTGCCAGGCAGGGCAGGGCGCCGGCTTGGTGGAAAGCGACGTCGTGGCTTGAGCGAGCCCTGGGCCCCCAGCTACCTGTCGCTCCACGCCCGCGGCGAGTTGCGCCGCCGGGTCGAGGAAGCCTATCGGCGCCTCGCCGCCTGCGACATCTGCCCGCGCCGCTGCGGCGTGGACCGCACCCGCGGCGAGTTGGGGTTCTGCCGCGCCGGGCTGGAGCCCGAGATCGGCAGTTGGAACGCCCACCATTGGGAGGAGCCGCCCATCAGCGGGACCGGCGGATCGGGGACGGTCTTTTTCTCCCACTGCACGGGGCGCTGCCTCTTTTGCCAGAATTACCCCATTAGCCAGTTGGGCGTGGGCCAGCGTTTCACCACCGCCCGGCTCGCCGAGGTCATGCTGGAGCTGCAAGGGCGCGGCTGCCACAACATCAACCTGGTGACGCCGACGCACTATGTGCCTCAGTTCCTCGCCGCCCTCGACCTCGCCGCCGAACAGGGGCTGCGGATCCCCATCGTCTACAATTCGAGCGGCTTTGAGACGGTGGAAACGCTGCGGCTGTTGGAGGACGTGGTGGACATCTATTTGCCCGATGCGAAATACGCCGACGATGCCATCGCGCTGCGCCTCTCCGGCTTTCCCCGCTACGTCGAGACCAACCGCGCCGCCCTGCTCGAGATCTACCGCCAGGTGGGGGCCGAGCTGGCGCTGGACGAGGCGGGCATCGCCCGGCGCGGCCTGATCATCCGCCACCTGGTGCTGCCGGAGGGGCTTTCCGGCACCGCCGAGGTGCTCCCTTGGCTCGCCAACGCCCTCTCGCCCCGCGTGCGCGTCAGCCTGATGAGCCAGTACTTTCCCGCCCACCGGGCGGTGGGCGACCCCGTGCTCGGACACAGGATCAACGAGGACGAGTACCTGGCCGCCCTGGAAGCCTTTGACGCCGCCGGGCTGGAGGATGGCTGGCGCCAAGAGTGGGAGTGACCATTTTCCTATTGTGTCCGCCCTGAGGCCATGATATCATGAGCGAAGAGTGGGTCGAGATCACCGAACAACTCGCCATCCCGCTGGACGAGCTCGAGTTCCGCTTTGTCCGCAGCAGCGGGCCGGGCGGGCAGCACGTCAACCGCTCCTCCACGCGGGTGGAGTTGCTCTGGGACGTGGCGGGCTCGCCCACCCTGAGCGAGGGGCAGCGACAGCGCCTGTTGCGCGAGTTGGGCCCGCGCATCGACACGCGTGGCACCCTGCACATCGTGGATTCCAGCTCCCGCAGCCAGTTCCAGAACCGCCAGGAGGCGTTGGAGCGCTTTCGCAGCCTGCTACAGCACGCCCTGCGGCGCCGCAAGGTCCGTCGCCCCACCGCGCCCTCGCGCGCTTCGGTCGAACAGCGCCTGCAGCGCAAGCGGCAGTTGGGCCAAAAGAAGCAGGTCCGCCGAAAGGCCGACTGGGACCAGTGACGCCCTCGGGCCCCAGGGGTGCGGCGGCGCGGCTCGCTGCGGAACCCTGAGGGCCTCGAGGAGTGAGCGCGCCATGAAGCGGCCTTGGGCATCCTTCGTCGGCTGGACTGCTGGGCTTTGCCTGGCCCTCCTCTTCTTCCTCGCCTGCCCGTCGCTCGCCCGGGCCGCCGGGTCGCCGTCGGTGGTCGTCATCCACGAGGATATTCTGGAAGACACGGTGCTCCGCCGCGCCGACGGCACCTTCCTCGTCAGCAAGAACGTCCGCATCCTGAATGGCGCCACCCTGACCATCGAATCGGGCACGGTGATCTATTTCGCCACCAATTCGAGCCTGCTGGTGGAAAATGGCCGCGTGCTGGCCCAGGGTTCCGCGGCGCAGCCCATCAAGATCACCGGCATCGACCCCCTCCCCGGCTCCTGGGGCAGCCTGAACTTTGGCCCCGGCGACCGGGGTTCTGTGCTGCAATATGTCAATTTCACCTACGGCGGCTCCGCCGTCGTCTGGCAGGACCTGGCGATCCACGCCCAGGTCGGGGTCGTCCAAACCAGCATCCGGATCGAGCATTGCTCCTTCACCGAGGGGCGCCGCCACGGCATCCAGCTCCACGACTCGGCCACGCAGATCATCGGCTGCCACTTTCAGGGCAACGGCTCGCTGGATTCGCACTATGACATCCGCTGCTACGACGGCGCGCGCCCGACCATCCGCAACTGCACCTTTGGCCCCGGCCAGCCGGACGCCATCCATATCACCGCCGAGGCCCTGCCGGGGGTCCGCGATAACCAGCTCGGCGGCCGCGGCTTGGCCGTCAACGGCGGCATCGTCGAGCGCGACGACACCTGGTCCGCGCAGGGCGCCTCCGCCTGGCACATCCTGCGCGACGTCGTGGTGGCCAGCCCAGAGTCGCCGCGGCTGACCATCGCGCCCGGCATCACCCTCACCTTTGAGATCGGCGTCGGGCTCTACATCGGCGCCCCCGAGTTCTCCGGGGCGCTCTATGCCGACGGCTCCGCCGCACCCATCAAGTTCACCCGCGTCGGCTCCCTCAAGGAGGCCTGGGCGGGCATCTTTATCGACGAGACAGCCGATGTCTCCCGCACCCTGCTCCGCGCGGTGGACGTCGAGTTCGCCGGCATCGGCGCCGCCTGGCACGACCAGAACTGGTTCGGCAACATCAATATCTATCGCGCCAGCCCGCTGATTCAGGATAGCCGCATCCACCGCAGCCGCAACCACGGCGTGCAGATGGTCGCCGCCAGCCCCACCCTGGAGCGCAACAGCCTCTATGCCAATGGCTCTAGCGAGTTCGACTATGACATCGCCTGCGACGACGCCTCCCGGCCCGTCATCCGCGAGAACAACTTGGGCCCCGGCGGCGGGGTCTATACGGTGCGCCTCGCGCCTGCCGCCGTCGGCCGCCTGACCAATAACCACTTTTACACCGACCGCGGCGCGGCGGTCATGGGCGGCGTCCTGACCGAGAGCGTCACCTGGACCGCGCAGGGGATGAGCCATTACCGGGTGCTGGGCGATATCACCGTGGCAGGCGCCAACGGGCCGGTGCTCACCATCGAGCCCGGATGCGAGCTGCGCTTCAACAGCCTGGCGGGTCTGCTCATCGGCACGGAATCCGAGCCCGGCGCGCTGGTGGCCGACGGCGCGATCCGCTTCACCAAGGGCGAGGAAGCCCCCTGGCGCGGCCTCGCCTTCGATGCCGCCTGCGACGTGGAGCGCACCGTGCTGCGCGGGGCCACCATCGAATACGGCGGCAACTATCTCATCTGGCACGACGTCCAGTGGGTCAGCAACATCAGCCTCTACCGCGCTTCCCCGCGCATCGAGGGCTGCACCATCGCCAACTCGAGCCACCACGGCATCCAGATGCAGTACGCCAACCCCGAGATCATCGGTAACCACTTTCTCAGCAACGGCAAGCGGGACTCGCACTATGACATCCATGCCGACGCCTCCTCCACGCCGCTCATTCGCGGCAACGACTTTGGGCCGGGCCTGGAGCAACAGCTCTACGCCGCCCGCATCCCCGCCGCAGCGGTGGGGCGGCTGCTGGAGAACACCTTCCACCCCGCCAAGTGCCTCTCTATCCTCGGCGGGACGATCAGCGCGAGCGACCGCTGGCATAACCAGGGGGCGGCCACCTACCACGTCCAGGGAGATATCGTCATCGCCGGCGCGGATACGCCGGTGCTGACCCTGGATCCGGGGCTCAAACTGCTCTTTGCCTTTGGCAAGGCGCTGCGGGTGGGCAGCGAGACGATGCCCGGCGCGCTGGTGGCCGATGGCCGCGAGGGGCGGATCACGCTGGGCTGCGCCGACGCCGGGTTCTACTGGGCCGGCCTCTACGTGGATAGCACCGCCGACGCCGCCCAGACCGTCCTGCAGGGGCTGGACATCACGCGCGGCGGCTATATTCAGGACACCTGGCACGGCGTCGCCACGGCGGGCACGGTCAACCTCTATGGCGCGGACGTCTCGCTGCGCGATTGCCGCATCACCGACGGCTACCGGCATGGCGTGGATATCCACGGCGGCGCGCCGACCATCGCGTACAGCGAGTTCTCCGGCAACGGTGGCAGCGCCGCCCACTATGATATCCTCGCGGACGCCTACGCCCAGCCCGTGGTCGAGCACAACCGCTTTGGCCCCGGCCAGCCCTACGCGGTCAAGCTGGGCGCGGCCCAGGTGGACCGGCTGCGCTACAACGATTTCGGCCACGCGCGCGGCGTTTGGGTGCTGGGCGGCGCCCTGACCCAGGATTCCCGCTGGCGGCAGCAGCATGTCGCCCATTACCTGGTGGATGGCTCCCTCACCGTGGCCGGGCCCGTGACCCCCACCCTCGCCATCGACCCCGGCACCCTGGTCAAGTTCGCGCAGGGCAGCGGCCTCTACATCGCCACCGCCAGCGAGCCCGGCGCGCTGGTGGCCGATGGCGCCACCGCGCCCATCACCCTGACCCGCGCGCTGGAGACCAACCTCGGCGACTGGTCGGGGCTCTACTTTCACGCCCGCACGGACGAGGCCAAGACCGTGGTCCGCAACCTGGCGGTCAGTTACGCCGGGCGCACCTCGGTCAACTGGCCGGACACCTATGCCGCCTGGCGCGGCAACATTAACCTCTATCAGGCCTCGCCTAGCCTCATCGCGTGCAAGGTCACCCGCGGCGGCAACGGCATCGAGCTCGAGGCCGCCAGCCCCCTGATCCAGGGCGGCGAGTTCGCCGATAACGCCAACTATGACATTCTGGCCCACGACGAGGCCTCCCACCCGACCGTGCTGGCCAACCGCTTCGGCGCCGGGCCCGAGTTCGCCGTCAAGCTCGGCCTGCATCCGGTGGGGCTGATGTCGGGCAACCAACTGGGCGGCCGCGCCATCCATGCGATGGGCAGCGCGCTGGACCAGAGCCAAACCCTGCGCCGCCAGGGGGAGGGCTATTACTTCCTGGGGAGCTCGGTCACCGTCGCCGGGCCAGCAAGCCCGGTCCTCACCATCGAGCCGGGGGTCAGCCTGCACTTCGAGCGAGGCGCTGGGCTGTTCATCGGCAGCCGCGCCCACCCCGGCGGCCTGGTCGCCGTCGGCAATATCCTCTTCACCCAGCAGGGGACCAGCTCGCTGAACACCTGGGCGGGGGTCTTTTTCTCCGCGCGCGCCGACCCGGCCAGCCGGCTCGAAGGCGTCACCATCGAGCGCGGCGGCGCCGAGGTGGCCGCCTGGTATGGCCTGGATTGGGAGGCCAACCTCAACCTCATGGGCGTCTCGCCCACCATCCGCAACTGCACCGTCGCCAACTCGCGCAAGAACGGCATCCAGATGGCCAACGCGAGCCCCCTCATCGCCAATTGCGCCCTCACCGGCAACAAGCAGTATGGGATCGAGTCATCTGGCGGCTCGCCGACCATCCGGGACTCGCGCTTTTCTGCCAACGGCTCCTCGTATAGCGGCGGCGACATCCACCTGAATGGCGGCGCCGGGCTCGTCTCCGGCTGCGACATCGCCAGCGCCAGCAAGTACGGCCTGTATCTCGAGGGGGCCTCGCCGCAGGTGACGGCCTCGACCATCGCCAACCACGGCACCGGCGCCCACATCCTGGGCGAGGCCGCCGCGCCGCGCTTCACCACCTGCCAGATTCACCACAATGGCACCGGCCTCTATGCCGCCTCCGGGGCGAGCCCGGTGGTCGGCGGCGCGCCGGGCCAGGGCAACCGCATCTATGCCAACACCAGCTATGGCATCCGCAACGCCGACGGCACCCGCTGCCTCGATGCCCGTTTCAACGACTGGAACACCCCCAGCGGCCCCCGCGACGAGTCAGCCCGCGTGGACGACTGCGCCGAGGCCGTCAACGCCGGGACCGGCGATGTGGTGAGCGATTACGTCTATTACCTGGACTGGGTGGGGGCCAGCGTTCGCCCTCCCAGCCCGCCGCAGCTCCAATCGCCCGCCCATGGCGCGGCGCTGGCGCAGAACCCGCCGGCGCTGGCCGTGAGCAACAGCGCCAGCCCCCACGGCCGGGCGCTCACCTACACCTTTGAGGTCGCGACCATGGCTGGCTTTTCCCGGCCCGCCAGCGAGTCCGGCCCCATCCCCGGCGGCGCGGCCATCACCCAGTGGACCCCGGCCAAGGCGCTCTCCTGGGACGTGCCCCTGTACTGGCGCGTGCGCGCCTATGACGGGCGCTATTACAGCCTGTGGATGCCCGTCGCCTCGTTCACCTGCGGCTCGGGCACCGCCACGCCCACGACGTCGCCGACCTCCATCGCCACCGGCACGCCCACACCCTCCGCGACGGCCACGGCGTCCTCCACGCCCACTCCCACAGTCACCGGTGCGGCCACGCAGACCCAGACGCCCACCCCATCGGCCACCGTCAGCGTCACGCCGCCGTCCACGGCGACACCGCCGTCCACGGCGACGCC
>JAAYEA010000108.1 GCA_012689325.1 Chloroflexota bacterium
CCCGGGCCTCGCTGGCGATCACGGGCAGGTCCAGATCGCCCAACTCGACGCCCACCGCCCCGCAGCCGGAGCGGATCAGCCGCGTCACCTCGGAGGCGCCGCGGCGCTGCACCGCCTCGGGCCGGGCGCGCACCTGCACCCGGTTCCGGGAGGTCATGGCCAGCTCGCCCTCCTCCTGGCCCGGCGCGGGAAGGCCCCGCCCGCAATGGTGGACCATCTGGATGTCCGCCGCGCCGGCGACCAGCCCCTCGCTGACGCAATAGCCCACCGCCAGCTCTTTCTCCGCTCCGGGCAGCCGCATCATCACCGCCACCTGGACGCCGTTCAGCTCCACGGCCAGCGGCTCCTCCAGCACGATCTGGAGATCCTCGTCGCGCGCGCCCTCGTCGGTGATGCGCTTGACCGTCCAGGGCAACGTGGGGCTGCCCTCCATCTCGGACAGGGGGCGTTCCTCCATCGATTTCATGCCTCGTCACCCTCCCGCGGCGCGGCCAGTTCCAGCGCCCGTTGCCGGTCCAGGAGCTGCGCCAGCGTCTGGGCCCGCGCCAAATCCTCCGGCGTGTTGATGTTGAAAAAGGTGAGCCGCTCGGGATCGTAGAGGTCGATCTCGGCGGCGCTGACGTAGCGAGCCGGCAGCCCGCCCAAGACCTCGGCGATGCGCAGCTCGTCGGCCTCCAGATGCGCGCGCATGACGGGCAGGCAGCGCCGGTGATAGATGGCGTGCAGCGGCTCCAGGTAGCCGTCGTAGCGGGGGATCACCACGGCATAGCCGGCGGCCAGGCGGGCCATGTGGCGCAGCAGCCCCAGGTTGAGGAACGGCATGTCGCAGCCGACCACCAGCGCCTGTTCGCCCTGGGCGGCGACCAGCCCGGTATAGATGCCGCCCAGCGACGCCTTGCCGGGATAGATATCGCTCACCAGCCGCGCGCCCAGGCGCTCATAGCGCTCCGGGGCGTTGGTGACGATGACGACATCGTCGCTCACGGCGCGGACCACTTGCAGCACGCGCTCGATGAGCGGCTGGCCGCCCACCTCGACGAAGGCCTTGTCTTGTCCCAGGCGGCGGCTCTGCCCCCCCGCCAGGATGACGCTCGAGATGCTCATGTCCTCTGCCTCATGGGTGCTGGGCCCTATTATACGCTGGTTGGGGCAGATGGCGAATGTTGACAGATTTGGCAGGTTATCTACACTGCCATCGGGAGCCGAGGGTAGAGACGTTGCGGGACAAGGGAGGGGCCATGGAGCCAAAGAAGCGCAGGGGTTGCGGGGGCTGCGGCGTCGTGGTGATCGTGCTGCTGCTCCTGGTGGCGTGGGCGGCGGCGATGCGCTGGGGCGTCCTGGAAAAGCTGGGCTTGCGCCAGCCCATCGCCGAGCAGGTCTTCGCCCTGCCACCGGACCGGGAGGCCTCCGAGGCGCTGCTGGGCGCGCTGCAGGCGGCGGGGATGGACACCCAGGGGGTGAGCCTGCACGTGCTCCCCATGGCCGGGCAGGCGGGGAGCGCGGCGATCCTGACGCTAGACGCCTCGCGGGGCTTTGACCCGGAGCGGCTGTCTGGCGACGGCGGCGATGGAGATGCCCTGGAGCAGGTATTCGGGCACGACGCCCTGCAAGAGCTGGGGATCACGCGGGTGGCCGTCGATTACGTGGATGACCGGGGCAAATCCATCGTCACCCTCACCGCGCCCGTGGAGGCGCTGCGCCAGCTTGGCGAGAAAGGGGCAGACGAAAAAGAGCTCCTCCGGGCGGTGATGGGGCGCATCGACATCCCGGGCCTGGTCAGGGAGGTGGGGCGATGAACGGAATGGCCAAGAAGCGGATCGTGGCGCTGGCGCTTGCGGCGCTGATGCTTGTCACCGTGGGGTGCGACGCCGAATCCCGCCAGTTCGTCATCGACCTGGCCCTGGAATGGGCCAAGGAACACGCCATTGACGTCGGCAAGTATACGCTCCTCGGCCGCTCCGGCGATGACGAGGTCGACGCCGTGATGGGCGCGCGGGACGTGGTCAGCAACCTGCAAGAGGCGGACAAGTTGATGGAGGAGGGGCGCGCTGCTGGCGACCTGACCAAGATGGAGCAGGCCGTGGAAAAGCGCCCCGGCGATTACACCTACCGCGTCTCCTACGGCGCGGCGCTGCTGCAGAGCGGCGACACCGCCGAGGCCGAGGCCCAGTTCGTGGCGGCGGACACGGCGGTCACCTCCTACGGCTCGCAGCACGTCCAGGACTATGCTACCCAGGGCATTGACGAGCTGGGGGCCTTGCGGCCGGGCTTCGAGAGGAACGGCTTTGCCACCAAGCAGCAGTGCCAGGCCTACTATAACCGGCTGGCGTACTTTTATGGGCTGCGCTACCAGGAGGCCCGGGAGAGCTATTTCCAGAGCCAGCAGACGCTCTACACGGGGCTGGCCCAAGGCTGCAAATAGGCGCGGATGAACCTTTCCCTGCGCCCCCAAACAGTGCTATAATCCCCTGGGGATCGCATCTCAAAGGGGGCGGCGCGCGGGGATGGCATCGCGAGAGCGCAGGCTGATCTGGGTGACGGGGGTGGTGCAGGGGGTGGGCTTTCGCCCTTTCGTCTATCGCCTGGCCCGAGAATGGGGCATCACCGGCTGGGTGCGCAACACTTCCGCCGGCGTGGAGATCGACGCCGAGGCCGGCTATGACGCCGAGGCCGGCGCCAGCACCCTGGACGGCTTTGCCGCCGCCCTGCGAGCCGGGGCCCCGCCCCTGGCGCGCTTGGAGTCCTGGCGCGAGGAGGCCGCGCCGCCTGTCGGCTATGACCGCTTCGAGATTCGCGCCAGCTCGGCGCAGGAGGGGCGGTACCAGCTCATCTCGCCGGACATGGCCACCTGCGCCGATTGCCAGCGCGAGCTCTTCGACCCCGCCGACCGGCGCTACCGCTACCCCTTTACGAACTGCACCAACTGCGGCCCGCGCTTTACCATCATTGCCGATATCCCCTACGACCGGCCGCTCACGACCATGCGCGACTTTGTCATGTGCCCGGAGTGCCAGCGCGAATATGACGACCCGTTGGACCGCCGCTTCCATGCCCAGCCCAACTCCTGCCCGGTCTGCGGGCCGCGGCTGACCCTGGCTGACCGCTCCGGCGCGACCCTGCCTGCCGCCGATCCCGTGTCCTCGGCAGCGGGGGCGCTGGTGGAGGGGCGGATCGTGGCGCTCAAGGGGCTGGGCGGCTTCCACCTGGCCTGCGACGCCACCAATCCGGCGGCGGTGGCCGAGCTGCGGCGGCGCAAGACGCGCCCGCACAAGCCCCTGGCGGTGATGCTGGCGACGCTGGAGGAGGTCCGCGCCCATTGCGAGGTCTCCCCCGCCGAGGAGGCGTTGCTGACCTCCCCGGCCTGCCCCATCGTGCTGCTCCCCTGGCGGCCTGGCTCGTCCATCTGCCCGGAGGCGGCGCCGGGGCAGCGCCATCTGGGGGTGATGCTCCCCTATACGCCGCTGCACCACCTGCTGCTGCGCGACGCCGGGCGCCCCTTGGTGATGACCAGCGGCAACCGCGCCGAGGAGCCCATCGCCCAGACCAACGAGGAGGCGCTGGCTCGGCTGGGCGACCTGGCTGACCTCTACCTGTTGCACAACCGCGACATCCATACCCGCTACGACGATAGCGTCTGGTTCGTCCCGGCCAGCGGTCCCCAGCCGATCCGCCGCAGCCGGGGCTATGCGCCGCACCCCCTCCGGCTGCCCGCCGTCCAGCCCCCGGTGCTGGCCTGCGGGCCCGAGCTCAAGAACACCTTTTGCCTCACCCGGGACGACTATGCTTTCCTGAGCCAGCATATCGGCGACATGGAGAACCTGGAGACGCTCGAGTACTATGAGCGGACCATCGCCCTGTACCAGCGCCACTTTCGCGTTGCTCCCGAGGTCATCGCCTGCGACCTGCACCCCGACTATCTGGCCACCCGCCACGCCCGGCGCCTGGCCGAGGAGGCAGGGCTGCCCTTGGTGCAGGTGCAGCACCACCACGCCCACATCGCCGCCTGCCTGGCCGACAACGGCTTCCCCGCTGAGGCCGGGCCGGTCATCGGCGTGGCGCTGGACGGCACCGGCTATGGCGCCGATGGGCGCATCTGGGGCGGCGAGTTCCTGGTGGCCGATTACCGCGGCTACCGGCGCGCCGGCCAGTTGGAATACCTGCCGCTGCCGGGGGGCGAGGCCGCCATTCGTAGGCCCTACCGGCTGGCCCTGGCCTACGGCCATGCGCTGACCGGCGCCTTCCTCGACGTCCCCGCGCTGGCCGGGGTCTCGCCCGGCGAGCTTGGGCTGCTGCAAGCCCAGCTCGACCGGCGGGTGAATACGCCGCTCAGCAGCTCGTGCGGGCGGCTCTTTGACGCGGTGGCGGCGCTCTGCGGGGTGCGCGGCGAGGTGAGTTACGAGGCGCAGGCGGCGATGGAGTTGGAGGCGCTGGCGGCGGGGGCCGGCGGCGGGCTAGCCGCCTACCCCTTTGCTATCGAGGCGGGGGAGCCGCGTGTCATCCGGCTCGGGGAGGCCTGGCGGGCCACCGTCGCGGATTTGCGGCGCGGCGCCGATGTGGCTACCATAGGGTGGCGGTGGCATCGCACCGTGGCCGAGATAGCGCTGGCGATGTGCCAGGCCATGCGCGCCGAGACTGGCTTGACGACGGTGGCGCTCAGCGGCGGGTGCTTCCAGAACCGGCTGTTGGCGGCGCTGCTGCTGCCGCTGCTGGAAGGCGACGGCTTTGCCGTGCTGACGCACCACCAGGTCCCCTGCAATGACGGCGGCGTCGCCCTGGGGCAAGCGGTGGTGGCGGGGCAGGCTCATCCGTTCCCGCCGCCCGGACGCGAATGAATTCGCGACTACATACCTCGGTGATCTGGGCATGGGGTGGCGGGGCAGGCTCATCCGTTCCTGCCGCCCGGATGCGGATGAACTCGCGACTACATACCTCGGCGATCCGGGCATGGGGTGGCGGGCTTATCCGTTCCCGCCGCCCGGACGCGATTGAATCCGCGACTGAATACCCCGGTGGCTCGGGTATGTCGTGGCGGATTCATCCGCTCCTGGTCCCGCGCCGTCACGAATACGTTGAGGAGCCTATCATGTGTCTCGCAGTTCCCGCGCTGATCAAGCGCATCGAAGGCAGCCTGGCCGAGGTCGAGCTGGGCGGCGCGACGTTGACGATTAGCCTGGCCCTGACACCGGAGGCGCAGGTGGGTCAGTACGCCATCATCCATACCGGCTATGCCATCGGCCTGCTGGACGAGGCCGAGGCGCTGGAGACGTTGCAGCTCTTTGCAGACATGGAGGCTGCGGCCTCGGAGGCCGACGCCGCGGAGGCCGCGGGCCCGTGAGGTACCTGGACGAGTTCCGCGACCCCGCCCAGGCCCGGGCGCTGGCCGAGCGCATCCACGCCCTCTCCACGCGGCCGCTGCGGATCATGGAGTTCTGCGGGGGGCACACCCACGCCATCATGCGCCACGGCCTGAGCCAGTTGCTGCCGCCGACGGTGGAACTGCTCTCGGGGCCGGGCTGCCCAGTCTGCGTCACGGCCAACCGCGACTTGGATTACGCCATTGCCCTGGCCCAGCAGCCCGGCGTCATCGTCGCCACCTTTGGCGACCTGGTCCGCGTCCCCGGCAGCCGCTCCAGCTTGCAGCGGGCTCAGGCCGAGGGCGGCGATGTGCGCGTGGTCTATTCCACCCTCGACGCCCTGGCGCTGGCCCGCGCCCACCCCGACCGGCGGGTGGTCTTTATGGGGATCGGCTTTGAGACGACGGCGCCCACCGTGGCCGCCTCGATCCTGCAGGCGGAGGCGGAGGGGCTGAGCAACTATGCTGTCTA
Organism: Chloroflexota bacterium; assembly: GCA_012689325.1. GTDB lineage: Bacteria > Chloroflexota > Anaerolineae > JAAYEA01 > JAAYEA01 > JAAYEA01. The sequence goes on from JAAYEA010000108.1 coordinate 5,826, forward strand.
TTCCGCGCACAAGACCACGCCGGCGGCGATGCGGGCCATTCTCCGCGCCGGGGAGGTGGGCCTATCGGGCATCTTGGGGCCAGGGCACGTCTCCACCATCATTGGCAGCGCGGCCTGGGAGTTCCTGCCGCGGGAGCACGGCATCCCCTGCGTCATCGCCGGGTTCGAGCCGCTGGATATCCTGCGGGCGGTCGCCTGGCTGGTGGAGCTGGGCGAGACGGGCCGGGCGGAGGTGGGCAACGCCTATGGCCGGAGCGTGACGGGAGAGGGGAACCGGGTTGCCCAGGCAATGATGGCGCGGGTGTTCACGCTGGACGACGCCGACTGGCGTGGGCTGGGCCGCGTGCCGGTGAGCGGGCTGCGCCTGCGCCCGGAATATGCGCGCTTTGACGCGGCGGCGCTCTATCCCCTGGACCCGGGCCCGGCGGCGGAGCATCCCGGCTGCCGTTGCGGCGAGGTGCTGCGGGGGACGCTGCTGCCGCCCGGGTGCGCGCTGTTCGGGCGCGGCTGCGTCCCGGCTCATCCCATCGGCCCCTGCATGGTCTCCGCCGAGGGGGCCTGCGCGGCCTATTACGCCTATGGAGAGCGGCCATGACCGAGCGGATCCTGCTCGCCCACGGAGGCGGCGGCCAGTTGACCCACGAGCTGATCCAGCGGGTCTTTGTCCCGCGCTTTGCTAACGCGGCCCTGGCGCGCCTGGACGACGCGGCGGTGCTGGAGCTGTGTCCCCCCATCGCCCCGGGGACTCGGGCGGGGCGGCTCGCCTTTACCACCGATAGCTATGTGGTCAGCCCGCTCTTTTTCCCTGGTGGCGATATCGGCAAGCTGGCGGTCTGCGGCACGGTCAACGACCTGTCCATGGTGGGGGCGCGGCCGCTCTACCTCTCGGCGGGGTTCATCATCGAGGAGGGGCTGCCCCTGGCGGACCTGGAGCGGGCCGCCGATTCCATGGCCGCGGCGGCCGCGGAGGCGGGCGTCTCCATCGTCACCGGCGACACCAAGGTGGTGGGCCGCGGCAGCGCCGACGGGCTCTTTATCAACACGGCGGGCGTGGGGTGGGCGCCGGCAGGGGTGGATGTCTCCGGGGCCAATGCGCGACCTGGCGACGCGCTGATCGTCAGCGGGGCGCTGGGCGAGCACGGCATGGCCATCATGAGCCTGCGCGAGGGGCTGCCCATCGCCGCGCCGCTGCGCTCCGACTGCGCGCCGCTCAACGGGCTGGTCGAGGCGCTGCTCGAGGCCGCGCCCGCGGGGGCCGTGCATTCGCTGCGAGACCTGACCCGAGGCGGGCTGGCCGCGGCGCTGGTGGAGCTGGCGGAGCAGTCGGGGGTGGGCATCGAGCTCGACGAGTCGCGGCTACTGGTCCGCCCGGAGGTGGCGAGCATCTGCGAGCTATTGGGGCTGGACCCGCTGCACGTCGCCAACGAGGGCAAGCTGGTGGCGCTGGTGGCGCCGGAGGCCGCCGAGGCGGCGTTGGCGGCCATGCGCGCCCAGCGCTACGGGAGCGAGGCGCGGCTGGCGGGCCGTGTCGTGGCGGCGCACCCCGGGCGGGTGGTCCTGCGCACGCCGCTGGGCACGTCGCGGCTGGTGGACCGGCTGGTGGGGGAGCAGTTGCCGCGCATCTGCTGAGCGGGGCATTCCGCCGAATGGCCCGCGCGCCGCGGCGCGAGAGGCGCAGAGAATAGGCCGGATTCCGGCCCTCCGAATCCATCTGATCCCGCGAATCTGCATCCCATTGCTAGGGGAGGTGGTGCCATGACGGAGCCAACCGCAACGATCCTGGTCATCGATGACGAGCAGGGCATCCGCGAGGGGTGCCGGCGCGCCCTGGCGGGCGAGAACCTGGAGGTCGACCTGGCCGAGAACGGCGAGGTCGGGCTGCGCAAGCTGGCGGAGCGCCCTTACGACCTCGTGCTGCTGGATATCATGATGCCCGGCGTGGGCGGCCTGCAGGTGCTCGCGGAGGCCCTGGCGCGCGACCCCGAGATGATCGTCACCATCATTACCGGCTATGCCACCGTCGAGCTGGCCATCCAGGCCATCAAGGCGGGGGCCTACGACTTTCTCTCCAAGCCCTTCGACGCCGCCACCCTGATCCACGCTGTGAACCAGGGGTTGGAGCGGCGCCGCCTGTCGCTGGAGGCCCAGAGGCTGCGGGCGCACGAGGTCGAGGCCGAGCGGCTGCGGCAGGAAAAGGCCGAGCTGCAGCGGATCAACCAGCTCAAGTCCCGCTTCACCTTGCTGGTGGCGCACGAGCTGCGCGCCCCCGTGGCGGCGATCCAGAGCTACCTGAAGCTGATCCTGGAAGGGTACGTGGATCCTTCGCAGTTCCCGGACATTGTGCGCAAGGCCGAGCGCCGGGCGGGGGAGCAATTGGCGCTGATCAGCGACCTGCTGGAGTTGGCGCGGATCACGGGCGGCCCGACCCAAGCCGACGAGATGTGCTCGCTGGACGTGGTGGAGGCGCTGGAGGAGACGGTTGACCTGATGCGCGGGCAGGTGGAGGAAAAGGGCCTGGGCCTGCAGATCGAGATCGGCCCCGATATCCCGCTCATCGCGGCGAACCCCAAGCATATCCGCCAGTTGTGGAACAACCTGCTGAGCAACGCCATCAAGTACACCCCCACGGGCGGGCAAGTGACGGTGCAGGTTGCCTGCGACGGCGCTGCCATCGTGGGGAGCGTCCAGGATACCGGCATCGGCATCCCGCCTGAGGACCAGGCGCACCTTTTTGAGGACTTTTTCCGGGCACGGAACGCCAAAGAGTTCGAGCGCATGGGCACGGGGCTGGGGCTCTCCATCGTGAAGGCGATCCTGGACCTCTACTCCGGCCAAATCGAGGTCGCGTCCGAGGTCGGCAAGGGCACCACCTTTACCTTCTCGCTGCCGACCTCCTGCTTTTTGCCTCCGGCCTGAAGCCCGCGCCGGTTGCCGGCTACCGCAGCCGTTTCTCCTGCGCCCGCAGCGCGATCAGCCGCTGCGCGTCCCGCAGGTCCGCTTCCGATTCGACGGTCACGAACAGCCAGCGCCCCTCCGGGTAGGGCTGCGCTCGGCTAATGGCCCGCAACGCGTTCTCGCCCAGCCCCTCCTGCTGTGCCCGCGCGATCGCCGCCTCGCTGAGGTTGGCCTGCGCGGCAAAGCTCCCCTCTGCCGGAAAGAGCGCGGTGAGCGCCTGGGACTTGACCCGGAACCGGCGCGCCCAGCCGTACTTTTGGCCGTACAAGAACTTGACGTCTTCCTGGACCGCGTAGGTCTCGCGTAGGTGGCGGATCAGCGCCTCCCAGAGCGGCATCTTGTCGCCGATGGCGGCAGCGATCTCGGCGTCGGTTGGCTGGCGCGCCTTGTTGGTGAATGCCCCGATGCCCATGGCTGCCCTCCTTTGGCCCCATACGCACGGAACCTCCGAGGCTTGCTGGGAGCTCGGAGGTCCGGAGTTCGATGGATCTGACCCCTATGGCAGATCGAACACCTGGCTGAGGGTATTCACCGCGTCGTCCAGGTGGGCGGAGGCGATGACGCACGAGATGGTCGAGATGGAGGTGCTGATGGCGAGGATGTTGATCCCCGCCTCGGCCAGGGCCGAGAACATGGTCCCGGCGATGCCGGGGATCTCCCGAAAGTCCGGCCCAAAGATCGAGACGATGGAGACGTCGGGGGTGATGACGATCTCTTGGGCGCCGATGTCGTTCTTGACCCGGTTCAGCGCCTCTTGCGCGCGCTGGGCATCCTCCGGCCCGACGCAGCAGACGATCTGCGTCTGATTGCGCAGGTCGATACACTGCACGATAAACTGCACGTTGATCCCAGCCTGGCCCAGGGCGCCCAGGATGGCCCCGGCGATGCCGGGCCGGTCCGGGACCGACATGACACCCACCTTGGCCAGGTGGACATTCTGCATGATGCCGCCAATCTTGAGTTTGGACACGCTGTCTCCTCCTGCTGCCAAGCGCGCCGCCTACGGGTGCAGCAGGCACCGCACCCGCGCCACCAGCTCTTGCGGCGCGATTGGCTTGGATATAAAGTCGTCGATGTGGATATACTCGTCGGTCGGGAAGAGCTCGGCGTAATCCGTGTTGGCGATGGAGGTCACCATCAGGATGGGGATGCCCCGGCAAGCCGCGCTCTCGCGCATCTGCTGGCTCATCCGCAAGCCGTCCAGCACGGAGGACATGATCACGTCCAGAAGGACCAGGTCGGGCTGGGCTTCTTCGGCCAAGCGCAGGCCCGACTGGCCGTTGGGCGCCGTCAAGATCTGGTGACCCTGCGGCTCCAGGACCAGCCTCACCCACTCCACAAAATCGGGATCATCGTCCACGACGAGTATCGTCGGCATATTGTACCCCTCCTTGGCGGGCTGTCAACTGGTCTGCGTCGGACCTCCGAGGTCTCGCGTCAGGTGCCGCTCAGCATGCGCTCCGGATGTGCGCCTCGAATTCGCCCCGAAAGAGCTCCAGGCTGCGGCGCACCGGCGCGGCGGCGGCGTCGCCCAGAGGGCAAAAGGTGCGCCCCTGGATCCCCTCGCAGAGGCCGGCCAGCAGGTCGAGATCGCCGGGGCGCCCCTGGCCCGTCTCGACCCGCTCCAGCGTCTCGGCCAGGCGCCGCGTGCCCACCCGGCAGGGGGCGCAATAGCCGCAGGACTCGTGGGCGAAGAAGCGGGCGATGCGGCGCGTCACGTCCACCATGCAGGTCCCTTCGCCGATGACGATGACCGCGCCGGTCCCCAGCATGGACCCCGCCTGGGCCAGCGACTCGAAATCCATGGGGGTGTCCAGTTGGTCGGGCGTGAGCATGGGCGTGGAGGAGCCGCCAGGAATGACCGCCTTGATCGCCCGGCCGCCGCGGACGCCGCCGGCGTGCTCGAAGATGATCTCGCGCAGGGGGGCGCCCAGCGGCAGCTCATAGTTGCCGGGGCGGTTGACGTGTCCGCTCACGCAAAAGATCTTGGGCCCCGTGCTCTTGGGGGTGCCGATGCCGGCGTACCACTCGGGCCCGCGCTGCACGATGTGCGGCACGTTGCAGAGCGTCTCCACGTTGTGGACCAGGGTGGGGCGGCCAAAGAGCCCGGCCTGGGCCGGAAAGGGCGGCTTTTTGCGCGGCTGGCCGCGCTTGCCCTCCAGCGATTCGATCATGGCCGTCTCTTCGCCGCAGATATAGGCGCCCGCGCCGCGGTGCACCGAAAGGTCGAGGCCGTAGCCGCTCCCCAGGATGTCTCGGCCCAAGTAGCCCCGCTCATAGGCATCGGCGATGGCCTTAACCCAGCGTTTCATCCCGTCAAAGAACTCGCCGCGGATGTAGACAAAGGCGCGATGCGCGCCCACGGCATAGCTGGTGATGATGACGCCCTCGATGACCTGGTGCGGGTCTTGCTCCACGAGCTGGCGGTCCTTGAAGGTCCCTGGCTCGCCCTCGTCGGTGTTGACGCAGACGTATTTGGTGATGGCGGGGTCGGTGGGCATAAAGCCCCACTTCAGGCCGGAGGGAAAGCCCGCGCCGCCGCGCCCGCGCAGCCCGGAGCGTTTGACCATGTCGATCAGCTCGGCGGGGGTGCGGGCCAGCGCCTGGGGCAGGGCCTGATAGCCGCCCCGCGAGAGGTAGACGTCGATGCGCTCCGAGCCGGGCACGCCGGCGTTCCGCAGGAGGACTTTTTCGAACATGCGCCTACTCCTTCATCAGCCGATCCAGCAGGGCGTCCGTTGCCTCGGGGCTGAGGCGCGCGAATAGCTCGTCATTGATGCGCAGGTTAGGAGCGGTATCGCAGGCGGCCAGGCACTCCACCGTCTCGACGGAAAAGCGGCCATCCTTGGTGCGGTCTTGGCCTTCCGCCAGGCCAAGCTTTTGGCGAACCTGGCGCTCCAGGCTTTCGGCGCCGTCGCACAAGTGGCAGGACAGGCCGGCGCAGACCTGGATGCGATAGCGGGCCGAGGGCTGGCGGTTATAGAGGGTGTAAAAGCTGGCGGTGCTGAGCACCTCGGTGGGCGAGAGGCCCAGCCGAGCGGAGACCCGCTGGATGGCCTCCTCGCTCAGGTGGCCGTATTGCTCCTGGGCGATATAGAGCGCGGTGAGCAGCATGGCCCGCTTGGCGGGGTCCTGGACCTGGCGCGTCGGAGACATGGAACCTCCTCCCCAGAGAACTGACTCGAAACCTCGTGCTGAGGTCCGCCGAAGCATCTCCGCTTGTGTATGCCGAGACCCCTCGGCCCGGCGCTCCGCGCTGCGACCTCGGGGTGACATGGCGGTGAGCCCGCGATCACTTCCCTCCGCGCCGGTGGCGCTGCCAGCGCGCCCAGTCTCGGTGGTTGGGCGCGCTATGTTTCCTCCAGCACCTTGGCGATGGTGCGCAGGAGCGCCCTGGGCTCCAGCGGCTTGCTCATGAACGCCGCGCAGCCCAGCTCTTCCCCGGGGGGCAAGAGCCCGTCCTGGTCCGCGCTAACGATGGCCGAGACCAGGATGATCGGAATCTGGCAGCAGCGGGGGTCCATCCTCATCGTCTGGATCAGGTTGAGCCCATCCAGGATATAGGACATCATCACGTCCACCAGCGCGAGACGGGGCTGCGCCTGGCGAGCCAACTCCAGGCCCGCGTCGGCATCGTGGGCGACGAGCACGTCATACCCAGCGGATTCCAAGATGATCTTGACGAACTCGGTGAAATCGGCGTCGTCATCGATCACCAGCACGGCGCGTTGGTTGGGCATGTTGGGTTACCTCTTGGCCTCAGGCGTACTTGGCGACCCGGGCGACCAGGGCCTTGGGGTCGACCGGTTTGGAGATCCATTCGCTGACGGGCAGGTATTCATCGGTGGGGAACATGCCCGCGTAGGCGCTGCCGGCGATGGAGGAGATCATGATGATGGGGACGTCGCGCAGTTGCGGGTCCTCGCGCATCTCGTGGCTGACGTTGAGGCCGTCCAGCACGTAAGACATCATCACGTCCAGCAGCACCAGCGCGGGCCGCTCCTGGCGCATCATTTCCAGGCCCTGCGGCCCGTTGAAAGCCACGCGGACCCGATGCCCCGCGGATTGGAGCACGGTGCGCATGATCTCGACATAATCGGGGTCGTCGTCCACGATCAGGATATTGCCCATATGGTGCCTCCTGGCCTCCCCGCGACGCTGCGGGGCCTGGCGCGCGAGGCCGCGACGGGCTCGCGCTCATGAGCCGTGTAACAGGCGCTCCACCTCCCGCAAAAGTTGGGAGGGATCGATGGGTTTGGAGATAAAGTTGTCCACGGGCAGGTATTCGTCGGTGGGGAACATCCCCGCATAGTCCGAGCCGGCGATGGAAGAGACCATGAGGATGGGGACGCGGCTGAGGGCCTTGTCCTGGCGGATCTCCTGGCTGGCCCGGACGCCATCCAGCACGCCGCGCATCATCACGTCCAGGATCACCAAGTCGGGCCGGGCCACGCGCATGAGCCGGAGCGCCTCGTCGCCGCTGGAGGCGCTCAGCACCTCGTAGCCCTCGGTTTTGAGCACGGAGCGGATCACTTCCACGAAATCGGGGTCATCATCCACCACCAGCACCTGCGGCATCTTTTCGCCGGGCAGGGCCCACTCGTAGGTGCTTTTCACCTGGCGGAGGACGTGGGAGGTCGCGGTCTTGCGCACGCCGGGGATGCTGGCGATCTCGTCGGTGAGGAAGCGAAAGATCTCTTGCTCCTCCGCAAAGACCGCCTCGAAAACGATGTCATACTCGCCCGTGGTCAGCTTGACCGAGCGGACGGGGGCCTTTTCGGCGAGGGCCTGGGCTACCTGGCTGTAGCGGAGCAAGTCCACCTGCAAGAGGATGATGGTCTCGATGGGGTAGCCCACCTTGGCCGGGTTGGGGATGCCAACCACTTTGATAGTTTCCTGGGAGAGGAGCTTGTCCATGCGTTTCCGGATGGTGGCTTCGGTGACGCCCACCTCGCGCGCGATGTCCACGTTGGACATACGCCCATCCTGCTGCAAAAGGGCAATGATGCGACGATCCAGTTCATCGACCTTGATAGCCATTGTGCCTCCATGTACGATATTCGTTTCGTATTATACAGTAATAAACGAAAAATGTCAAGCGAAGAGCGGCGTGCTCTCGCAAAGAGGGGCGCTGCGCGCCTGGGAGGCAGAGCAAGCGCCCGGCATCTCCAGGATGCTGGGCGCTCGGAGAGCGAACAAGCGGTCGCGCCGCGCTATGCTTTGCCCATCAGCGCGCGGACCAGCACCTTGGGCGTGATGGCTCCCTGCGCGCCGAGCAGCACCTGGGCGTGGAACAGGCGCGCCACGGCCCGCAGCACCAGGACGGCGGTGAGGGCCAAGAGCGCCAGCGCCAGCAGTGGCTGCCAGAGCGGCACCCCGCCCAGGGAGAGTCGCAGGACCATGACCGTGGGCGAGGTGAGGGGGAACAGGCTCAGCGCCACCGTGTACGGCGCGTGGGGCTGTTCCGCCATCGCCCAGATGAACAGGAGCGGCACGATCAACGGCCAGATGACCAGGGTGACCCCCTGCGAGGCCTCTTTCAGGCTCGGCGCCAGCGCTCCCAGCCCTGCCATCAGCGTGGCATAGACGGCATAGCCCAGCGCAAAGAAGGCCAGCCCCCACCCGATGATCGATGGGGAGAGCTGGAGGTCGGCGGGAAGGGAGATGCGCTGCCCGGCCAGCCGCAGCAAGACATAGCCTGCGCCCACCCAGCAGAACGTCTGCACCAGCCCGGCGATGCCCAGCGCTGCGACCTTGCCCGCCAGCAGCTCGCGCGGGTGCACCGAGCCGAGCAGGATCTCCAGCACCCGGTTCTGCTTTTCGGTGGTGATGCTGTTCATCAGCAAGCTTCCCGCCATCATGATGGTGGCATAGAGGAGCATCATGGTGACGTAGGGCACGTAGAAGGCCAGCGGGCTCGCCATGTCGCGGCGCTCATCCGCCTGCAACGGGCGCTGCTCGAGGTTCATCGGGTTCCAGAAGCGCTCCAGCCGCGCGCGGTCGCCCTCCAGCAGGTTGGCGGTGAGGACCTGTTTCATCAGCCAGCTCTGGTCGCCGGTGCCGACCAGGGTGTAGGCCGGATTAGTGTAGGTGAGCTCGCCGCTGTCGATATAGTCGGCGGCGATCACATAGTAGGCGCTGATCTCCCCCGCGCGCAAGGCGGCCAGCGCCGCGTCCTCGTCGGGGTACTCGGAGAGCATCCCCTGCGCCAGGTCCGGCGGCAGCTCGTGGATGATCCCGGCATAGTCCACGAATCCTTCGCGCTTCAGCCCAGGGGCCGCGGAGGGAGCCGCCGTCCCGACGGCGCCGGCGGGTGTGTCGGGCGCTAGCCAGGACGCCGCGCCAAAGATCAGCCCCGCGATCAGGGGGAGGCCCAACGCGGCCAGGATGAAGGAAGGGCGCGTCAGCGTGATGATCAGCTCGTGGCGCAACACCAGCCAAGTCTTGGCGCTCATGCTGACCTCCCCATGATCTCGCGCAGGCTCAGTTTCTTGCCGTAGCGCAACAGGCCCAGGCGGAACGCTCGCGCGGCCAGCCAGGTGGCCCCTACCGCCGCCAGCGCGGTGATGGCGGCGCTGGCCGCCACCTGCCACCCTGGCACGGCGGAGAGCATTAGCCGCAGCGCCAGCATGGTGAGCGCCGTGAGGGGGACCATGGTCAGGATCGTCAGGATCGGGCTGGCGGGGTTCTGGAAGATGAGCATGGAAAACCAGAACGGCGCCACCGAGGGCAGCACGAACAGGCCCGAGGTCTGTTGCGCTTCGTGCGCGTCGCTCAGGGTGATGCCCAGGGCGACCACCAGCGCCGAGAGCAGCACCAGGCTCGGGATGGCCACGACGAGCATCCGCAGCGCCATCCCTCCATCCACGCGCACGTTCTGCAGAATGGCAAGGTGAAAGACCTGGCCCCCGATCCAGACCGCCGCCACGCTCAGCGCGGCCCACCCCGCCAGCAGCGTCAGCGTCATGCCCACGATCCCGATCACCTTGCCGATGACCAGTTGCTCCGTGGAAACGGAGGTGAGCATGATCTCGATGGTGCGGTTTTCCTTCTCCGTCACCAGCGCCTCGATGAGGGTGCTGGAGGTGCTGATGAGCACATAGATGTTGGCCATGGCCAGGATCATCGGCAGAAAATTGCTGAGGAAGGTGCGCGGCGAAAACTCGCGCGCGCCGCCAGGGGTCCCCTCCGGCCAGCGGACGGTGAGGTTGCTCCCCGCCGTGGCCCGCTCCGCCACCGCCGGGTCCAGGCCGCCCAGTTGGTTGACCTGGAGAAAGCTCCAGAACTGCCGGGTGGCGTTCCCGCCGGGGGCCTTGAGGTAGTACAGCTCCACGCGGCGGGTCTGGGCATAGTCCGGCGCGAGGACATAGTAGGCCTGAATCTCGCCGCGCCGCAGCGCCGCCAGCGCCTCGTCCGCAGAGCCAAAGCGCGCCATGGGCACCAGGCGCGCCGCCCCGACATCATCGGGTCCTCGCGCCCAGGCCACCGGCGGCCGCGGATCGCCCAAGGCGCCGGCAACGTCCACGTAACCCAGCGGCCGGTCATCCCGCTCCGTGCTTTCGATGAAGGCGCCCAGGCCCACCATCGCGATGACAAAGACGGGCAGGGCCGCCACCGCCAGGAGGAAGCCCTTCTTGAGCACGCGCATCGCGTACTCGTGCCATGCGATCAGCCACATGCGGTTCATGACGTCGTCCCCTCCTTCACTGCCCGGATAAAGATCTCGTCGAGGGTGGGGACGGCGATCTCGAACCGCTCCACGGCCGCCCCGTGCGCCACCAACTGGCGCAGGACGTCTTGCGGGGAGGCCGACTCGGCCAGCGCCAGGCGCAGGGATCCGTTCTGCCGCGCGGTGCTCGCGACGCCCTCCAGCGGCGGAAGCTCGCCGGCCACCCGCACGATCACGGCGTGTCCCATATAGCGGCGGCGCACCTCATCCAGCTTGCCGGAAAGGACGTCGCGTCCCTGGTCGATGAGGACGATGCGGTCGCAGAGCTCCTCTGCCTGGTGCATCTGGTGCGTGGACATGAGGATGGTGGCCCCGCCGTCGCGCAGTTGGAGGATGAGGTCCTTGACCATCTGGGTGTTGATGGGGTCCAGCGCCGCGAAGGGCTCATCGATGATGATCAGGTCGGGCTGGTGCAACACGGTGTTGATCATCTGGGCCTTTTGTTGCATGCCCTTGCTGAGCTCCTTGACCTTCTTGTTCTTGTGGGCGGCCAAGTCAAAGCGCTCCAGGTACTCGCCCAGGCGCTGCCGCGCCACCTTGGGCGCGACGCCCTTGAGGGTGGCCAGGTAGAGGAGGCAGGGCTCCAGCGGCAGGTCTTGATAGAGCCCGCGCTCCTCCGGCAGGTAGCCGATGCGGGCTTTCTTTCCCTCGGTCATGGGCCCGTCCAGGACCGAGACCATGCCGCTATCGGCTCGATAGATATCGAGAATGATGCGGATGGAGGTGGTTTTGCCGGCGCCGTTGGGGCCCAAGAGCCCCAGTATCTGGCCTGGCTCGGCGGAAAACGACACATCCTCCACCGCGCGGGCGGTCCCAAAGGACTTGCGAATATGAGAGAC
>JAAYEA010000109.1 GCA_012689325.1 Chloroflexota bacterium
GCAAGGGGGTCACGGAGGAGCTGCGCAAGGGCTATGCCGGGTTCACCGTCAAGGCCTCGGCCTGCACCGACTGCGGGCTCTGCGAGGAGCGCTGCCCCTACGACGTGGCGATCATGGACAAGATGCATCGGGCGATGGCGCTATACGGGTCGTGAGCTGAACGCGATCCAGTCCGTCCGGGTGAGGGTGGCGCTGCGGCGCGTGCCCGGCGCATTGACCAAGTGCCAGGCGACGTACTGCTCGGCGAAGGGGTGATCGGCGGACATGCCGTCCACCGGCACGACCACGCGCAGCCCGCGCAGCGCGGCGCCGGTGGCGGTGTGCAGCACCGCGCCATGGGCGGAGGTGCCGACGATGACCACGGTCTGGATGCCCCGCGCCGTGAGGAGCGCCTCCAGCTCGGTGCGGAAGAACTTGTCCACGCCGGTGCGGACCACCGCCTCGCCGGCGAGCGGGGCCACCTCGGCGCGGATGTCGCTGGGCTCGCTATGGGGGACCAGGGAATAGATCACGGCCACGCCAGCGGCGCGCGCGGCGGCCAACAGCCGCTCCACTGCCGGGAGGCTGGCCACGCAGCGCGGCCGCCGCTCGATGGTGCAGTTGGCGTATTGGATGTCCAGCACCAGGAGGGCGGTGGTAGCCGGGTCCAGCGTCACGCGCTGGAGCTCGGGCGCGGGCGGCCGCTCGATCTCGGACCATTGCTCGATGATGGTTGCGGTTGGCATATCGCTCATCTCCAGGAAATGGGACGCAGACCGCGGGATAGAGGGGATCAAGAGGCTGATCGTCCTGATCCTACGAATCTGCGTCCAGTGATTCTCCGCTCGCGAACGTGGCCAGGGCGTAGGGGTGGGCGGCGGTGGGGCCCAGGGGGCGCAGCCAGGGTTGCGCCGCGACGGTGGCGGTGGAAGGGCCATAGCTGCAAACCACCAGCCGCCGAGCCCTCGTCTCTCGCTCCAGCCGGTCCAGCACCTCGCGCAGGATGCTCCCCGTGAACGGCGCGAACATGAAGGCCACGTTGGCCTCGCCATAGTCGGCGGCCCTGGCGTCGAGGTTGAGAAACTCGACCCCCTTCAGCCGCAGCTCGGCGGCGCGCTCGCGGGCGAACTGGCAATAGGCGGGCTCGCGCTCGATGCCGCGGGCCCGCGCCCCGGTGAGCAAGTGGACCAGGATGGTCACCTGGCCCAGCCCGGAGCCCAGGTCGAGAAAGAGGTCGCCCGGCCCCAGGGGGACGCTATCGACCAGCTCGAGCACGGCGCGGGCCGGGGTCAGCTCCAGTTGGATCATCTCCCGGTCCAGGGCGCGCTGGGCCGTGGGCGGGCGGCCCAACCGCAACACCCCCTCCACCAGCCGGTCTAGCGCGTCATAGCCTGCGTGGACCTGCCCGCGCTCGCCGCGGCGGTAGCGCGTGAACGGGTCGAGCCGGGCGCGGAGCGCTTCGCCCCGCAGCGCGCCGGAGCGGATCCCCGCGCGCACCTGGTCAAAGAGCGCCCGATCCACCTGCGCGAGCTGGCGGCGCAGCGACCCCGCCCGGCGGCGCAGGGCGGCGAGGTCCTCCCACTTGCGCAGGCGCACCAGCGCCTCGGCCCACTCCACGAGCCCCAGGGCCTCTTCTCGGCCAGCCAGGTTCCCCGGCGCGAGGAGCGAGGCGTCGGCGGCCAGCGCATTGAGCTGCGCGCAGATGGCCTGCGGGTCGGTCTCCATCGCTCTCCCTAGCTAGCGCCGCGGCGCCAGCGGCCAATCGCGGACGCCGATCCGCGCGGCCCACTCGCCGTACCAGCGCATCATGCGCTCGGCGCGGCCGGGGTCAGCGGCGCGAAGGTCGTGCAACTCGGTGCGGTCCTCGGCCATGTTGTAGAGCTCCCAATCGCCCGGGTATTTGCGCACCAGTTTCCAGTCCCCGTCGCGCACGGCCAGGTTGCCCTCGTGCTCCCAAAAGAGCACCCCCTCGCGCTGCCAGGGCTCGCCGCGCAAGGCGGGCAGGAGGCTCTCCCCCTCCAGCGGCTGGACGGCGCGGCCGCCGTATTCGGCGGGTTGGGCGACGCCCGCGGCCTCCAGGAAGGTGGGCATCAGATCGATGATGTGGCATGGGGCGTGGAGGATGGCGGGCTGGCGAATCGTCGCGGGCCACTGCACCACCAGCGGCGTGGCGATGCCGCCCTCGTGGACCCAGTGCTTGTAGAGGCGGAAGGGGCTGTTGGAGGCGTTGGCCCAGGGCAGGTCATAGCTCATAAAGGTGTCCGGCCCGCCGGGGCGCACCCCCGACAGGTTGCCGACGCGGATGGGCTGGCCATCGGGGGTCTGGGTGGCGTAGCGCTGGACGTGGCCGTCCTCGCGCAGCAGCTCGGCGCAGCCGCCGTTATCGGAGAGGAACATGACCAGCGTGTTCTCCTCCAGCCCCAGCGCGCGCAGCTTGGCCAGCACCTGGCCGATGCCCTGGTCCATGCGGTCCACCTGCGCGGCATAGACGGCCATGCGCAGGTCCTCCCAGTCTGGGTCTGGCACGTCCTCCCAGGCGGGCGCCCCCTCGTCCCGCGGGGTGATCTCCCACCGGTCGCTCAGGATGCCCAGGCCCTTGGCCGACTCGTGGCGTGAGGCGCGTAGCGCATCCCAGCCGCCGCGGCGATAGCGCCCCTCGTACTTGGCGATGTCCTCGGGGAGGGCGTGCAGCGGCCAGTGTGGCGCCGTGTAGGAGAGGAACAGGAAGAAGGGCCGGCCCTCCGCGTGGGCGCCGTCGATCATCTGGCAGGCCTCCGCGGTGATCCGGTCGGTGTAGTAATAGCCCTCGCCCTCCGGGTGGATGACCGTGTCGTCGCGCAGCAGGGCGTGGGGGTGGAAAAAGCTCCCCGCGCCGTCCAGCGTGCCGTAATAGCGGTCAAAGCCGCGCTGGCGAGGCGTGGGGTGACCGGGGCCGCCGGGATCCCAGGAGCCGGGATCCATGGCGTTGTAGCTGCCGCCGACGTGCCACTTGCCGGACATGAGGGTGCGGTAGCCGCCCAGCCGCAGCGCCTCGGCGATGGTGACGCAGTCGTCGCGGAGGTAACCCTGGTATTCGGGATAGCCGTGGTTGCCCACCATGTGGCCCACGCCGGCCTGGTGAGCGTACAGGCCCGTGAGGAGCGACGCGCGGGTGGGGCAGCAGCGCGCGCCGTTGTACATCTGGGTGAAGCGGATGCCTCGCTCGGCCATGGAATCGAGGTTGGGCGTGCGAATCTCGGCGCCGAAGCAGCCGATGTCGGAGTAGCCCATGTCGTCGGCGAGGATGAGAATGATGTTGGGGCGCGGGGGCGTGTCGGGCATGGCGGCCTCCTCGGCCGGAAAGGGTACGCGGATTTCCGCAGATCGCACGAATCTCCGCGCTGCAAGAACCAGGAGTTGGAACCTCGAAACACGCGAACCACACGAAAGAGGCCAAGGCAGATTCGGGTTTCGTGTGCTTGTGTGTCTCGTGACTCCGCGCGGAGCAACCCGTGGCGGCAATATAGCACGGGGAGGGCGCGGCGGCAAATAGCGTGGCGGCGCGACTTTGGCCGCCCGGCATATGACGGGCGGCACTTGTGCCGGAACGTGCGCCACCCTATACTGATAGCGGGCGCCATCCGCCCTTCGCTATCATTTGCTGCATTTGGAGGTCACCCATGCGCGTGTTACTGACCGGAGCCTTTGGCAATGTAGGCACCAGCGCCTTGGAGGCGCTCTTGGTGGGCGGGCACCAGGTCCGCTGCTTCGACGTTCGCAACAAGGCGAACGAGCGCACCGCGCGCCGCTACCAGGGCCGCTGCGAGGTCCACTGGGGCGACTTGCGCTCCGCCGACGACGTGGCCGCCGCCGTGCGCGACCAGGACGTGGTGATTCACCTGGCCTTCATCATCCCCAAGATGTCCGTCACCGGCGTCGAGTCGGAGCGCCGCCCCGACTGGGCCCGGGCGATCAACGTGGAGGGGACGCGCCACCTGGTGGAGGCGATGCTGGCCCAGCCCACGCCGCCCGAGCTGATCTTTTCCTCGTCGGTGCACGTCTATGGCCGGACGCAGAACCACCAGCCGCCGCTCACCGCCGACGATCCGGTGGACCCCCTGGAGCACTATTCCAAGCACAAGATCGAATGCGAAGAGATGATCCGCGCCTCGGGCCTGACGTGGGCGATTCTGCGCTTCGCCGCGGCGATGCCGCTGGATATCCGGCCGGACACGGGGATGTTCGACGTGCCGCTGGAGAACCGCATGGAGTACGTCCACACGCGGGACGTGGGACTGGCGCTGTTGCACGCCGCGACCAGCGAGACGATCTGGGGCAAGACGCTGCTCATCGGCGGGGGGCCGCGCTGCCAGTACCACTTTCGCGAGATCGCCCAGACGATCCTGGAGGGGATGGGCGTGGGGATGCTGCCCGAGGAGGCCTTCAGCCGGGTGCAGTTCTGCACCGACTGGATGGACACGGCGGAGAGCCAGCGGCTGCTGGA
>JAAYEA010000110.1 GCA_012689325.1 Chloroflexota bacterium
CGCAGCCGCGCCCGTCATCCCCTGGAACATCACCCAGATCCGCGCCGACCTGGTCTGGGGCGGCTTTAACGTCACCGGCCAGGGCATCGTCGTCGCCAATATGGATACCGGCGTGGACTATCAGCATCCCGCGCTGCTGCACAGCTACCGTGGCTATGATAGCGGCGCGGTCTCGCATAGCTACAACTGGTACGACGCGACGGGCGGCTACCCCACCGTGCCGCAGGATGGGAATGGGCACGGCACCCACACCATGGGCACCATCGTCGGCTCCGAGCCGGACGGCAGCAAGGTGATCGGCGTGGCCCCTGGCGCCGAATGGATCGCCGTCAAGATCTTTACCGACGCCGGCGAGGCCACCGACGTCACGATCCTGGAGGGCTTTCAGTGGATATTGGCCCCCACCGATCTCCTAGGCGCGAACCCCGACCCCGCCAAGGCCCCCGATATCGTCTCCAACTCGTGGGGGAGCGACGAAAGCGCCGACCTCACCTTCCGCGAGGCCCTGCGCGCCTGGCGCGCCGCGGGCATCTTTTCCGTCTTTGCCTCCGGCAACGAGGGCCCGGGCGCAGGGACCGTCAACGCCCCGGCCAGCCTGCCCGAGGCGGTAGCCATCGGCGCGGTAGATATCGACAGCGAGATTGCCATGTTCAGCAGCCGCGGCCCCTCTCCCTGGGGCGAGGTCAAGCCCGATATCGTCGCGCCCGGCGTGGACATCTATTCCAGCGTGCCGGGCGGCGGCTATGAGCGAGGCTGGAACGGCACCTCCATGGCCACGCCCCACGTCGCCGGGCTGGCGGCGCTGCTGTGGGATGCCGACCGCCGCTACAACGTCACGCGCTTGCTCGGGGCCAAGGATAACCCCACCCTCACCATCACCGAGACCAAGCAGATCCTGATGCAGACCGCCGTGGAGCTGGGGCCCGCCGGGCCGGATAACGCCTACGGCTGGGGCCTCGTGGACGCCTACCAGGCGGTGCGCACCGTCATCCCCCACGGCTCGCTCCGCGGCCGCGTGACCGACGCCACGACGGGACTGCCCGTGCCGGGCGCTCTCATCGTCATGGCCAGCCGCGAGCATGGCGGCGCCGCCAAGACCCTGAGCAACGCCCAAGGGGAATACCGCCTGGACGTCGCCGCGGGCCTCTACGACGTGACCGCCAGCTCCTTTGCCTACCAGCCCGGCCTCGTCCCGGGCATCCAGATCATGCGCGACGCCAACCTCCAGCTCGACTTGGCCCTGACGGCCCAGCCCGCCGGGACCGTCCAGGGCACGGTCCGCAGCGCCGCCACCCTGCTGGGCCTTCCCGCCAAGGTGCAAGTCCTGGATACGCCCGTGGTCGCCCAGGCCAATGCAGCGGGCCAATACACGCTGAGGCTACCCGCGGGGACCTATACCCTGCGCGCCTTTGCCGATGTCCCTGGTTACCGCGGCGTCCAGCCCGCCCCACTCACGGTCACCGCTGGCGCGACGGTCACGCTGAACCTCGCGCTGCCCGCCGGCCCCACGATCCTGCTGGTCAATGCCGACGTCTGGCGGCAGGAGAAGAAGGGCGACTATTACGAGCGCTCCCTGAGCGCCAACCTCTACGATTATGACGTCTGGGATATCGCAGCCTTTCCGGAGGGCAACCCCTCCGCCACCGACCTGGCCCCTTACGATGTGGTGATCTGGTCGCACCCCAAAAACTCGCCGGGCTATATCGGCGCCTGGCCTGCCCTGGCCGCCTATCTGGATAGCGGCGGCGCGCTGCTGATGACCGGGCAGGATATCGGCTACTGGGACGTGGAGCGCGAGTACGCCGCAGCCACCTACCGCAGCCGCCTGCACGCCTCCTATGTGCGCGATGATGTGAACCTGACCCAGGTGACGGGCTTGCCCGCGGGCGTCCTGGCTGGGTTGCACCTGACCCTGGGCGTGCCAGATAGCGCCCAGAACCAGACCTATCCTAGCGAAATCGCCCCCGCCGACAGCCTCGCCCTGCCCATCGCCCGCTATGTCGGCGATGGCTATGCTGGCGTGCAGATCGACGACTGCAGCAGCCGGGTCGTCTATCTGGCCTTCGGCCTGGAGGGCCTGGGCGAGCTGGAGCGCCAGGTGGCCCTGGCGCGCGCCCTGGATTGGCTCAGCCAGCCCAGGCAACCGCATGACGTCGCCTTGGCGGCATCCAACCGCGCCCAGTCCGGCGTCATGGGGCAGTCCATCGCCTTCCACCTGAGCCTGGTGAATACCGGCCAACAGGCCGATGCCTTTACGCTGTCCGTGACCGGGAGCGCTTGGCCGGTGCATTTGCTGGATCTCGACGGCAACCCCCTCTCGACGCTGTCGCTGGGGCCTTGCAGCTCGGCAGAGGTCGTGGTGCAGGTGGATATCCCGGCCACCGCCGGCATCGGCGAAAAGGCGCTTCTGACCGTCGTCGCCCAGTCCACCACCCAGGCCCACGTGCAGGCCGAGGTGACGCTGGAGGCCACCGCCTTCCCCACCTGGCAAACCGCGACGCCGCTCCCCACGCCGCGCTCGCGCCTGGCCGCGGTGGGCATCGGGCGACAGGTCTATGTCATCGGCGGCGAGACGGCGACCTCCTACGCCAATAACGTCGATATCTATGACCCCGCCAGCGGCGCGTGGCAATCCGGCAGCGCCAAGCCCACCCGCGCCGCGCACCTCTCCATCGCCGCCATCGGCGCCAAGATCTATGCGCCCGGCGGCTATAACGGCGTCGGCCTGCGGGCCCTCGAGGTGTATAATGCCACGGCCAACGCCTGGTCCGTGGCGGCCAGCCTGCCCGAGCCACGCTATGGGCACGCCACCGTCGCCCTCGACGGCCAGATCTATGTCATGGGCGGCCTGGATGGCGAGCGTTACACCCAAACCACCTGGCGCTA